>NZ_JAUYVV010000007.1:0-155166 GCF_030689165.1 Oceanobacter sp. 4_MG-2023 | reverse complement strand
ACCAAAACGACCTGTACTGGCGTTGAGATGTTCCGCAAGATTCTGGACGAAGGCCGTGCTGGTGAGAACGTTGGTGTTCTGCTGCGTGGTACCAAGCGTGACGAAGTTGAGCGTGGACAAGTACTGGCCAAGCCAGGTTCTATCACGCCTCACACTACGTTCCAGTCAGAAGTATACGTGCTGGGCAAAGATGAAGGTGGTCGTCACACGCCATTCTTCAAAGGTTACCGCCCACAGTTTTACTTCCGTACTACGGACGTAACCGGTGCATGTGAACTGCCAGAAGGCGTTGAAATGGTTATGCCAGGTGACAACGTGCAACTGACCGTTACCCTGATCGCGCCAATCGCCATGGACGAAGGTCTGCGTTTTGCGATTCGTGAAGGTGGTCGTACCGTTGGTGCTGGTGTTGTAGCCAAAATCGTCGAGTAAGATCAGACGTTTAAGGTCGACATCATGTCGACCTTGAATAGAAGCCCCCTCTGTCGGGGCTTTTATCCTGCCGAAAAGTATTCCTGTCTCACCACAGCTTTGTGGCATTTTTATTTTTGTCGGTTGACACTTTTTGTACAGCCGCATACAATTCGCGTCCCCTTGAATTGGGGGTGAAAGCGAGCTCTGCACATAATCTTGGAGTTTGGTAATGAACCAACGAATCCGTATCCGTTTAAAGGCTTTCGACCATCGCCTGATCGATACTTCGACTCAGGAAATTGTCGATACCGCCAAACGTACGGGCGCTCAGGTGCGTGGACCTATTCCACTGCCTACCCGTAAAGAGCGTTTTACCGTTCTGGTCTCTCCGCACGTCAACAAAGACGCGCGCGATCAGTACGAAATCCGTACGCACAAGCGCATGCTCGACATTGTTGAGCCAACAGAAAAAACCGTTGATGCGCTGATGAAACTGGATCTGGCTGCCGGAGTGGAAGTTCAGATCAGTCTTGGTTAAGAGATAAAAGGCTTAACCTTACACAGTGCTCTGTGTAACGCCTAATGTCAGGCGGCCATAGTGGGTCCAAGCCCCGTACACGAGAGGTAATTAAAATGGCAATTGGTATTGTCGGTAAAAAAGCGGGCATGACTCGTATCTTTACCGAAGAAGGTCAATCTGTTGCTGTTACTGTCCTGGAAGTAACGCCAAACCGCGTCTCTCAGGTAAAAACCGTCGATACTGACGGCTACAGTGCAATTCAGGTTACTTTTGGCGCTAAGAAAGCGTCACGCGTTTCCAAACCGGCATCCGGTCATTTTGCGAAAGCAAATGTCGAAGCTGGTCGAGGCGCTATTGAGTTCCGTACTGAAGAATCTTTCAGTACCGGTGACGAACTTCTGGTGACCCAGTTTGAAGCGGGTCAGAAAGTTGATATTACTGGTACCACGAAAGGTAAAGGTTTCCAAGGCGGCGTAAAGCGTTGGAACTTCCGTACTCAGGATGCTACCCACGGTAACTCCTTGTCACACCGCGCACCTGGCTCTATCGGCCAGTGTCAGACTCCTGGTCGTGTCTGGAAAGGCAAGAAAATGGCTGGTCATATGGGTTCTGAACAACAGACCACCCAAAGCCTGGAAGTCGTACGCGTTGACGTGGAAAACAACCTGCTGCTGGTTAAAGGCGCGGTTCCTGGTGCTCCAGGTTCTGACGTGATTGTGAAACCAGCTGTTAAGGCGAAGGGGTAAGCGATGGAACTGAAAACTAACGCAGGCAATGCGGTAGCTGTTTCTGACACTACCTTCGGCCGCGAATTTAACGAAGCCCTGGTTCACCAGGTGGTCACTGCTTATATGGCAGGTGGCCGTCAGGGTACCAAAGCACAAAAGACTCGTTCTGAAGTCGCCGGTGGCGGTATCAAGCCTTGGCGTCAAAAAGGAACTGGCCGTGCTCGTGCGGGTACTTCAAGCAGCCCAATCTGGCGTTCTGGTGGTGTTACATTTGCTGCCAAACCACGTGATTTTGATCAAAAGCTGAACAAGAAAATGTACCGCGCAGCCATGCAGGTCATCTTGTCCGAGCTGGTTCGTCAAGACCGTTTGGTGGTTGCAGACTCCTTTGGCGTTGAAAGCCATAAGACCAAAGAGTTTGTTGCCAAGCTGAATGATCTGGACCTGAGCAACGTATTGATCATCTCTGAGGATCTTGACGAGAAGCTGTATCTTGCCGCTCGTAACGTTCCGCATGTAGGCGTGACCGAAGCATCAGCGATCGATCCAGTGAGCCTGATTGCATTCGAGAAAGTCCTGGTGACAGTGCAAGCCTTGAAACAACTTGAGGAGGCTTACGCATGATCCGTGAACGCCTTTACAAGGTGCTGATTGCACCTCAGATTTCTGAAAAAGCAACCTGGGTTGCCGAAAAACACGGACAGTATGTTTTCCGTGTGGCTCCTGATGCTACCAAGCCAGAAATCAAACAAGCCGTTGAAGCCCTGTTTGAAGTAAAAGTTCAGTCAGTACAGGTTGTCAACATTAAAGGCAAAACCAAGCGTACTGCACGCGGTATGGGCAAGCGTAACGATGTGCGTAAAGCATATGTTCGCCTGATCGCCGGTCAGGACATCGACTTCGCTGACGCGGAATAAGGAGCTCAAGTCATGGCATTGGTGAAAACTAAACCGACTTCAGCTGGCCGTCGCCATCTCGTTAAAGTCGTGAATAAAGAGCTGCACAAGGGTAAACCTTTTGCTCCTCTGCTTGAAAAGAACAGCAAGTCCGGTGGTCGTAACAACAATGGCCGGATTACCACTCGTCACATTGGCGGTGGTCATAAGCATCACTATCGTATCGTCGACTTCAAACGCAACAAAGATGGCATTCCTGCTGTTGTTGAGCGTCTGGAATACGATCCGAACCGCAGCGCGAACATTGCCCTGCTGAAATACGCAGACGGTGAACGTCGCTACATTCTGGCCGCTAAAGGTCTGAGTGCCGGTGATGAAATCGTCTCTGGCGAGCACGCACCTATTAAAGTAGGTTCTGCAATGCCACTGCGTAACGTACCGGTTGGTAGCGTTATTCACAACATCGAGCTGAAGCCTGGTAAAGGTGGTCAGATCGCTCGCTCCGCGGGTACATCTGCACAGCTGGTTGCCCGTGAAGGCACTTACTGCACCTTGCGTCTGCGCTCCGGCGAAATGCGCAAGGTTCTGTCTGACTGTCGTGCCACTCTGGGCGAAGTTGGCAATGCCGAGCACGGTTTGCGTGAACTGGGTAAAGCTGGTGCAACGCGCTGGCGTGGTGTTCGTCCTACCGTTCGCGGTGTGGTAATGAACCCAGTGGACCACCCACATGGTGGTGGTGAAGGTCGTACCTCTGGTGGTCGCCATCCTGTTTCTCCTTGGGGTGTACCAACCAAAGGCTACAAGACTCGTAAGAATAAGCGTACCGACCATCTGATCGTACGCCGTCGTTCTGCGAAATAACTAGAGAGGATTGAACTGTGCCACGTTCATTGAAAAAAGGTCCATTTATTGACCATCACTTGATGAAGAAGGTAGAGGCCGCTCTTGAGAAGAACGACAAGCGTCCGATCAAGACCTGGTCTCGCCGCTCCACTATCTTCCCGGATTTCGTGGGGCTGACCATCGCTGTACATAACGGCAAACAACACGTGCCTGTTTTCGTCACTGAAGACATGGTTGGACATAAACTGGGCGAATTCGCGCTGACTCGGACTTACAAGGGTCACGTAGCGGATAAGAAAGCCAAACGCTAAGAAGGGGTGAAGTATGTCTGAAGTAGCCGCTGTTTTACGTGGTGCTCGCTTGTCCGCTCAAAAAGCGCGCCTGGTCGCAGACCAGATCCGCGGTAAGAAAGTGGATGAAGCTCTGGAAATTCTGACTTTCAGTACCAAAAAGGGTGCTGAACTGGTCAAGAAAGTTCTGGAATCTGCCATCGCCAACGCTGAGCACAATGATGGCGCTGACGTAGATGAGCTGAATGTCAGCACGATCTTCGTTGATGAAGGTATGACCATGAAGCGTATTCGCCCTCGAGCGAAAGGCCGCGCGGATCGTATCTTCAAGCGCACTTGTCACATCACTGTGAAAGTTTCAGAAAAATAGGAGTTGGTCAGATGGGTCAGAAAGTTCATCCAACCGGTATCCGTTTGGGCATCGTCAAAGATCATAATTCGATCTGGTATGCCGGTAAGGATAAGTACGCCGACAATCTGCTGACTGACATTGCTGTTCGATCCATGATCGAAAAGCGCCTGGAAAAGGCATCAGTCAGCAAGGTCGTCATTGAGCGTCCTGCACAAAACGCCAAAGTCACCATCCACACTGCCCGCCCAGGTATTGTGATTGGCAAAAAAGGTGAAGACGTTGAGGTTCTGCGTAAGGACCTGAGCGAAGTGATGGGTATTCCGGTACACATCAATATTGAAGAAGTTCGCAAACCTGATCTGGATGCCAAACTGGTTGCCCAGAGCGTTGCTAGCCAGCTGGAACGTCGAGTTATGTTCCGCCGTGCGATGAAACGCGCCGTTCAGAACGCCATGCGTGGTGGTGCTGAAGGTATCAAGATCCAGGTGAGCGGCCGATTGGGTGGAGCTGAGATTGCTCGTGCCGAGTGGTATCGTGAAGGACGTGTGCCTCTGCACACACTGCGTGCCGACATCGACTACGCAACTTACGAAGCACACACTACCTACGGTGTTATTGGCGTTAAAGTCTGGATCTTCAAAGGGGAGATTCTGGGCGGTATCCAAGAGGTACGAGAGCGCGCCAAAAGCCAGGGTAAGAAGAAATCCGGTCGTTCATAAGGGGATTGAGTTATGTTGTTACCAAAACGTACCAAATTCCGCAAAGTCCAGACCGGCCGTAACCGTGGCTTGGCCATTCGTGGCTCCAAGGTCAGCTTTGGCGAATATGCGCTGAAAGCTACCGGCCGTGGTCGTCTGACTTCGCGTCAAATTGAAGCAGCACGTCGTGCGATGACCCGTAAGGTGAAACGTGGCGGCAAGATCTGGATCCGCGTGTTCCCGGACAAGCCTATTACAGAAAAACCTCTCGAGGTTCGTATGGGTAAAGGTAAGGGTAACGTTGAATACTGGGTATGCCAGATTCAGCCAGGTCGTGTTCTTTACGAGATGGAAGGTGTGCCTGAAGAGTTGGCGCGTGAAGCGTTCGCTCTGGCTGCGGCCAAGCTGCCTTTCGATACTGTATTCGTTAAACGGACGGTGCTGTGATGAAAGCAAGTGAACTGAAAGAACAATCAGTGGCTGAGCTGAAATCTCAGCTGTTAGAACTGTTAGGCGAACAATTTAAGTTGCGTATGCAAAAAGCGACCGGCCAGTTGGGCCAGACTCACCTGGTGAGTCAAACCCGCCGCGACATTGCTCGCGTTAAAACTGTGCTGGCAAGCAAGGCAGGTGAATGATCATGACTGAGAACACAACATCCGTTCGTACCCTGAGTGGTCGTGTCGTGAGCAACAAGATGGACAAGTCCATCACTGTCCGGGTTGAGCGTTTTGTAAAGCATCCGATCTATAAAAAGTTCGTGAAACGTTCTACCAAGATTATGGCGCACGACGCCAATAACGAATGCCAGATTGGCGATTCCGTTACAGTACAAGAGTCACGCCCACTGTCTAAAAACAAGACATGGGCGTTGGTAACTATCGACGAGCGCGCTGCCAAGGTTTAATCGCCAGGTAGAGTCAGTTAAGGAGCGAGAGGCATGATCCAAACTCAAACCATGCTAGACGTTGCCGATAACAGCGGCGCAAAGCGTGTCCAGTGCATCAAAGTACTGGGCGGTTCGCATCGTCGTTATGCCGGCATCGGTGATTTGATTAAAGTGTCCGTTAAGGAAGCAATTCCTCGCGGTAAAGTTAAAAAAGGCCAGGTAATGAACGCTGTTGTAGTGCGTACCCGCAAAGGTATTCGCCGCGCAGATGGTTCAATTATCCGCTTTGACGTCAACTCTGCGGTTCTTCTGAACGCATCCTTGTCGCCAATCGGTACGCGTATCTTTGGCCCGGTGACTCGTGAACTTCGTTCAGAGAAGTTTATGAAGATCATTTCCCTAGCACCTGAAGTGCTCTAAGGGAGGGAATGCAAATGTTGAAAATCCGTAGTAAAGACGAAGTGGTTGTTATCGCAGGTAAAGACAAGGGCAAACGCGGTACCGTTCAAAAGGTACAGCAAGATGGCCGTCTGATCGTTACCGGCGTTAACATGGTGAAAAAACACCAGAAGCCTAACCCGTACCTGCAACAGCCAGGTGGCATCATCGAGCGCGAAGCCGGTATTCAGGCTTCCAACGTGGCCATCTGGAACCCTAAAACTGAAAAAGCCGATCGTGTTGGCTTCAAGGTTGACGGTGAGAAAAAGGTACGTATCTTCAAATCCTCAGGCGATGTAATCGACGCCTAATTGGAGCTGGATACTGCTATGTCACGTTTAGAAGAACTGTATAAACAAGAAGTAGTAGCCAAGCTGCAAGAAGAGTTTGGTTACAAGAACATTATGGAAGTGCCTAAAATCACCAAAATCACCCTGAACATGGGTGTTGGTGAAGCACTGGGCGACAAGAAACTGATGGACAGCGCAGTTGCAGATATGCAACTGATTGCTGGCCAGAAAGTGGTTGTTACCAAGGCACGTAAATCTGTCGCGGGCTTCAAGGTTCGTGAAGGCTGGCCGATTGGTTGTAAAGTGACCTTGCGTCGCGACCGTATGTGGGAATTTATGGATCGTCTGATCGATATCTCACTGCCTCGTGTACGTGACTTCCGTGGTATTAACGGTAAGTCCTTTGATGGTCGCGGCAACTACAGCATGGGTGTGAAAGAACAGATCATTTTCCCGGAAATTGACTACGATAAAGTAGACAAGATTCGCGGTATGGATGTGACCATCACAACCACAGCCAAAACCAACGAAGAAGGCCGTGCTTTGCTTAAAGCGCTGCAGTTCCCGTTCCGTAACTGAGGAGTTAATCATGGCTAAAATCAGCATGAAGCAGCGTGAGTTAAAGCGTGAAAAGCTGGTAGAGAAATATTCTGCCAAGCGTGCTGAACTCAAGGCAATCATTAGTAACCAGGATTCTTCTGACGAAGAACGCTGGAATGCACAACAGGCACTGCAAAAACTGCCTCGCGATTCATCAGCGAGCCGTCAGCAGCGTCGTTGTCAAATAACGGGCCGCCCGCACGGTGTTTACCGCAAATTCAAACTCTCACGTATCAAACTGCGTGAAGAGGGAATGAAAGGTAACGTGCCAGGTCTGAAAAAGGCGAGTTGGTAAGCACACCCTTTATGCAAGGCCGGAGCAATAAGCTCCCGGCTTTGCCTGAAGGCCGCTGCACAACAGAGGTAATATAAATGAGTATGCAAGATACGTTGGCGGACATGTTCACCCGCATTCGTAATGCCCAGCAAGCTGGTCATACGAATGTGAGCATGCCGTCTTCAAAAATGAAGGCGTCTGTTGCCCAGGTTCTGGAAGCAGAAGGCTATATCAGTGGTTTTTCAGTAGAAGAGTCAACCAAACCGGTTATGACTATCGATCTGAAATACTACGAAGGCAAGCCAGTTATTGAACGCATCCAGCGTGTATCACGCCCTGGTCTGCGTCAGTACAAGGGCTCCGCACAACTGCCGAAAGTTGAGGCAGGTTTGGGCGTAGCCATTGTATCCACCTCGAAAGGCGTCATGACTGACCGCGCCGCCCGTGCTGCGGGTGTCGGTGGTGAAGTTATCGCCACTGTATTTTAAGGGGATACCATGTCACGCGTCGCTAAGGCTCCTGTACAGATCCCGACTGGTGTTGAAATTACACTGGCCGCTGACAAGATCTCTGTTAAGGGCAAACAAGGTTCCTTGGAACTGGCTATCCACACTGCTGTGGATATTCAGCAAGAAGAGAATGAACTGAAGTTCGCTCCGAAAAAGAATGACAAGCAATCCAATGCTCTGGCGGGAACGTTCCGCGCTCTGGTAAACAATATGGTTACCGGTGTAAGTGTTGGCTTTGAAAAGAAACTGGTTTTGCAAGGTGTTGGTTATCGTGCCAAGTCTTCTGGCAAAACTCTGAACCTGTCCCTGGGCTTCTCCCACCCGGTTGATTATGAACTGCCTGAAGGCGTGACTTGTGAAACACCAAGCCAGACGGAAGTTGTAATCAAAGGTGTCGACAAACAAGTTGTCGGACAGATCGCCGCTGAAATTCGCGGTTACCGTCCTCCTGAACCTTATAAAGGTAAAGGTGTTCGTTACGCTGACGAGATTGTTCGTCGTAAAGAAGCCAAGAAAAAGTAAGGTCTAGGCCATGAATGAGAAGAAAAAAGCTCGTCTGCGCCGTGCCCAGAAAACCCGGATAAATATCCGTGAAAAAAGCGCGGTTCGCCTGTGTGTACACCGTACACCTCGACACATTTATGCTCAGATCATCGCTGCCAATGGCGCTAGCGTCCTTGCAACGGCTTCTACAGTAGAAGCAGATCTGCGTAACGATTTAACTGGTAACGTCAGTGCTGCCACGAAAGTGGGTCAGTTGATTGCTGAGCGTGCAAAAGCCGCCGGTATTACCAAGGTCGCTTTCGATCGTTCCGGTTTTAGATACCATGGTCGCATCAAGGCTCTGGCTGACGCGGCTCGTGAAAACGGCCTCGAATTCTAAGGGTAAAGATCATGGCAAATAACGAACGTAATAACGATCGCAACAACGATCGCTCAGAAAGTGAATTCCAGGAAAAACTGGTTCAGGTTAACCGTGTAGCCAAAGTAGTAAAAGGTGGTCGTATTTTCGCCTTTACTGCTCTGACAGTGGTTGGCGATGGTAATGGTCGTGTTGGCTTCGGTCGCGGTAAGTCCCGTGAAGTTCCAATGGCAATTCAAAAAGCCATGGAACAAGCCAAGCGCAACATGATCACAGTGCAGCTGGATGGCAGCACACTTCAGTACCCAATCAAAGCCCGTCACTCCGGTGCACAGGTTTATATGCAGCCAGCATCTGAAGGTACCGGTATTATTGCCGGTGGTGCGATGCGTGCAGTACTGGAGATGGTTGGCGTCAAGAACGTACTGGCCAAGTGCTACGGTTCTACCAATCCGAATAACGTGGTTCGTGCAACCTTTAATGGTCTTGCGCAAATGAAGTCACCTGAAGAGGTGGCTGCAAAACGCGGCAAGACTGTTGAAGAAATTCTGGGGTAATTCGATATGGAAAAGAAAACTGTAAAGGTTACCCAGACTCGCAGCACTATTGGCAAATTGCCAAAGCACCGCGAAACCATGAAAGGTCTGGGCCTGCGTCGCATTGGTCATACTGTTGAACTGGAAGATACACCATCCATTCGCGGCATGATCAACCAAGTTCAATACATGGTTAAGGTTGAAGGGGAGTAATATGCGCCTCAATGAATTGAGTCCAGCTCCTGGTTCCAAGCCGACGCGCAAGCGCGTTGGCCGTGGTATCGGTTCTGGTTTGGGCAAAACCGGTGGTCGTGGTCACAAGGGCATGAAGTCTCGCTCAGGTGGCAGCGTTGCACCAGGTTTCGAAGGTGGTCAGATGCCGATCCATCGTCGTTTGCCAAAGTTTGGTTTTGCTTCACGCAAAGCCCAGTACGTTGCCGAGATTCGTCTCAACGAACTGACTTTGGTTGAGGGCGATGTTGTCGATCTGGCAGCACTGAAAGCAGCAGACGTGATAGGCGACAAGTTCAAAGAAGGTCGCGTTATCCTGTCTGGCGAAATCAGCAAGGCTGTGACTGTTAAAGGTCTGAAAGTCACTAAAGGCGCTCGCGCTGCCATTGAAGCAGCAGGCGGTAAGGTCGAAGACTAATGGCTACTCAAGGCTCACAACCACAAGGAATGAACAAGGGTCTGGGAGAATTATTCTCTCGGATCCGGTTTGTACTCTTGGCAATTGTTGTATATCGGATTGGTACCCATATTCCGGTACCAGGGATTAACCCGGACGCGTTAGCTCGGTTGTTTGAACAGAATCAGGGCACCATCCTGGAAATGTTCAACATGTTTTCCGGCGGCGCCCTGGAGCGTATGAGTATTCTTGCGCTCGGTATCATGCCGTACATTTCCGCGTCCATTATCATGCAATTGCTGACGGCGGTGAGCCCTCAGCTTGAGCAGCTCAAGAAGGAAGGTGAATCGGGACGTCGCAAGATTACCCAGTACACCCGCTACGGCACAGTCTTGCTGGCTACCGTCCAATCGTTCGGTGTGTCAGCAGGGCTGGCGGGGCAGGGTGTCACCTTCTCTTCTGGTATCGATTTTTATATCGCAGCAGTACCTTCCTTCGTGGCAGGTGCCGTCTTTATGATGTGGCTGGGCGAACAGGTAACGGAACGTGGTATTGGTAATGGTATTTCCATTCTGATTTTTGCCGGTATCGTTGCTGGATTGCCAAGTGCGGTTGGTCAGGCGTTTGAATCTGCTCGTCAGGGCGATTTGAATATCCTGTTGTTGTTGGTTATCGCTGCTTTGTCAGTCGCGGTTATCGCGTTTGTTGTCTTCGTTGAGCGGGGACAGCGCCGCATCACCATCAACTATGCCAAGCGCCAGATGGGCAACCGTCAAATGATGGGTGCTCAAAGCAGCCATCTGCCACTCAAGCTGAATATGGCGGGTGTTATTCCTGCGATTTTCGCTTCAAGCCTGCTGTTGTTCCCGGCATCCCTGGGGCAATGGTTTGGTCAAGGCGAAGGTATGGAATGGCTACAGGACATTAGCCTGGCCCTGGCTCCTAGCCAGCCGCTGTATATCGTATTGTTTGCTGCCGGTATTATTTTCTTCTGTTACTTCTATACGGCGTTGATGTTTAACCCGAAAGATGTGGCCGAGAACCTGAAAAAGTCCGGTGCTTTCATTCCAGGGATTCGTCCCGGAATTCAAACTGCCAAGTATATTGATACCGTGCTGGGTCGTCTGACTCTGTTTGGTTCCCTCTATATTGCGTCCGTCTGCCTGTTGCCCCAGTTTCTGGTGGTAGCAGCCGATGTACCTTTCTACTTTGGCGGTACATCACTGCTGATCGTAGTGGTGGTGGTTATGGATTTCATGGCGCAGGTGCAATCTCATCTGATGTCGCATCAGTATGAATCCCTGATGAAGAAAGCGAACTTGAAAAATATGGGCTCAGCTAATCGCTGAGACCATTTTAGGAGACTGTCATGAAAGTACGTGCGTCTGTTAAAAAAATGTGCCGTGAATGTAAAATCATTCGTCGAAACGGCAGTGTGCGCGTGATCTGTTCAGATCCCAAGCACAAACAACGTCAGGGTTAATTCTCCTGGCATGGCGGGTGTGGTTAACAAGTAGCTTGCATTTACGGCAAGCTACTTGTAGTATCTCGCGCCCTTTCATCAAGTAAGTGTAACGGAGTTAGACATGGCCCGTATTGCCGGTGTCAATATTCCTGACAACAAGCATGCAGTGATTTCTCTGACCTATGTTTTTGGCATTGGTAAGACCACTGCCCAGCAAATCTGTGCCGCATCAGGCATTGCTGAGAGCACCAAAATTGGTTCTCTGAGCGAAGACCAGCTGGACATTATCCGTAATGAAGTTGCTAAGTTTTCGGTCGAAGGCGATCTGCGTCGTGAAGTACAAATGAACATCAAGCGATTGATGGACATGGGTTGCTTCCGCGGTATTCGTCACCGTCGTAGCCTGCCTCTTCGCGGTCAGCGTACTAAAACGAATGCTCGTACCCGTAAGGGTCCGCGCAAGCCAATCCGTAAGTAATCACTGATTACCGGATTGGACTTTTAGTGTAGCTGCATTCACTTGTTGCAGTGTTGATATTAAAAGCAGGATTGTAAAAATGGCTAAGCCACAAAGATCAACCAAGAAAAAGGTTAAAAAGCAGGTAGTGGATGGCATTGCCCATATCCACGCCTCTTTTAACAACACCATTGTGACCATCACCGACCGTCAGGGCAACGCATTGTCCTGGGCAACGGCCGGGGGCTCTGGTTTCCGTGGTTCTCGTAAGAGCACTCCTTTTGCCGCTCAGGTGGCAGCAGAACGTGCTGGTGAAGCTGCCAAAGAGTATGGCCTGAAGAATCTGGACGTTGAAGTTAAAGGTCCAGGTCCAGGCCGTGAATCTGCCGTTCGCGCGCTGAATGCATGTGGATACAAAATATCCAACATCACAGACGTGACGCCGATTCCTCATAACGGCTGTCGTCCACCTAAGAAGCGTCGCGTATAAGGAGGCAGAATTATGGCACGTTATATTGGTCCAAAGTGTAAGCTGTCTCGTCGTGAAGGAACTGACCTGTTCCTGAAAAGCGGCATTCGCGCACTCGATACAAAATGTAAGCTTGAAACCAAGCCAGGTGTTCATGGCGCAGGTCGTGGTCGTCTGTCTGACTATGGTTTGCAGCTGCGTGAAAAGCAAAAAGTTCGTCGTTTGTACGGCATTCTTGAAAAGCAATTCCGTAGCTACTACAAAGAAGCAGCGCGCCGTAAAGGTGCGACTGGTGAAAACCTGCTGCAATTGCTGGAATCCCGTCTGGATAACGTTGTTTATCGCATGGGTTTTGGTTCTACTCGCGCAGAATCGCGTCAGCTGGTTTCTCACAAAGCAGTCACCGTTAACGGACGTACTGTTAATATTCCGTCTTACCAGGTGCAAACTGGCGATGTTATTGCTATTCGTGAGAAATCACGCAAGCAAGATCGTATCAAGACTGCTCTGGAATTAGCTGGTCAACGTAGCGATTGCGCGTGGATCTCTGTTGATTCTGGCAAGATGGAAGGTACTTTTACCAATGTTCCGGAACGCGCTGATCTCCCTGCGGAAATCAACGAAAACCTGATCGTGGAACTTTACTCTAAATAATAGAGGAGCTTAAGGGCAGCTATGCAGCGTGCAGTTAATGAATTTTTGACACCTCGTAACATCCAGGTAGACGAAGTTAGCGGTACCCATGCCAAGGTCACTCTTGAGCCTCTGGAACGCGGATTTGGTCACACTCTGGGCGCAGCCCTGCGTCGTATCTTGCTGTCATCAATGCCGGGTGCGGCCATTGTCGAGTGTGAAATCGACGGCGTATTGCACGAGTACAGCGCAATTGAAGGTGTTCAACAGGATGTTATTGAAATCCTGCTGAACCTGAAAGGCGTTGCAGTCAAATTGCATGAGCGTGACGAAGCGAACCTGACCCTGGCCAAAACCGGCCCGGCTACGGTTACAGCTGCCGATATTCAACTGGATCATGGTGTTGACATTGTCAACCCGGACCACGTCATTGCCCATTTGGGTGAAGGTGCCGAGCTGAAGATGACGATCAAAGTCGCTTCAGGTCGCGGTTATGAAACCGTCGAATCTCGTTACCAGAATGATGAGGAAACCAAGGCAATTGGTAAACTTCAGCTGGATGCCACTTACAGCCCGGTCAAGCGGGTTTCATACAGCGTCGATAGCGCTCGTGTGGAACAACGTACTGACCTGGACAAGTTGGTTATCGATCTGGAAACCAATGGCACCATTGATCCGGAAGAAGCGATCCGTCGTTCCGCGACCATCTTGCAGCAACAGCTGGCTATCTTTGTCAATCTTGAGAATGATGAAGTTGTTGAACAGGTACGTGAAGAGGAAGAAATTGATCCGATTCTGCTACGTCCTGTCGACGATTTGGAGTTGACCGTCCGCTCCGCCAACTGTTTGAAAGCAGAAAATATTTACTACATCGGCGATCTGATCCAGCGTACAGAAGTTGAGCTGTTGAAGACTCCTAACCTGGGTAAAAAGTCTCTGACTGAAATCAAAGACGTTCTTGCTTCCCGTGGCTTGTCGTTGGGTATGCACCTGGAGAACTGGCCACCTGCCAGCCTCCGTAACGACGACAAAGTGCTTGCGTAAGCTGAGCGTTCAGTTAGTAAGGAATTAAACCATGCGTCATCGTAAAAGTGGTCGTCACTTCAATCGCACCAGCGCACACCGCCAAGCCATGTTGAAAAACATGGCGGTGAGCCTGTTCGAACATGAAGTCATTAAAACGACTCTGCCAAAAGCGAAAGAACTGCGCCGCGTTGCTGAGCCACTGATCACTCTGGCTAAAGAAGATTCAGTTGCAAATCGTCGTCTGGCGTTCTCTCGTACCCGCAGCAAAGAAGCTGTTGGTAAACTGTTCAACGAACTCGGTCCTCGTTACCAAGCTCGTCCAGGCGGTTATATCCGTATTTTGAAATGCGGTTTCCGTTCTGGTGATGCTGCGCCTATGGCGTATGTAGAGCTGGTCGATCGTCCAGTTGTTGAAGCAGAAGAGATTGAAGAAGTAAAGGATGATGCAGCTGAGTAATATCGGCTGTTCTTCCTGAAAACCCGCTTTCGAGCGGGTTTTTTTATGCCTGCTGTTTGTACAAGGCAGTGGCCACTTGCTGAAGCCAGACATCCTTTTCTGGCGCAGCTAGCGCTGGCTCAGACCGGGTCAGCGCAGTGAGTTAGCGCAGACTGGATCAGGCAGCAGCATGCGGTTTTAACAGCGATTCAAGACGATTTCCGGCAGCGCCGTGAGTCAGAATCTGGATTGCTTTTTCGGCGATTACCGAACCGGCTTCCGTTGCCGGTAATCCTTTCTGATAAATATTGGAAATCACACTGTATTCCCACTCAATATCCGGATTACCACTGAAAGCCGCGGCTTGTGGACGCTGGTCATCAGCCACCCGATAAGCCAGATAAGCCGACAGGCTTCTGGACGCCATGGCATCGCCTCCAGGGCGTTCCCCGATCAGGTTGATCACCAGTTGCGACTGCAGTGAGCGGCCAATATCTTCAGCCAACTTGACGCGGCCGTATTGGCATACGATGGTTTGGCCACAGTGATACCCCCGGCTTTGCAAGCCGTCCTGCAACACCGGTAGCAGCTGTTCGATATTGTGGTGTACGGCTTCGGCGCTGAGTCCATCGGTAACCAGAATCTGGACATCGGTAAATTCCGGCGACAGGCTCAGGCGGCAATGGGTATCGAGATAAGAGCCGGTTTCCGGGTTGGACAAATGCATTTCCCGGGAGTCGGCCCGAGTAATCAGTTGCCGAAACCCCAGCGTATCCGTCAGTTGTTTGACGTTGAGGTCGGCATAGATCGCTTCCCGAGCCACCGCCTGGTTACTTCTCAGCGTTCGTGCCACCTGATTGCTCGGTCGTGGCCCGGCATTATCAAAGCCATAAGCTGCTGGAACCGATTCCAGCAAACGTTGGTAGTCACTTTCTGATGCACAGAACTGTTCTGGTTTACCCCAGTTGGGGCCACGTTCCAATCCACCGTCTTCATCGCGGACAAAAATACCTTTATCCATCGCCCAGCTGAGATACTCCGGTGCAGGCTCGAGTTCATGAATCTCGCGCAGGGTCTGATCGTCATGGCCACTGGTATCAAAGTAGGCGAGCATACGATCGTTGCCCAAATAGACGTCCATAAAAAAGTTGGCACCGGCGGCAGCCAGCAACTCGGTTGCCATTTGCTGACCTTCGGCAGTCACCTGGGAGTGCAGGGTAAAGCAGGGGGCCATGCCCATCGGCAAGCCCATCAGCTTGCCCATCAGGTGATCCTGCAAGCAGCTGTAGGTCATCTCAAAGTTATCGAGATGGGTTTCCGGGCCAATAAAGCCAGTGACATTGTTCACCATAAAAGGACGGTAACGACGGGCCAGGCCATAACACAAGGCTTCACAGGTGGCCATATCGAGACCATTGTGCTTGTTGTAAGTCAGCTCACTGCCCTGGCCGGTTTCGAAGTACATTACATTCTCGGCCCCGGTGTCACGCAGCGGCCCGTGGGTTTGCATCAAGGCACAAGCCTGATCCAGCAGCTCGACAGTGACGTCAAATTCATCGGTCAGTGTTCGCTCAGTACCTGCCAGACTCTGGAAGATGATCTCTACCGGTGCACCTTCTTGCAGGCAGGCCATTTGGGTCTTGATATGAGACAACACACAAATTTGTGTTGGCGCTCCGGTTTCGCGACGCAATTTGTCGAGGTGGTGTAAAACGGCGCTGATATTATCAACAGTATCAATCGCCGGATTCAGGCCAAGCAAAGCATCTCCGGCACCCATGGAAAGCCCGGCGTAGGTCAGCAAGCTGATCCCGGCGAGATTGTCGGTCGGGTGATTCGGCTGCAGGCGTGAAGACAAGGTACCAGCCAAACCAACACGGGTACGAGCCTGGGCCGAAGCGCCGTGCTTCAAGCGCTTGGCCAGAAGGATCAGCTCATGGACATCGAGCAGTTTGGTGACAGCCGCGACCATTACGCCAGTCAGGGCGGTGCCCAGTTCCCGGATACGCGGCCCCTTGCTGGCCAGCATCAAATCCTTCAGCTGCCCTAACGTCATATGGCGCAAGGTGGCGAAGATAGCCATATCGATGTCGTAGTTGATCCGCATCACGCTGTCGATGCGGCCTTCGGCATCGGTCAGCGGAGTATCGTAAAGATGCTGCAATGTCTGTTGAGACAACAGGGTGCGGGCCGCTTCGCGCTCAATTTCATCCGCGGCGGCCAGTCCGGCAATACGATCTCCGGCCTTGCTGACGTCAGCGGCTCCGAGCAGATGCGCCAGATTGCGAAAGCGATAGCGCTTTTGCATCAACAAAATATCGTAGGTTTGGGGCTCTGCCACCGCAGGGACATGAATATGTTGGGTCGGGGTTGGACAAAAAACAGACATGATCAGCTAGCCTCCTGACTCATACCGAAAAAGGATATTGGTATGACTTGTTTCAGTGGTCGACCGACATGAATAAATTGTGCCTGTCGGTCGGGAATTTCATCAATCACCAGCAGTGGTTCCGGGCGCTGGCCCCAGTTGCTCAGGTAATTTCCCAGGGTCTTGCCGATGTTGTTTTCCAGCAACAGTACCAATGGGGTTTGTGTTAGTAAGCAGGTGCTATCCCTGGCGTGGTTCAGCCGCTGGGCAAACCGTTTGATCAGCGGCAAATCCGTTTCGCTCGAGAGACAACGAACCCGGATGGCGGCACCGCGTTGGCAGCCCTGAGCCAGTCGTATGACCTGATTGATCGTCTCCTGACTGGCATCCAGCGACAGATGGGATAACAGCGGCAAATCGGTGAGAGGAAGTTGCGCCGCGTTACTGATATAAAGACTGGTGCCGGAAATATCAGAGCTGTGCAAGGTCAGCCCCAATACCGTTGCCCGACCGGCGCTGTCCGGGCGGACCGACAAAGAGCGTGAAAGAATCGGGGAAGCAACTATTGCTCGGGCCAGATCAATCCCCAAATCCCCATAAGCGGTAGTGGCTGGCCAGCTGCCGTGATCGAGAAAGTGATAAATCAATTCCCCGACACCGCCGGAAAACGTCACCAGCGGGCTGGCATGATGCTGTGGCCCATCTGGATTCAGCAGTGCCAGCTGGCGGAAACCATCATCAATGGTGGCTTCGTTGCCGAGCACAATCTGCTCAAGGCTCTGCACCATCCACTGCACAATACGCTGGCACAGATGAGTCTCGAACACCGCCGGTATCTCGCGGACACCCAACTGCCGCAATAACTCACGGCCGTAAGGGGAAAGACCGGTTAATCGATAGCTGCCAGGCTCAAAGCGGAAATGGCGAGCGCCAATGTAATAACAACCGCAGCATTGAACGTCGCCCGACAGGCCCAAAGCCGGATTGGTGGTGCCACCGCCAATATCAAGATTCAGCACCGGCTGGTTATGGTGATAACGGCTCAGTAACTGGCAGCTGCCCATAAACGCCATCCAGGATTCCAGACCGGGGTCATCGGCAGTTGCAATCAAGGCATCACCAATCCGTTCACCAATCAGCTGACTGAGCACCCGGGCATTGTCACTGCGGGCTGCCAGCCCTGTGATCAGTGCGGCTCCCGTGTGCGCCGGATACTGTTCCAGCTGAGCCTGCTGCATCCAGTGTGATAATTGCTGTAGCAGGGCATCGGTATCGATTTGCTGGTTCTTGAACGGCGTAAAGCAGGCTGGCGAGCGATAGATCAGGACAGGGTTGGTATAGGTCATCCGGCCGTTGACGCTGTGTTTTCCAAGGCTGACTTCCGCCACCATCATACTGGATGTGGTGGAGCCGAAATCGAGCCCAAGCAGGCGAACAGCGTCCGGTCGGGTAGGCGTCATAAATGTCCTGATTGCTGTGATATATGGATCTTCTTGAAATAAAAATTCCCCAAAGGAATATTCAATTCTCACGCCAAGTTGACGAAAAATGACGTTGGAGCCGCAAAAAGGTCGTAGAGGATACAAAACATCTCAGCCAGTGTGGCAGACATGGGAGAACGGCTTGAATATCAAAGGCTTGGGTCAGGTTGGCGGTTGGATTCTGCCATCGGCGCGAGGTCAATCTGACCAGCGCATCAGGGCTGGCAAGGTAAGATACCGCCCGGTAATGCCAGAAAGTCGTACTCTGTGCCATAACAAATGGCACAGAGTAGAGCGGGTTGCTCTTTTACAGGGCGCGTAATAACCCGAATAACCCCGGACAGAATGCTCGCACCGGGTATCGGTGTATCGGAGCCGCTTAGGAGTAACGTTCGTTCAGATACTGGAAAACGGCGCGTACGCCCATGGCCTCACCACCGACCGGGCGACCGGGCAGTTTGCGCAGATTCCAGGCCATAATGTCAAAATGCACCCAGGGAGTGTTCTCAACAAACGCTTGCAGATACAGCGCGGCAGTAATCGCGCCGCCATAAGGGCTGGAAGCGCCGTTCACCAGATCAGCAATCTCACTTTTCATAAATTCAAAATAAGGTTTGTGTAACGGCAGTTGCCATACCGGCTCTGCTGCGGCTTCCCCGGCATCGGACAAGGCTCGCGCCACCGAACGGTCGTTACAGAAAAACCCTGGCAGCTCAGTGCCCAGCGCAACCCGACAGGCTCCCGTCAGAGTGGCGAAGTCGATCATCAGCTCAGGGTGTTCTGACTCGGCTTCCGCCAGGGCATCACACAAGACCAGACGACCTTCGGCATCGGTATTATCGATTTCGACCGTCAGGCCTTTACGAGTCGGTAGAATATCGCCGGGGCGGAACGCATTGCCACTGACGGCATTCTCGACCGCAGGAATCAGCACACGCAAATGGATATCGAGACCTGATGACATAATCATCCGGGCCAGCCCCAGTACATGAGCGGCACCCCCCATGTCTTTTTTCATCTGCCGCATATAGTTACCCGGCTTGAGGTTCAGGCCACCGCTGTCAAAACAGACGCCTTTGCCAACCAGAGTAACGGCAGGGGAATCAGGATTACCCCAACGCACATCGAGCAACCGGGGTGAGTGCACACTGGCGCGGCCAACGGCATGAATCATGGGGTAGTTCTGTGTTAACAGGTCGTCGCCAACAATTTCCTCAAACCGGCCACCAAACTCTTCTGCCAAAGACCGGGTAACCTCCGACAGCTGTGCCGGCATCATATCCTGAGCCGGAGTATTCACCAGATCTCGCACCAGATTGATAGCGTCGATCTGTTGGTTGGCCTTATCGACCAGACCGGCATCGTCGAGCAGCAGCCGGGCTTGGGGCTTGCTGTTCTCCTTGTAGCGAGTAAAGCGGTAAGCGCCCACTCCCCAGCCAAAAGCGATATTCAGCAAGCGTTCTGCGCTGGCATCTTCCGTCAGTACGTAATCCGTTGCTGGCAAACTGGCAGACAACTCGCCACAGGCAAAAGGGTCATCCAGAGATTCACACACATACAGCGCCAGACAACCGCCCTGGGGTTGCGGGATCAAAGCGGTGCCCGTTCCGGAATAATGGCTGGCTTCAAGCCAGTCTTTGGCCGCAGGTTGCTGCTGCAACCAGGGTTCGAATTCGGATTTGGCCAACAAGGTCAGTGGCGTGGTGGCGTGCCCAGAGGCAAGGGATGAGAGAGAAGCAACAATCGACATGGCAACAACCTGTAGAAACAAGAGTAGAAACAGTAAACCTGCTCACCAGATTAACCAGTATCGAACGGGAATTCGAGGGCTGCGATGTTGGTGGTTGGTTTTCCGCTGTGCTCCAAACTTGCCGCAAAGCCGAGCGTTAGCAATCTTCACCAGCCTGGCTTGTATGATGAGTAAAAAAGGAACAATTTATACTCATGAACATTTTCGAGTTTGATGATCAGAAAAGTCTGGCGAATCTCCATAAGCATGGTATCGACTTCCATGACGCTCAAGAACTCACGGCGGGTAAACCAGGAAGCGAAGCGCATTCACGTGGATTTTCCGGTATGGGTAGTTGAGTTACTTGATCGTGAAGCTGCTTGAGTTGGTGTTACTCGGCAATCAATAATTAAAGTCTGGCTGGTGGAACGTTTACGAGCTGAAGCTGCTAACAAGCCGCCTAAAAGTGACGCAGCAAGCGGCATACGTTAGCGAGGGGACAGGCTGTAGAAAAACCTCCCCAATTTTGCAAAGATGAGCTTTCGCCAAAGCCTGAAAAGGCCGGAAACACAGAATAAACAAACGATGTCCGACCCAGCTCGGCCATTAAAAATAAACAACAGAAAACGGGCTGTTAGTAGGGAAATCTGGCTGGAAAGAGGTCTTTCTACAGGTTCGTTATATGTATTTTACTAGCAGGCCATGGAGGGGTTTTAATGACTGAACATTTCGGTTCTTGTCTGTGTGGCACAGTAAGATTTGAGATAAAAGGTGACTTCGACAGCTTTTACCTGTGTCATTGCCAGTATTGCCAAAAAGATACGGGTTCAGCTCATGCGGCAAATCTATTCTCACAGTCAGCCAAATTGGTCTGGCGGTCGGGTGCAGATGCAGTGACTTCCTACACGCTTCCGGGCACTCGCCATAGCAAAAGTTTTTGTAAGCTGTGTGGCTCAGCGTTACCAAACACTCAGACCCCAGGCTTGCTCGTTGTTCCCGCAGGGTGCCTGGACACTGAAATCTCTATCGCGCCAACAGCACACATTTTTTTATCCAGCAAAGCTGTTTGGGATGAGGGGTTAGGGGAAGTGCCAGAGTTCGAGGGGCTGCCAGATTGAGCTGGCATTACATCTGTACTTCACCGCCATCGTTTATGTTGTTGGCAACCAACCCCAAGCCATTGAGGATCTGTTTGAACAAGCGCTGCAGATGTCCGTTGTAGAACCGGTATTCGGTAATATCGGCACCAACAAACGGCTGAACCGCTTCAGCCTGAGAAGCAAAACCAAAGTAAAGGGACAATGGCCGCTTTACTGACTGGTACACAATGCAGAAAAACTGGCAAAATACGGACAGATCAGCCGGTGAAACAGAGTGAAGACAGCCTTAATACAGGCACCGAAAAGTAGCACGAAATCGAGCTTACAGACGACCAAAGCCTGAAAAGGTTGGAAACACAGAATAAAAAAACGATGGCTGATAACAATCAGCAATCGAGAATAAACAACAGAAAACGAGTTGTTGGTAGAAATGACTGGAGGGGGGGGGTCTACAGGTTTTTTAGCTATCAAAATAAATATCGAGTAAAGTTTGAATAAGTTCAGTGTGTTAAGACTATAACTAAGAGGTAGTAAATTCGTGGAGTGTCTGTTTGATACCTTCGTAGTTAAGCCGATTGTTTGGCTATTTTCATTTCAGCTAGAGGAGAAGCAAGAAAACGATCCCGCGCAAAAGCTCTTAAATAGTATGAGAATTACTGCAAAATGTAGGTTTAATGCCTCAATTAGATTAGGAAGATCAAGTAGATATTCGTTCTTAACCACAACGGTGTTGTCACTAGGCTTGATTTTTATGCCTTTGTATCAAAACTCAGGTTTAACGATTCCATACGGTGACAAAGTTCTCAGTATGTTGCAGATCTTCTTAGCTGTAGCGGTATTGGTTTATTCTGTTGTTATTGGTACATCTAAATATGACCTGCGCGCGGCTGCACTAGATCGTTGTGGAGTAGGTATAAAGGGACTAATACGTAAGCTAAGAAATGAAATATCTGAATCCAAAGACAGTGGAGTCAGTATTAACTTAGAAAAATATCATGCCGACTATCATGAAATATCAACAGAGCCAGAAAACCATGTTCGAGTTGATTATGTGTTTGCTGTTCTAGAATCACGTGCTGACTTTAAAATTACAGGACTAAAGAGGTTGTTCCTTTTAGGTAAAGCTTACGCAATGTATTCAATTCCGTACCTAATACCGACAGCTATGATGATTTTTGAAGTTCTATTTATTTTGGATATTTTGGGAGTAACAAATTGTTTTACCGGTGTATTTGGTATTGCAAAATCAATTCCTACGACATTTTCCGGCTAACAAACGCTTTAAGACGGATTCGCAACGCTCGGCGGTTTTGGTTTGATTTGGCTTTTGTGTTTACGGTGCAATAATTGAGTATCGTGGTAGGCGTTGCTCACACCTTAATGCGGCGTTCAGACTATAGAAAAACCTCCCTGGCTATGGTCTGATCGGGTTTTGAAACGCAGGAGGCGGTGATGGCTCGATTCAAGCACTCTGACTACAACCAAACGCCGGTGGTGGTCATTAATTATCAGGATCAGTTGCAGCTGGGGTCATTTGAGTATGCCCTGCGCTCACTATTTGATCTCTGAAAAACTCGATCTGTCTGCTTTCACCTGCTTTACAAGAATAATAGCGAAGGTCGCCCCGTTTATGATCCGGCCATTCTACTGAAGGATATCCTGTTTGCTAATTCTAAAGGCATCACCTCCAGCCGTGAAATTCAGTGGTGCTGCGAAACCAATATCATCTTTAAAGCCCTGTCCTGCGATATTGTTCTGTACGTCACCAGCTTGAGAAGCAAAACCAAAGTACAGTGATAATGGGATACCCTGATAACCCGCATCGGCAACACTCCGTCTTTTGTCGCCATGCAGTAGCTTGTCTGCTGACGTCAGGCCAGAACATTCGCGACGGGTTTTGCACTTTTGGTTCTGATTCCAGTTCAACGAAGTCATCTGGGTCATGGTCAATCGTTCTGCTGAGTGATCAGGTGATTATCGATGACTAAGGAGAGTTTTCCGGGAGTCCTTGGTTGAGGGCTTCAAGGTTGGCGTTGCAACTGATTGCGCCTGTTTCCAGTCAAGCAAGGCCACTCCCGCATCAATCCCAGGTAACGAGCGCTGTCATCTATCTGACTCCAAATCGCAACATGAACGTCAAGGGCTGGCCATCGGGTTGTCATCGGTCAACGGCTTAATCCGGCTGATGAGATTTGTTGCGGAGAGACCATGGCCCTGACTCGTCGGGAGTTCCTGTTGGACAGCGCCAGTACCAGCCTGTTTGCCCCGGTAGTCAAGCCGGGTGGGAAACGTACGCCTTACCCGTTCCAGCATGGCATCGCCAGTGGCGATCCGCTGACCGATCAGGTCTTGCTGTGGACGCGTATCACGACGACCGGGAGTGCGTTTGGTATTTCCTATCGCTGGCTGATAACCACGGACCCGCAGCTGCAGCAGGTCGTGCAGGAAGGAACCGGTTTTACCGATGCCAGCCGTGATTTTACCGTCAAGGTGGATGTTGGCGGTTTGCAACCGGCCACTACTTATTATTACACCTTCGAGGCCGACGGCCATTACTCCGATGTCGGCCGCACCCGAACCTTGCCGGAAGGGTCGGTGGCGCATTTACGTATTGCCTACACCTCGTGCTCCAACTTTGCCAAAGGTTATTTCAATGTGTATCGGGAGCTGGCGCAGCGGGCCGATCTCGATGCCATTTTGCACCTGGGCGATTATATCTATGAATACGCTGATCTTGACGATTGTCTGCACAGTGGCCGTATTAACGTGCCTTTGCATGAGACTCGTTCGTTGCAGGATTATCGCCAGCGCCACGCCTGTTACAAGCAGGACAAGGACTTGCAGGAGGTGCATCGCCAGCATCCGTTTCTGGTGATTTGGGATGACCATGAAGTGGCCAATAATGCCTGGACGGGTGGGGCCGACAACCACGATATCGAGAGCGAGGGCGACTGGCGTTCACGTCTGAGTGGTGCGGTGCAGGCGTATCTGGAGTGGATGCCGATCCGTGAACCGTCGCAACCGGAGATGGGGATCTATCGCAGCTTCCGGTTTGGGGATCTGGTCGACCTGAGCATGCTGGACACCCGGCTGGCCGGGCGTGATGCCCAGGCCGAGTCGATGGAAGAGCGCAACTTGCCCGGTCGTACGTTGTTGGGTTACTCCCAGGAAGAGTGGCTCTACACCAATCTCGCCAACGCCCAGCAACAGGGAGTGACCTGGAAGCTGAGTGGTCAGCAAGTCATGGTGGCCCAGCTGGGCACCAATGATATGCCCTTCAATTACGACCAGTGGGATGGCTATCCTGCTGCCCGTCAACGCCTGTTTGATGCCGTCAGTCAGGCCAATGTCGATAACTGGGTGGTGCTCACCGGGGATATTCATTCATCCTGGGCGTTTGAGTTGTATCAGAATCCGTTTGCGGCGGAGACGGGCAAACCACTGGGGGTGGAGTTTGTGACACCGGCAGTCACTTCGCCGGGTATCGAGAGTTATGCCCAGGCGCAGATGGCCGCTGCCTCGCTGGAAGCCCTGCTGCCGCATCTGGCGTTTGTGAATTTTTACTTCCGCGGTTATGTGTTGCTGGACATTACCCACGACCGTCTGCAAGCGGAATGGTGGGTGGTCGATAATATCGATAGCCATCGCTACAGCAGCGATTGCCTGCGGGCATTGCAAGTGCCACAAGGCAGTAACCAGTTACAACCGGCGCAGGGGATTACCCAGGCCAAGGCTGCGCAGCCTCTGGCACCGGCCTTTGCCGATGATCTGGCCTTTTTGCGCCACTGGAAACAGCGCTACAACCACCTGGATGGTGTGCTGGCGAACCATACCGAGCGTGGGGCACTCTGATCCAGAACGGTATCACCTTGTTGGCACTCACTGGCACAAATGCTTGTTGAGCGCTTGCGCCGAGTGTAAGAGCCGCCTCAGAATACAGGTCTTCTTCACACAGGATGTCCATCATGGATTCACTTTTCTCGCTGGTTTTTTCGGTCGAAGCTATTGTCTTGGTGTTTGTGCTGGTACTGGTGCGCAGCAGCATTAAATTTGTACCGCAAAACCGGGCCTGGCTGATTGAGCGATTTGGCAAATACCACTCCACCAAAGAGGCTGGCCTTAACTTTATTGTGCCCTTTATCGATCGGGTAGCCGCCGACCGCAGCCTCAAGGAACAAGCGCAGGATGTCCCCAGCCAGTCGGCGATTACCCGCGACAACATTACCCTGAGCGTTGATGGCGTGTTGTATTTCCGGGTACTGGATCCGTACAAGGCGACTTACGGCGTCGATAACTATGTGTTTGCCGTGACTCAGCTGGCGCAAACCACCATGCGTTCCGAGTTGGGCAAGATGGAGCTCGACCGCACCTTTGAAGAGCGCAGCTTGCTGAACATCAATATTGTGACCTCCATTAACGAAGCTGCCGAGCCTTGGGGTATCCAGGTACTGCGTTACGAAATCAAGGATATTGTGCCGCCGCAATCGGTGATGCAGTCGATGGAAGCGCAGATGAAAGCCGAGCGGGTCAAGCGTGCCCAGATTCTGGAATCCGAAGGGGATCGCCAGTCAGCCATTAACGTGGCCGAGGGTGAGAAGCAGGCACGGGTACTGGCGGCAGAAGCCGACAAGGCAGAACAGATGCTGCAGGCCGAAGGTGAAGCCCAGGCCATAGTGGCTGTGGCGCGCGCCCGTGCCATGGCATTAAAAATGGTTGGTGATATTGCCAATACCGAGGATGGCCAAAAAGCGATCCAGCTGGAGCTGGCTTCCAAGGCCATTGAGGCCAAGCACGCCATTGCCAAGGAATCGTCTGTTGTCTTGCTGCCCGATAGCGGCACCGATGCCAGCAGCATGGTGGCAACGGCCACTACGATTATCAACAGCCTGAACAAGGGCTAGCAAATACCGCGTCGGCGTCAGGCATCTTGTGCCTGACGGCTTTTGCCGCCACCATCCCCACTTATCACCAATACCACTAATATCACTAATATCACTAATATCACCAATCAGATGCTGCCATGACCACTGCTGTAATTTACCTTGCCGGGCCAGAAGTATTTTTAGCCGATGCTGTCGAACTGGGAATGGCCAAGAAAGCCTTGTGCCAGCGTTACGGTTTTATCGGCCTGTTTCCGCTGGATGCGGAAGTCCAGAGTCCGGACCCCGATGAATTACCCTGGGCGATCAGCCGAGGCAACGAAGCGCTGATCCGGCAAGCGGATATCCTGATTGCCAACCTGACGCCTTTCCGTGGTCCCAGTGCCGATGTGGGCACGGTATACGAGCTGGGTCTGGCGCGCGGGCTGGGAAAACGGCTGTCAGGCTACAGCAATGATCCTGCCTCTTTTCTGGCTCGCAGCTGGTCGCAATTTGGCCCTGCCGGACAGCCAGTCCCAGGCCCGGAGGGCGATATTCGTGATCGGGACGGATTAAAAATAGAAGAATTTGGTCTGCACGATAACCTGATGATCGAGGGTGGCATCCGTCAGTCAGCCGGGACGTTTATCAGTCACGCCGCCAGCGAGGCGACACGTTATACCGACCTGACGGCATTTGAACGTTTGTTGCAGCAGCTGGCGTGACCACCTTGCTCGCCTTAATCACCCTATTACAAGGAAACTCATCATGAGCTACCTGTTGTCACACCTTCCCCAGGCTTTGCTGGTGGCGGGGATTCTGGCTTTGATCGTTGAAGTCGCCATCCTGGGTTTTGCCTCGCTGGTGCTGTTTTTTCTGGGCTTGTCGCTGGTGGTATCGGGCTTGCTGATGCTGGTTGGTCTGCTGCCGGAAACGCCGACTTCGGCGTTATGGAGTAATGCCGCGCTGACTTGCGGCTTTGCCCTGGCATTGTGGCGGCCCTTGAAGCGATTACAAAACGAACAGCAAATCACCCCGGTCAACAGCGACTTTGCCCGTGATGCGTTTGTGCTGGAGCAGGATGTGGATCTCAGCGGCAACAGCAGCCATCGTTATTCCGGCATTGACTGGAAACTCAAAAGCCAACAGCCGCTGGCGGCCGGAACCACCGTCAAGGTGATACGGGTGGATGTCGGGGTGTTGTGGGTTGAGGCATTGGAGCAGGATGCTTGAGCCTGTCCAGAGCGGCAGCGTCTGACACCGGGCCTGGCAGTACAACGATCAACAGCACGGCACCCGACGGCCCGGCATCCGACAACACAGGGTTTGACGCAGATGGTTTCTGGCTGACAGGGCAGTGCTTCGATGATCAGCCCTTGGCCACCCTGTGGTCTCACTGGTGTGAGCGTCGCGATGGAGTGTCGTTGGTTGTGTCGCTCGACCGGGGCGAGATCTTGGTTGACGGACATCGCTGCCACGATGCCTCGTTGGTATTAAGGGCAGGGCAAGGGTTTGCCTTCTGGTTGCCCGGGCATCAGGAAGGCCCGGCCGATACGGGCTGGCAATTGCTGTGGCAAAGCCATGAGTTGATGGCGGTGCACAAGCCTCCCGGCTTGGCGGTGTCTCGTACCACCCGCAATACCTACGATACCTTGATCAATCTGGTGCGCCGTCAAAGTCCGGCGACCGAAGCACACTTGCTGCACCGGCTGGATGCGGAGACATCGGGTATTCTGGTCCTGGCCAAGCATTCCGCCGCCAACAAACGTTGGAAAAAACGCTTTGACCGTCTGCTGCAACGCAAGTGTTATCTGGCGCTGGTGTATGGCCAGCCGGATTGGCAGCAGCTGGATTTTGAATGTTATCTGGCGGAACGACGTGACAGCCCCATTCGTTGTCAGATGCACGTGGTGGACCCTGAGCAGGATCAGACTGCCTGCGTTGGTGCGGCCAAACTCAGTCGCACCCTGTTTCAGTGTCTGGCCAGTCAGGCCGGGATGACACTGGTGCAATGCGAATTAAAAAGCGGCCGTAAACACCAGTTGCGGGCGCAGCTGGCGGCATTGGGACATCCGATTGTGGCCGACAAGATTTACGCCCACGGCGGCCGCTATTATCTACAGCGCCTGCAGCAGGCGCTAACCCCGGCAGAGATTGCTGATTTGGGTGCATCCCATCATTTGTTACACGCCTGGCAGATTGAATTGAATGCTTATGGCCAGCGGTTCGATATTCAGGATGATCAGTTGTCGGAGCAGTGGCCAGCCTGGGTGCAGCAGTGGTTGAAGCGTACCCGGAGCCAACCGCCCCTCTGACATATGTTAGTCTTGGTTTCTGGATTAGTGGTTGTTTACTGACTCTGGCTGCGGGTGGTCTGGCGTCAGCGGGGTTGGAGGTTGTTGTTGAATATTCTGTTGGTTGAAGATGATCCCCAGCTCAGTCGGGATGTTGGACGTTATCTCAGCAAGGCTGGTTATGGTGTTGAGTATCTGGAGCGGGGGGACTGGGCTGCCCGGTATTTACAGGAGCATCAGGATGTTATCGGGTGTGTGGTACTCGACCTGGGTTTGCCCTATCTGTCGGGCCTGGAAGTACTGGCTGGCTGGCGTCGTCAAGGGATCAGCACACCGGTACTGATTCTGACTGCGCGCAACAGTTGGCAGGAGCGGGTTGATGGTTTGAATGCCGGGGCTGACGATTACCTTGGCAAGCCGTTCCAGAGTGAAGAGCTACTGGCGCGGCTCGAAGCATTACGGCGTCGGGTTGAGCAACAGGGGCAAATTCAGCTGGTGGTGGATGGTCTGATTCTGGATGAAACCAAACAGCAGGTCTCTGATGGTGCCGGCATGTGTGCAAGCCTGACCGCCACCGAGTTCGCCATGTTGCGTTTGTTGATGCAAAAAGCCGGGCAAATTGTCTCCAAGCAGCAGCTGCTGGATACAACCTACGACTGGCAAGAAGAAAAGAATGAAAATCTGGTGGAGGTCTATATCCGCCGCTTGCGCAAGAAAATCGGCCAGCAACGTATCCACACCTATCGGGGTCAGGGTTACTTGATGGGGAAACGCTAATGTGGTCCTTGTCGGCCCGGTTGTTCCGCTCTTTGCTGGTGGGGCAGTTGGTGATCATCGTACTGATTGCCACTGCCACGGCTATCGCGCTGTTTGTATCCGCTACCGATTATTTCAAAACCCGGCTGGAGCATGATCGAGACTTGTTGTTGCAGGAGATTCACTGGCACGACGACCGCATGGATATTGATGAACATATTTTACCGCCTATCTTTGTTGCCCTGGAATCCGGCCATTATTACCAGGTGAACTGGAATGGCCAGCAACTGAAGTCGCCTTCGTTGGGTGATCGGGCACTGGAAATGCAACGCCTGGCGGGAGAGACCTTGTGGAGCTGGCAGCAGGTCATACCGGAGCAAAACCTGTACGTGATGAGCCAGTCGCTGACGGTGGGGCAGCGGCAGGTAGAGCTGCAGATCGCAGAAGATTTCCTCCCTATTATGGACGTATTTGTACAGGCGTTTGTAACCTTGCTGCTGTTGCTGAGTGTACTGATGACGGCTATTTTTGTCTGGCAGCGCCGTCAGCTCAACGAGGCGTTATTGCCCTTTGAACAGATCCAGCAGCAATTGCGCCAGTTGGCACGGCAGGAACGGGATCACCTGGAAGCACCCGAAATGCAGGAGCTGGAACCTCTGGTGGATGAAATCAACCGGCTGGGTGAACGGACCCGCGAACGTTTGTTACGTGCTCGCATGGCCAGCGGTAATCTGTCGCATTCGTTAAAAACGCCGTTGGCGGTGTTAAACAATCGCCTCAACGATGTCGCCCGCGGTCAGCCGGAAGGGGACTGGCATATTTCTCTGCAGCAAATCGAACAGATGAACCATATGATCGATAATGAAATGAAACGGGCCAGAATCGCCGGGTTGATGAGTCGGGCACCGCAAATTGATCTGACGGAGCTGCTGCAGCAGCTTTGTCAAAGCATGGCCAAGTTGTATCCCGAGGTGATTATTCGCCAGCAATTACCAGCGGCGTTGCCTTTTCCCGGTGATCGGGAAGATATGTTTGAACTGTTGGGGAATCTGGTGGATAACGCCTGTAAATGGACCTCCACCACTGTTGACGTACAGGCCGCCGAAATTGATGGGCAATTGCAGCTGACGATTACCGACAATGGCCCCGGCGTTGCACCGGAGCAATTGACGGTATTGCATCAGCCTGGGGTTCGGGGGGATGAAAGTGGCCCGGGTTTCGGCTTGGGGCTGGCTATTGTGGCGGATATTGTTGAGCAGTATCAGGGCCGGATCCGGTTTGAAAACGGCGCTGAAGCTGGATTGATTGTCCGTCTGTCCTTGCCTCTTAATCCGGATTACCGCTGAGTCAGGCGACCACTGGCCAGCAGTGCTTGTACCCAATAGTGAATATCAAAACTACTGAACCTCTGGCGCAAATTCTCCAGGACTGCCTGGTATTGTGGCTCGCTCAGATGCAGGCTGATGAACGTACGGTTTTGTTTTCCCTGGATCTGCTCACTGATGGAAAGCTGGTCAAGGCGGTTGCTATGGCCCCAACCGGTCCAGGAGCTGAAGCCGGGTAATCCCTGTTGCAGTAACCAGTCGGTCACTACATCGGCCTGTCGGGGTGGCAGTGACAGGGTCAGCAAGGTGTGTGGTTGTGTGTTGGTCTCGGTTGCACTCATTGGGTGGCCTCCAGAATAAAACGGCGATAAAGCAGTGGCAGAACATACAGGGTCAGTAGCGTCGATGTGACCAGACCGCCGATAACTACAATGGCCAATGGCTTCTGGATTTCACTGCCCGGCCCAGTAGCAAATAACAACGGCAGCAAACCAACCGCACCGGTGCTGGCGGTCATCAATACCGGCCGCAGCCGTCCGGCTGCCGCCTCCAGAATCATCGCCAGTCCGCGCTGGCCCAGTGCCTGTAAATGCCGGAACTGATCAACCAGCACGACACCATTCATAACGGCAATACCTAACAAGGCAATAAAGCCGACAGATGCCGGTACCGATAAGTACTCGCCACTGAGCCAGAGCGCCAGCACTCCACCGATCAGGGCAAACGGGATATTACACAGGATCAGGAGAGCCTCGTTGATGCGGCCAAAGGTGGTAAACAGCACCAGTAAAACCAGTGCAATGGCTACCGGAACCATGACTGCCAGACGAGTATTGGCCCGTTGCTGGTTTTCAAATTCACCTCCCCAGTTGAGGTAGTAGCCGCCGGGCAGGTCGATGTGTTGGCTGACAGCCAGTTGTGCGGCGGCGACATAGTCGCTGAGGGCGATGCCTTCGACATTGACGGTGACGACAGCAAAACGCTGACCATTTTCCCGTTTCACCAACACCGGGCCGGGTGTTTCGGTGGCGTTGACCAGTTCCGCCAGCGGTACGGCATCACCCGCGGGAGTGACCAACCAGTGTTCGTTCAGCAGGGCACTGATTTGTGCCGGGCGGGAATGGCGGAGCAGCAAGGGTACTTGCCTGTCCGGGTAAATCACTTCTCCAGCCCTGATACCTTCCAGAGCGGCCCGCAGAGATTGTTGGACTTCATTAACGGTCAATGCCAGTTGCTGGATACGGGTCGCATCCGGGGTAATGGTCAGATAGTGCATGCCATCCGCCTGGTTCAACATGACTTCTGCTGTACCTGGCAGGGATTTCATCAGGCTGGCAATGCGTTCGGAGACCGCTTGCAGTTGTGACAAGTCTGCACCAAACAACTTGATGGCCAGGTCGCCGCGAGAACCGGAAATCATCTCGGACACTCGCATATCAATCGGTTGGGTAAAGCCGTAGTTCAAACCGGGAAACTGTTCCAGAATGGTACGAATCTGTTCTCTCAGCTCTGCCTTGCTATTGGCTTGCCATTGTTCGACGGGCTTGAGCTGCAAAAACATATCGGTCTCGTTGAGTCCCATCGGGTCCATGCCAAGATCGTCAGAACCGGCGCGGGCAACAATGCGCTGGATATCCGGCACCGCTGCCAGCAAGGCTTTTTCGACCTGGGTATCAATGGCCAGCGAAGCCTCCAGATTGATGGTCGGAATTTTTTCCAGCTGTACGATCAGGTCTCCTTCATCCATCTCAGGCATAAATGCTTTACCGGTCTGAGTGAAAGCCACCAGACTGGCCACCACGGCCAGAGCCAGCCCTGTGAGCATTGGCCATGGGTTGGCTAACGTCCGTTCGAGTGAGCGGCGATAGGCCGACTGCAAGCCAGATACCCATCGCGGGGTGGTTACCTTGTCGGCCTGGATCAGCCAGCTGGTCAGTACCGGAATCAGGGTCAGGGATACCAGTAAACTGCTTGCCAGGGCGAACATAATGGTCAGCGCCACCGGAGCAAACAGCTTGCCTTCCAGACCTTGCAAGGTCACCAGTGGTGAAAACACCAGCAGGATAATCAGAGTGCCGGACACAATGGGGACAGCCACTTCGTGAATCGCCCGGAAGATCACATTCAGGCGGGGCAAACCGGCATGACTGGTTTGCAAGCGGGTTACGGTGTTTTCAACCACCACAACGGAGCCATCGACCAGCATACCAATGGCAATCGCCAGTCCGCCGAGACTCATCAGGTTGGCGCTCATGCCGAGTTTGTCCATGATGATAAACGTCATCAGCGCTGACATTGGCAGGTTCACAGCCACTACCAGTGCCGTACGGACATTACCAATAAACAGACCGAGCAAAACAATCACCAGTACTACGGCGATCCATAACGCTTCGGTGACAGTACCAACGGCCCGCTGGGTCAGGTTGCTGCGGTCGTAAAAGACCCCAATCTCCATTCCGGCTGGCAGGTTGAGGGTGTCGAGAGCTTGCTGGACTCCCTGGATTACTTGGCGGGCATTGGCATTTTTTAAAGCCACGACCAGAGCTTCGACAGTTTCGCCCTGACCACTGTCGGTAACACCGCCATAGCGGGTCAGGCTATCGAGCTGGACAGTGGCAACGTCACTGAGGCGTACCGGGCTGCCGTTACGATAGACCAGGACGCGATTCGCGAGGTCATCCCGCGTGGTGATGCGGCCGGTGCTACTGACCAGAATGGCTTCTTCGCCGTCTTCCAGCCGTCCGGCGCCGTCATTGCGGTTGTTCTGTTGCAGAAAGTGTTGCAAGTCGGCCAGAGTCAGATCGGCCTGTGCCAGGGCTGCCATATCGGGAATCACAGCCCAGGCTTCAACCTTGCCACCCAGGGCATTGATATCGGCGACACCGGGTACCGTGCGCAACAAGGGCCGGATTTGCCAGTCGAGAATACGGCGTTTTTCGGCCAGCGACTGTGGCCCGTCGAGGGTAAACATATACAGTTCGCCCAATGGGGTGCTCATGGGGGCAATTCCGCCACTGATGTCGGCTGGCAGCTCAGGCCAGACAGCGGCCAGGCGTTCGGATACCTGCTGGCGTGCCCAGTAAATATCGGTGCCATCGGCAAAGTCGACGGTAATATCGGTCAGGCCGTATTTTACGACGGAACGCAGGATCGACTGGTTTGGAATACCGAGTAATTCAACTTCGATCTTGCGGGTCACGCGGGTTTCCAGCTCTTCTGGCGGTAATCCCGGAGCCTTGAGGATGATCTTGACCTGGGTTGGAGATATTTCCGGAAAGGCGTCAATCCTCAGGTTCTGATAGCTGACTACCCCTGCGGCCAAGATGCCGAAACTGATCACCAGAATCAGTATCCGCTGCATCAGAACCGTTTGAATCCAGTGCGACAGCATTATTTGTCCTCCTCACTACTGGCTTGCCAATAAGACATCAGGGCCGCCGTGCCGCGGGTAGCCAGTGTTGGCTGCCGGGGCAAGGTCGCGGCCGGGATTAGCAAGTAGCCGCCGCCTTCGGCGATGGGTTTGACCGCCAGCGGTTTGATCTCATGATGCTGTTGTAGGAATACCCAGGATTGGCCCTGAGCCCGGACTCGGGCAGAGGCAGGAATCGCCCAGCCGGACTGCGCCGACGGAATGGTGACTTGCCAGCGTTGTCCGGGAACCGGTTGTCCTGTTTGTAGTTGCAGCCAGACCTGTTGCTGACCCGTGATGCTGATGCCTTGCTCAATACGCTGCACTGTTGCGGTGTGGGTGTCGGTCACGCTGGGGTCGTCGGAGCCGACAGGACGTACCGCTAACGACTGTCCAGGCTGTAACTGTTGGGCCAGCCGGATCGGTACCTCAACCAGAATCGCCAGGGCGCTGTCTGGCCAGAATTCCGCCAGACTTGTGCCCGGGCTGGCGATTTGCCCTGTCTGTTGATTCAGCCGGATCAACCAGCCTGAGCTGCGGCTGTTAAGGGTAAACTCGGCGTCGTGAGTGTTCAGCCATGCGGATGGCAAATGGGTCAGCACCTGTTGGTTGCTGCTGACGCTGTCGCTCAGTTGCTGGCATTCGAGGGATTTTTCTTCGATATCAAGGCGGGTGCTCAGGCCGCTGCGCTGGCGATCTTGCAGATAGGTCAGTCGCTGTTGGCACAGCCGGGCGGTTTGTTGCTGGCGTTGATGATTCTGGATAAACGCCTGTATTTCGTGGCTGTGCAGTTGTAAGAGCGGCTGACCGGCATTGAGATGCTGGCCGGAGGGTTGTAGCCACTGCTCGATCCGGGTTTCGAATGGCATTATCAGTTGCAGGCGCTGGTGGTCACTGACAGCGGTACTGCCAGGCAACACCGCCAGTGGCAGTTGGGCCTGGGTTGTCAGGGTGCTGAATTCGACCCCGAGTCGTTGCTGTTCGGTGCTATCGAGAGGTAATGCCTCGGCCCGATACGTTAGCAGCGGCAGGGCGAGGATACTGGTCAGGGTAACGATCAGTGTGGCGGATGCCAGATTAACCTGCTGTTGTGGTGTGTTGTCCACTCGGCAGTGTGCGGATTGATCTTGGCTCGAATGGCCAGACAACATATTCAAAAACGTCATTGTGGTATCACCCCCTGAAGTTGGTTCCAGTCACTGATGGCTTGTTGGTAAGTAAGGCGGGCTTCGTCAGCCTGTTGCTGCAGTTGCCAGATACTGTTTTGCACCTGTAGCCAGGCCAGCCCTGACAGTTGCCCTTGCTGCCAGGCCCGGTACTGGGCGTTGTACTGCTGGCTGGCGTCGGCGCTCAATTGCTGCAGCTCGGCTACCCGTTGAGCCAGAGCGGGTAACTGGCTGGCCAGCACCTGTTGCTGGCGTTGTAGTTGTTGGCGAACATCCCGTTCGGCCCGCTGTTGTTGTGCCACTTCACGCCATTGCGCCCGTTGGCTCTGGTAACCATCGCTGCCCAGAGGCAGGCTGAGTCCCAGCACAAGCAAATCACTGGTGGGGGTATCCGAGGTCGCGGCAAGATGCTTGACGCCTACAGAGACACTGGGTGTCAGTGCCTGTTGATGGCTGAGAGACTGGTTAAGCAGTGCGTATTGGCGTTGCTCTATCTGGAAACGCAGCAGCGGGTGTTGCTCCAGTGGTTGTGCCGCAGCGGCGGAAAACTGCCAATCGTCCGGCAGATCTTCCTGGCCTGTCCACTGGCGAAACTGGATGGATAAGTCGTGTTGCTGGCTTTGCAAGGTTAGCTGGCTGGCTTTTAATTGCTGCAAGGTTTGCTGCAAGGGCAGGCGATCCGCGGCCGGGCGTTCACCTTGACGAATCAGCAATTGCAACCAGTCGAGTTGCTGGGTCATTGCGCTCAGACGCTTGGTATTTCGCTGTTGCTGTAGCGATAGCTGTTGCCATTGCCACCACCAGTGTTGTAATCGCCCCGACCAAAGCCAGCGTTGATAGTCCCGTTCCGTGTGGATCAATCGGGCTGAGGTCTGGTTGAGTTGGCTGCGGGTGTGATATTGGTTGGGTTTGCTGAGTGTTGCACTCAGGCTTAACTGCCATTCGGAACCGATAGCGGCGGCCGGATCTCCCTGGGTGTAATCGACAGCCAGCTCTGGCGCACTGGTTAACCAGTCTGGGCGACGTTGTTGATACAGTGTTTGCGTGGCGCGCAGGGCCTGTTGCTCTGGAGTGGCTTGCCAGCTGGCTTCCAGTGCGGCGGTAAATGAAGGGGTGGCGTCAGCTTGGCTGGTGGCGGCTGTTAGTAGCAGCAGATACAGCAGCTGTCGTACGGCCTTTGGGCAGGCTGAGCGGCCAGCTGCTTGCTCTGGTTGGGGTTGCCTGATCATGGCGGAATCTCCTTGATTGATCACAAGAGATTACAAGGGGAGGCTGAACTGAAACTGAATATCACCGGAGGGGCGGCAAATCTGGGAGGCAATAGGGGTGAAAAGGTCACCGGCGGCATCATCACCGGCAGATATCCGTCGATAGGTTAACCGGTTCAGGTGCGTGCTGGATGAATGAGGTGTGGTCAGCTCAGGTCGACCAGTCAGGCTGGCTTGTATCGAGGCAGTTTGTGGCGCTGATCATACAAGAGGAGAGAAAAAACCGCTGCCACGGAGGGCAGCGGAAAGGCGTATAAAACGCCAACAGGCCTCTCTGAACGAGAGGTTGAGGTCTGAACAATACGCTAAACGATGTGCAGTCTGATCGTTGTCGAACAGTACGGACAGATCTGTCAATCTGCCCGTACTGGTTGCCGGCTGATCGGTTCCGGGCTTAGAAGAAACCCAGTGGATCAGTGCTGTAGCTGACCAGCAGGTTTTTGGTTTGTTGGTAGTGATCCAGCATCATTTTGTGGGTTTCACGGCCAACACCAGATTTTTTGTAACCACCGAAGGCAGCGTGAGCAGGGTAAGCGTGGTAGCAGTTGGTCCAGACCCGACCAGCCTGAATGCCACGACCCATGCGGTACGCTACGTTCATGTCGCGGGACCAGACACCGGCACCCAGACCAAACTCGGTATCGTTGGCAATTTCCAGTGCTTCGGCTTCGTCTTTAAAGGTGGTTACTGCAACCACTGGCCCAAAGATTTCTTCCTGGAAAATACGCATCTTGTTGTTGCCTTTCATCAGCGTTGGCTGAATGTAGTAGCCAGTGCCAAGATCGTCAGCCAAGGTTTCTGCAGAACCACCCACCAGTACTTCTGCACCTTCATCACGGCCGATATCCAGGTAGCTCATGATTTTTTCATACTGCTGTTGTGATGCCTGTGCACCAACCATGGTATCGGTATCCAGCGGGTTGCCACGTTTGATCTGGGCAATACGCTCGATGACTTTGCCAATAAATTGTTCGTAAATGCTTTCCTGGATCAGCAGACGGCTTGGGCAAGTACAGATTTCACCCTGGTTGAAGAATGCCAGTACCGCACCTTCAACACATTTGCTGACGAAGCTGTCTTCGTGATCCATCACGTCGGCGAAGTAAACGTTAGGTGATTTACCACCCAGTTCAACCGTTGACGGAATGATGTTTTCAGCCGCACATTTCAGAATGTGGGAACCGACTGGGGTAGAACCGGTGAACGCGATCTTGGCGATGCGGGTTGAGGTGGCCAGAGCCTGGCCTGCTTCGGCACCGATACCGTTAACGATGTTCAGGGTACCTGGTGGCAGCAAGTCGCCAATACATTCCATCAGAACCAGGATGGAAGCCGGGGTTTGTTCGGCTGGCTTCAGGACGATACAGTTACCGGCGGCCAATGCGGGAGCCATTTTCCAGGCAGCCATCAGCAGCGGGAAGTTCCATGGGATGATCTGACCAACGACACCCAGTGGCTCGTGGAAATGATAAGCCACAGTGTGCTCGTCGATATCACCGATGGTGCCTTCCTGGGCGCGGAGACAGCCAGCGAAGTAGCGGAAGTGGTCAGCGGCCAATGGCACGTCTGCTGCCAGTGTTTCACGTACTGCCTTACCGTTGTCCCAGGTTTCTGCAACGGCCAGCTTTTCGAGGTTGGCTTCAATGCGATCGGCGATTTTCAACAACACGTTGGAACGTGCAGTAACGGATGTTTTGCCCCAGGCTTCTTTGGCAGCGTGAGCAGCATCCAGAGCCAGGTTGATATCGTCTTCGTCGGAGCGGGGAACCTGACAGAATACCTGACCGTTGATTGGGCTGATGTTGTCCAGGTAACGACCGTTAACAGGCTCGACCCATTGGCCGCCGATGAAGTTGCCGTAACGTTCTTTGAAGGTAACTACTGAGCCGTCTTGGCCGGGATTTGCGTAGATCATGTTAGTTCTCCGGGGAATTATTGTTATCGCAAACAGAGTTTATTGTTCAAGGGGCAGTACACGCTGACCTGAATCAATCGGAACGCTGTCAGTTTGCTGGAAGCTCTGGCATGCCGTCATTGACCATCCCTGTTTAAAAAGGCACTACCTTGGTACTAGTTCTCTGGGATGCCATCCTGGCGCATGCAGGCAAGATTCTGAGAGTGGGTAAATAGTGGCGCGACGAGAGGTGGTCTGAGTGGTAAGCCATACTGAATAGAACGGCCTGACATGCGCCTTGGTGGATTTGCTACTGAATGGCAATTACCGGAGAATAGCGCTCCCTGATATTGACTGACTCTGTCGGATTCTATGACTACCCGCATCGCCATTAACGGTTTCGGCCGTATCGGCCGCTCGGTTCTCCGGGCGCTTTATGAAAATCGTTACCACCCCCAACTGCAGATTGTGGCCATTAATGAATTGGCGGATATCGACTCCGTCAGTTATATGCTGCGTTACGACAGCACCCACGGCCGCTTTCCGGGCCAGGTGGTAGTCGAGGCGGATAATTGTCTGCGGATCAATGGCGATCTGGTACATCTGTACCACGAATCCAGTCCATCACGGCTGGACTGGTCCGAGTGCCAGGTGGATATTGTGCTGGAATGCAGTGGCCAGATTCGCACCCGGGCCGACGCCGAAGCGCATCTGCTCAGCGGTGCAGGCAAGGTACTGATTTCCAATCCGGCTGACAGCGCCGTCGACAACACCATTGTGTACGGCATCAACCACACGGATATTCGCCCAGAGCAGCGCATTATTTCCAACAGCTCGTGTTCTACCAACTGTCTGGTGCCGATACTGACCTTGTTGGAAGAAGCCTTCGGCATCGAACGGGGGGTGACGACCACCATCCACTCGGCCATGAACGATCAGCCGGTGATCGATGCTTACTCCTCGGATCTGCGCCGTACCCGGTCTGCGGGACAAAGCATTATTCCGGTTGATACCGGCTTGCCAAGAGGGGTGGCCCGGCTGATGCCAGCGTTGACAGGCAAACTGGAAAGTCTGCATTTGCGCGTCCCAACCATCAATGTGTCCGCTCTGGACGTCAGCTTGCAGCTCAAGTGCGACACCAGCGCACAGGCCGTTAACGAACTGATACAATCCGCTGCCAATGGTGTATTTCGTGGCCTGCTGGGTGTGACGTACGAGCCGCATGCTTCGATTGATTTTAACCATGACCCACGTTCCTGCATTGTTGATGCGACCCAGACTCGGGTCAGCGCCGGTTCAATGCTGAAGTTGCTGCTGTGGTTTGATAATGAATGGGGATTCGCCAACCGCATGCTGGATACGGCGCTGTATATGAAACAGGCGCCAGGCTTGGCAACAATATCCGGAGCAGGTGATACCGTAGCGGGTTCCATGTGAATCCGCGATGTCACCGCGTTGGGTCAATACACAAGTAATTACTAACAAAAACAGTCAGGGCGCTTGCGACGCCTGCAACACATATGAGGAAAGCCACAATGTCTGTGATCAAAATGACCGATCTGGATTTGAAGGGAAAGCGCGTTCTGATTCGTGAAGATCTGAATGTGCCTGTTAAAGCAGGCAAAGTGACCTCCGATGCGCGTATCCGTGCCTCTTTGCCCACCATTCAGCTTGCCCTGGCCGCTGGTGCTCGCGTCATTGTGATGTCCCACCTGGGTCGCCCGACGGAAGGCGTTTACGAAGAAGAATTTTCCATGCAGCCAGTGGCAGACCACTTGTCGGGTCTGTTGGAACGCGATGTCACGGTGGTGAAGGATTTTGCCAACGGGGTTGACGTTGCGGAAGGTGAGCTGGTGCTGTTGGAAAACGTCCGTTTTAATCCGGGCGAAAAGAAAGATGTCGATACGCTGGCACAAGCCTATGCGGCGTTGTGTGATGTGTTTGTAATGGATGCGTTTGGTACTGCTCACCGTGCCCAGGCCTCTACCCATGGCGTGGCAAAATTTGCTCCGGTTGCTTGCGCAGGGCCATTGCTGGCGGCAGAACTGGATGCACTGGGCAAGGCATTGGCAACACCCGCACGCCCGTTAGTGGCCATTGTCGGTGGCTCCAAGGTGTCAACCAAGCTGCAAGTGCTGGAGAGCCTGTCAGATATTTGCGATCAAATTATTGTGGGTGGTGGCATCGCCAATACCTTCCTCGCCGCTGCTGGTCAGCCGGTGGGTAAATCACTGTGTGAAGACGAACTGATTCCAGCCGCCAAGGCTCTGATGGAAAAAGTTTCCATCCCGGTACCTAGCGACGTGGTATGTGGTAAAGAATTCTCTGAAACCGCCGCTGCTACATTAAAACCGGCGGCGGATGTCACCGAAGACGATATGATTTTTGATATTGGCCCGGATTCTGCCGCCGCTTTGGCCGAACAACTGAAACAGGCCGGTACTATTATCTGGAATGGTCCGGTGGGCGTTTTCGAATTCGACCAGTTTGGTGAAGGTACCAAAGCCCTGTCATTGGCCATTGCAGAATCCGATGCTTTCTCGATTGCCGGTGGTGGCGATACCCTGGCAGCTGTTGATAAATACGGCATTGCCGATAAGGTGTCTTATATCTCCACTGGTGGCGGCGCTTTCCTGGAATTTGTTGAAGGAAAAGTACTGCCTGCGGTTGCGGTACTGGAACAACGCGCCAAATAAGAATCACAACATATAAACGGACTGACCTGATGTGCAGGTCAGTCAGCATAATCAGTTAGAAGGATAGTAATTTATGGCACTTATCAGTATGCGTCAGATGCTGGATCACGCCGCCGAATTCGGCTACGGCGTACCGGCGTTCAACGTCAACAACCTGGAACAAATGCGCGCCATCATGATGGCCGCCGACAAAACCGATTCGCCAGTGATCGTGCAGGCATCGGCCGGTGCACGTAAATACGCAGGTGCTCCTTTCTTGCGCCACCTGATTCTGGCCGCGGTGGAAGAATTTCCACACATTCCGGTGTGTATGCACCAGGATCACGGCACCTCGCCAGATGTATGTCAGCGCTCCATTCAACTGGGCTTCAGCTCCGTGATGATGGACGGCTCGCTGGGTACAGACGGCAAAACCCCCACCAGCTATGAATACAACGTCGACGTTACCCGTCGTACCGTTGAAATGGCGCATGCGTGTGGTGTGTCGGTTGAAGGTGAGCTGGGTTGTCTGGGTTCTCTCGAAACCGGTCAGGCCGGTGAAGAAGACGGTATTGGCGCAGAAGGTATTCTGAGCCACGACCAGATGCTGACCGATCCGGAAGAAGCTGCCGATTTTGTCAAGCAAACTGGCGTGGATGCTCTGGCTATCGCCTGTGGTACTTCACACGGTGCCTACAAATTTACGCGTCCACCAACAGATGACATTCTGGCCATCGACCGCATCAAGGCGATTCACCAGCGTATCCCGGGCACTCACCTGGTGATGCACGGTTCATCGTCTGTGCCGCAAGAATGGCTGGCCATCATCAACGAATTTGGTGGTGACATTCCAGAAACCTACGGTGTGCCGGTTGAGCAAATCGTTGAAGGTATCAAGTATGGCGTGCGCAAGGTGAATATCGATACCGACCTGCGTCTGGCTTCTACGGGTGCGATTCGTCGTTTTATGGCGGCCAACCCGAGTGAGTTTGATCCACGTAAATACCTGAAAGAAACCGTTACTGCGATGTCTGACATTTGTATCGCCCGTTACGAAGCCTTTGGTACCGCGGGTAACGCCAGCAAAATCAAGGTGGATTGCCTTGATGTGATGTATGAGCGTTATTTGACCGGTGAGCTGGATCCAAAGATCGTTTGATCTGAAGCCCAGCCATGGCTGGGTTTATGATGAGCTGATGGTGGGCCGTATCCTTGCGGCGCGCCAATATCAGCAGCCATGCTGGCAGTCAGGGGGGTGTTTGAGCGCCTTGACTGTCAGCGGCGTTTGCATGATTGTCCTCTGAATATTTATCTTTCCCGCTTTGTATCACTGCCCGTATTGCTCCTGTCGATTACCTCTCACAACTGCCAATCACAACTCTTGATAGCAACTGCCAATAACGACCACTGCCAATCACGACCGTAGCCAGCTTTCTTTCTGCCGCAATTCGGTGAAGGTGTGATCCTTTACGCATAAAAATGTATTTATTTGGTAATGAATTGTATTGATATGTAATTACTGGTTATTATTTGGCCACCATAAACATTGGAATATATCCCCATTTACCGGTGCCCAGGCCCAAATAAAGCACCCTGTGATTAGCAAAAAGGAATCAAATCATGAACTGGACACATTCATTGACGAGCTGGATGTCTGTCGCTCTGCTCAGTAGTACGTTGGCCATCACTGGTTGCGGTGGTAGTGATAGTAGTGGCAGCAGCAGTGACGACAACACATCAGATGCAACACTGGAAGGTACGGCGGCCACCGGTGCGGCGATTGACGGTTTTGTATATGTCACCGATGCCAGTGGTACCGAGGTCAATGTCGCGACCGAGGATGATGGCAGCTACACCATTACCGTTACCGGCATGACAGCCCCTTTCTTGCTGCGTGCTATTCCTGATGATGGCTCGGACGTACAGTATTCGTTTGCCGCAAGCGCCAACAGCGTTGCCAACATTACACAGTTGACGACACTGGCGATGTTCCTGGCCAATGGTGAAATCAGCCTGGAAGTGCTGCAGCAACGCTGGTCTGATGCCGCTGCCAGTTTCTCCAGCGACGATCTTGAGGATGCCCAGGCGCAGGTTAATGCCAATTTCAGCGAACAGTTTTCTGACAATGGCCTGAATGCCGACAGCTACGACTTTTTTACTACGGAGTTCAGCGCCAACGGCAATGGCTTCGATGCGGTACTGGATCTGATCAGTATTGATATCAACTTCAGCACCAGTTCTTTCACCGTGGCGGTGGATGGTGTGGTGTATGACTACGACATGGATATTGATGCAGGTACGGATAACGGCGGCATCGTTATTGGCGGTGATGACAGTGACCTGGATGGCGAGTGGACGCTGACCTTCAGTGGTACATTCAGGTCTGGAGCAACGACGACGGTTATTCCTGAGGTTACTATCGATGGGCTGGAGGCACCGGATTCCCTGCCTGAAATTGAAGATCGGGTCAGTGATAGCTTTGAGACATCTGGTTCTGAAATCAGCAATCTGGAAGTCACCACGCTAACCGATACCGATACACGCAAGACCTTTACACTGAGCTTTACGCTGACAACAACCGTCGATGTTGGCGGCTCTTCTGTGGATGTTCTCTCCGACTACGATATGACCTACGACTATCAGCTTGACTGATACTCGCAGCAGAGCATGACTATTGGTAAAGGGCGCTTCGGCGCCCTTTTTAATGGCTGGTGGCCAGTCAGTTTTGGTGTTGTTTTGGTGTTGTTTTGGTGTTACTGCGGATAATCAGGCATGCCATACGCCATACCGTCGCAATCACCGCAATCACCGCCGCCAGTGTTGGCATGAAGAAGACAGACACCCCTTGTGGCAAGGGGTGTCTGTCGAGTCGATATGATTTTGTGGATGTGTACTGGCTCAGGCGTTTGCCGCAATCTCTTGAATCCGTTGCACCATGGCGCGGATACCGTTACCTCGGGTGGGGCTCAGGTGTTTGATCAGATCAATGGCGCCAAAGTAGCCGTCGATATCAAAGGCGCTGGCCGCTGCCGGGGTTTTGCCATTGTAGGCACTGAGTACCACGCCAAGCAGGCCTTTGACGATATGGGCGTCGGAGTCAGCTTCCAGTACCAGCTTGCCGTCAATGATATCGGAGTCAATCCAGACCTGGCTCTGGCAGCCACGAATCAGATGCTGTTCGGTTTTCTTGTCATCGGGCATTGGCGGTAATTGTTTGCCAAGCTCGATGATGTATTTGTAGCGCTCTTCCCAATCGTCAAAAAAGCCAAGGGTGTCAAGAATATCGTCGGTAGTAATCTCACTGCCGAAGGGATTCGGGGTCAGGCTCACGGTGCTCTCCTCAGGCTGATTCAGCCAGCTCGGCGTTCAGTGTTTCGATAAAGCTGCGGATACGTTGGGCGGCTTCACGGCATTCTTCGACGCTGGCGACCAGAGCCATGCGAACGCGACCGGCGCCGGGGTTAATACCTTCGACGGCGCGGGAAATATAGGAGCCGGGTAATACCGTGATGTGTTGCTCGGCAAACAGGCGCTGGGCGAACAGGTCGTCGGCAATCGGGGTTTTTAACCACAAGTAGAAGCTGGCATCGGTTTGTTGAATATCGATCACCGGCTCGAGAATCTCGATAAAGGTTTTGAATTTCTCGGTGTACTGGCGGCGGTTTTCTTCCACATGAGCTTCGTCTTTCCAGGCGGCAATAGCGGCCATCTGGGTTTGTACGGGTTGCGCGCAACCATGGTAGGTGCGGTACAGCAGAAAGGGCTTCAGCAGTTTGGCATCACCGGCAATAAAACCGGAGCGCAGGCCGGGCAGGTTGGAGCGCTTGGACAGGGAGTGGAAGACCACACACTTGTCGTAATCGTCGCGGCCCAGTTCCGCGCAGGCTTGCAGCAGCCCGGCGGGAGCTTCTTTGCCATCGACCCAGAGCTCGGAGTAACACTCATCAGAGGCGATAATAAAGTTGTACTGATCGGCCAGGGCAATCAGTTCCTTGTATTGGGCAAGGCTCAGGGTCGAGCCGGTCGGGTTGCCTGGAGAGCAGACAAACAGCAGTTGGCAACGTTGCCAAACGTCAGCCGGAACAGATGCATAATCGGCGTTAAATCCCGTGGCTTCGAGACATGGCAGAAAATAAGGCTCGGCACCGGCCAGATACGCTGCCCCTTCGTAAATCTGATAGAAGGGATTTGGGCTCAGGACCAGCGGCTGTGGCTGGCTGCGATCCACAGCGGCCTGGGCGAAGGCAAAAATGGCCTCGCGGGTGCCGTTAACCGGAATAACCTGGGTTACCGGGTCGATGGCGTTCAGCTTGAAACGGCGGCCGAGCCAATCGGCACAAACGCTGCTGAGCTCTGGCAGACCCTTGGTGGTGGGGTAGTTTTCCAGTGACCGGATGCTGTCGATCATGGCCTGTTGGACAAAGACGGGCGAAGGGTGTTTGGGTTCGCCGATCGACAGGGATATGTGCTCCAGAGCCATATTGGGGCTGACAGCAGCTTTCAGTTTCGCCAGTTTTTCGAATGGGTAGGGCTGGAGTTTGCTCAGGTCTGGATTCATGTGACACCAACAAAGACAACGACAGGCAGCCACAGCTGCCGTGAAAAAGTGCTGGTGATTATACCTGCTGACATCGGAAAGAGCAGGTCATTATGACAAAAGTATGGCGGTGGCTGCGGTATGGCGGTTATTCGCTGGCTTCAATCCCGGTGATCAGCCAGGGGGCATCGTCAATCGACATATCCCGTTCCAGGTGCCAGGTATCGCGAATACGGTCTTCGCTGTGGTCGCCATGATCCCGGCTATGGCCATGAAACAGCAAGCTGATCTTGCGTACGGAACCAACCTGGCGTGCCAGTACTATATCCGCGGCAAGATCGAGGACTTCCGTCTGGGGTGGCGCTGCCGCCATGGTAGCCCGTTGACGGGCCAGCAAGGTGTACAGCTCGGCAACGACGTATTCCCTGAGGGTGCGCATGTCACCATCATTCCAGGCCTGTTGTACCAGTCGATAGTGATCCAGCGCTCGCTGGACAAAGGCTGTGCGGTCAAAGTCCTGAGGCAGGTTGATCGGAGGTTCGTTGTTGATGGTTTGGTTCATTATCACGCTGAGATCCTGGCGCGGGTGATGCTGAGAGCCAATGGTATCGGCGACCGAGGACAGGAAGGTGCCGTGGTGTTGGTCTGCACCAGGAGGGTGTGCAGGTTGTCTGCGAAACAGTTTCAACAAGACCAGTCCGGTTAATACCAGCCACAGGATATCGATCCATTGGATGCCATCAAAAGCGCCGTTGGCAAACAGAAAAGCAAACAGGCTGCCACTGAACAAGCCATTCAACAGGTCTTTTATCAAGCTGCTTGTACTTGTTTGGGTCCACGGTCCTGTAGCGGCATCTGTCTGGCTGGCCAGGAGTGCCGACTTGGCTGGAACCGCGGCTGTGAAGGTGTGATGGGTAAAGCTGTCACTGTCTATTTTGGGGGCTGCCTCGGCGGATTGCATCAGGGCCATTAATAGAAAGGCTGTCGCAAACAGGGACCAGAAGAACTTCATAATAACCTCTGTGAATGTCATCTTTGTCAGAGCGGCCGCCACTGTAACAGAATTGGCCGGCTTCAGAGGTCGGAAATATCAGACAGGCCAGAGCAGCCACGGAGAGGTTGTGCCGGGAGGAAGCACTGGGTGAACGCTAGTGCAGAGAATTGTAAGGTGCTGTCAGTGGGTGTATTTACCAGAAGACAATACAAATGATAGGTAATATCATTTGTGTTTGATAGGGACGTCGACGTCTAACCACCCACTAAGAGTAGAAATATATGCCCAAGTTCCGTTCTCGTTCTGTCTTTTCTCAAGGAGCCCACAGTTGGCTAACGCCTGCTTGTCTGACCCTTGGTTCTTGCTTGTCTGCTACTGCGATGGCTGATGATTCATCGAACATCGAACTCGAGTCCATGGTGGTTACGGCCACGATGAGTGCACGGCCAATCGAAACCGCACCGGCTTTTACAACCGTTTTGAGTGCTGAAGAAATTGAATCGGCTCCGGTTGATAGTTTGGGTGACTTGCTGCGAGCCAATGCAGGGTTGAATAATCTGACGGACAGTAATGGTCGGGATGATATCCAGATCCGTGGTTTGGACAGCGATTACACCATGATCCTGATCAATGGCAAGCGGGTGTCATCCGGCGGTGCATTTGCCAAAGGCAGTGATGTTGATTTCAACTCAATTCCTGTGTCCTCGATTGAACGCATTGAAGTGATTCGTGGGCCGATGGCGGCCTTGTATGGTTCTGATGCCATTGGTGGGGTGATTAATATCATCACCAAAAAGTCCGCTGGCGAGTGGCGCGGCAGTGTCAGTGGTGAATACACCGTGGTCGACTCTGGTGAAGATGGCGGCCGTTACCGTTTGGGCGGGACGGTTATGGGGTCTCTGAATGACAAGGTCAGCCTGTCAGTATCGGCGGACCAGTACAGCCGTGATGCCTGGTACGCCAATGATGCTGATGAGGTACCGGAGCAGGAAGAAAAAACGGCCAGCAATCTGACGTCAACGCTGACCGTGGATCTGGATGAACAGCAAAGCATCGATATTGACCTTGGTTATAACCATGATGATCGTCCCTATCAGCTGTACGGCACCAGCTCGTACCGTGATCAGACCATCAATCGTTATGACCTGGCACTGACTCATACGGGTCAATGGAGCAATGCTTCAACCACCGCTTATATCAAATATGAGCACAGCGATGTTGACGACTACAACACCAGTTATGACATCCCCCAGCATCACACCAAGGAAACCAACCTGTACGCCAAGGCCTATGGCCATACATCTCTGGGAATGAACGATCTGGTAGCCGGGTTCGATTTCCGCCATCAGGAACTGGAAGACCCGGTCAACTATGTGGAAACCGGCAAATACAGCATCGATCAGGCTGGTGTGTTTGTGCAGGATGAACTGGCGCTGACGGATCAGCTGACCCTGACGCTGGGCGGCCGCTGGGATCATCACGAAATCTTTGGTGGTCACTTTTCTCCGAAAAGCTATTTGGTTTACCAACTGAATGATGCCGTGACATTAAAAGGGGGCGTTGGTAAGGCGTTCAAAGCCCCGGATGGCCGTAAGTTAAGCCCGGAATACAACGAAATCAGTTGTGGTGGCAGCTGCTACATTCCCGGTAATCCGGATCTGGAACCAGAGACCAGTATCACCAAAGAGCTGGGGGTGGAAGTACGCCAGCCTTATTGGAGTCTGAGTGCGGATGTGTTTGATACCGAGGTCAAAGACAAGATCGAACGGGAACTGGGCGAAGCCGATGAGGATGGTGTGTACTCCCCGGTCTGGGTCAACCTGAGCAAGGTCACGTCGAAAGGTTATGAAGTAAGCGGTGATCTGGACCTGACCGATAGTTTGGTGGTTACCGGTAATTACACCCGACTGATCGTCAAGGACGAAGACGACGCCGTGATTGAGTATCGTCCTGAGCATCAATCGAATCTCGGTATCAAAATGCAGGCGACGGATGCCCTCAGCGCCAGTCTTAATGTCAATTATGTAGGGGGTATGACCTATTCCTACTGGGCCGACTCCCAGACCAATGTGCGTAAGCTGTCGTATTACCGCACGGATCTGGGTTTCCTGATGGATATGAATGAAGCGGTACAGCTCAAATTTGGCGTCAACAATATCGGTGATATCAATCTGACGGATATGGATGACAATATTTCCACTGTCGAGCTGGGCCGTAACTATTACTTTGGCGGCACTTACTACTTCTGATGGATGTTCTTATGACCACAATCACCTTGCTTATTGGCCTGACGACGCTGGCGGTGGCTTTGTTGTACCTGAGTTTGCCTAACCAGCGCTGGCTGGCACGACCGCTACCGGCCAGATATCGGCCGTTGGTGCTGGTAGCACAGGGAGTGCCGTTACTGGGGTGGCTGCTGTCCGTGCCGCCACTGACTGCAGTCCTGGCCTGGCTGGTGGTGGTCATGCTTGCGCTGGGGTTACTCCCGGCGCTGTTTTTACTGTGGTGGAGGGCCGACTGATGGCAGCACGGGATTTTCGTTATGACTGGTGGTCAAAAAGCCTCAGCGGCATCATCGCCGGATTTTTGTTGGCACTGGGCATCAGTGGTCTGTTTGCCTGGTGGGGGCCGGGAGGGATTGATGCCACTAACAAGGTGCAATTCAACATGTGGTTGATCGTGCTGGTCTGGGTACCCTTGCTGGCAACCGTGTATTTGTTTCGTAATGGTGTCCGGGCCTGGCTGGTATTGGGGAGCCTGGCGCTGATCAGTCATACGGCACTGTATTTTGTTCGCACCGGAGGTATGGCATGAAAAACGGATTCAAGGTGCGGGGCGACATTCTGAAAATGTACAAGACCCTGCATACCTGGGTTGGTATCAGCTCTGGCATCTTGCTGTTTATCTGCTTTTTTGCCGGTGCACTCACTATGTTCGAAGAGCCAATCCAGCAGTGGTCGGAGACGGCCAGTGACAAGCTGCAGCCGACATCACAGCTTTCTCCGGTTGAGCTGGACTCGCTGGTGGATCAGGTGCTGGCGCAGTATCCGGCAGCCCACCGGGGGATGACGCTGCAGCTGGGGGAGCATCCACAAGGCAATGCACCGCTGTTCTGGCAAGGAGGAGGGCGGAGCCGCGATTTGAATCTGTCGGCGGCACGCTGGCAAGCGAGTCTGGATAACGACGGGCAATTGCAGGTCCAGCAGCAGACCCCTGGTCAGCTGGGGGAATTGATTGATCTGTTACATCGTACTGCCGGAATACCGGGACAGTGGGGCCATGGCTGGATTGGCCTGTATCTGATGGGCGTGGCATCGTTGCTGTACTGCCTGGCGCTGGTGTCGGGCATCGTATTGGTATTGCCCACACTGATTCGGGATTTTTTGATTGTGCGGCCGGAAAAGAGCCGCAAGCGTTTCTGGCTGGACAGCCATAACCTGATTGGTATTACCAGCCTGCCCTTTCATCTGATGATTGCGGTGACGGTGGTGGTGTTTGCCTTCCATGACGAGCTTTACGATGCCTTGCAAGAGGTAGTGTACGGTGACAAATCCATGTTTGGTGTACGGGTGGAAGCGACGGAGCAGTCGGTCACCGAGCTGCCAGCGATCAGTCAGCTACTGGAGCAAGTGCAGCAGCAAGCTCCGGGGTTTGAGGTCAAGGCAGTCGAGCTGATGAATCTGGATTCGTCGCGAGCGATTGCCCGGGTTGCGGTTACTCATGACAGCTACCTGACCCGTGGCGCACGGGAAGGCTATGTCATTCTTGATCCTTATACCCTGGAGGTGATCAACACCAGTGTTTTGCCTGGGCAACAGGATGACTGGAGTATGCTGGTGAGCAGCTTCTTTGGTATGCATTTTGGCAGCTTTGGAGGCACCGGAGTGAAGTGGCTGTATTTTGCGCTTGGTCTCAGTGGTGCGTTTATTTTCTACAGCGGCAATGTGCTGTGGATCCAGAGTCGGCGCAAAAAATCCGGCAAGGCGGCATTAGCCATGGCAGAGCAGCCACGCTCGGTACGCTGGATGGCCAATGCCACGACCGGGGTTTGTCTTGGCAGTATCGCCGGGGTTGCGGTAGCCATGGCGGTGAGCAAGCTGTCGGAGGGGATGCTGGCTGAAAACAGTGAAGGCAATCCGTCGAATATCCTGCTGTTATGGGGATATTACCTGACCTGGCTGGTCTGGTTGTTATGGGCCTGTGTACGGGGCAGTGAACGGGCCGGTAGCGAGTTGCTGCAGGCCACGGCGGTGAGTATTTTGCTGATTCCGGCTTGCAGCATGTTACTGGTGTTGTCGGGGGATCTGGATATTGCGGCAGTGACCGGGGCAAGCCTGGCTGTGGATCTGGTGGCATTGCTGAGTACAGGGTTGATTCTGCTGCTGGACTGGCGATTACGTCGACGGGCAGTGCCGGTCGGCGCGGCGCTGGCTGATGCGGTCACCAGCTGAAGTGAAATGAATCGCCAGTGGGGATGGATAGTCAGTGAAGATTGATAGTTGGTGATGGCGATAGTTGGTGATGTATTAATAGCTGATGAAGATTGATAGTAATTTATTGATTGTCAAAGGCTATTAATGCAAGAGATATATGCCATTGTTAGTGATAGAAAATAGCGATTAATCTGACTGTGTTGATAGACAAACAGAGGATTCGTTATGAACAGTATCTTGCGTTATATCTCCGTGGTGGCCCAACCCGAAGCCAATCTGACAGCTGTAACGGCAACATCGCCAACCACCACTTCCCCTAAGGTTGACCGCCCGTCGCGTCAGGGGTGTAACTACAGTGACAACTATTACGGTGATCAGTGCTGTGGCCCTCATCACCGTTGTTGAATACACCATCAAACCCTTGCCCGCCATGGGCAGGGTCTGGATTTAGATACCCGGCATCGGAATAAATTTGGGCAACGCCTTGATACGGGCCATCCATTGGTTGATGTGCGGGTAGCCCGACAGATCAATGCCGCCTTCCCAGGCAATGGCAACGTATGGGAAAACCGCACATTCAGCAATGGTTGGACGTTGCAATGCCAGCCAGTCATGGGTTGTCAGGTGCTGCTCCAGCAAAGCCAGAATACGGTTGCTGGTGTCCAGAGTCTGTTGCTTGTTCAAAGCATAACCAAACTTGTCGACCAGTCGCGCGGAGTTGGGGCCATGCTGGATTTCGTTGGCTGCCGTAGACAGCCATTGCATTACCTCACCTTGTTGGGCCGCACCGTCTGGCCACCATTGATGACCGCCATATTCCCGGGCCAGGTACACCAGAATGGCCTGGGAATCACGCAGCGTGACATCACCATCGACTAATACCGGCAGTTCTCCCCAAGGGTTCAGATCCGTTACAGGGGCACGCTTGTGGGCTCCATCGAGAAAATCAACGGCGATCAATTCCAGTGGCAGATCGATCAGTGCCGCAAACAGCCGCACCTTGTAGCAGTTACCGGATGGTTCCAGATCATAAAGTTGCATGAGGTATTCCTTATTGTATTTGTTGTCGGGGTCTTGGGGCTGTGATGCCGTTACAGTACGGCATCGGAGTCGCTGTCAGGCACTGCCGGCAGCAATTGGTTAAATTCAAGCACATTGCCATCCGGGTCCCGGATAAACAGCGTAATTCGCCGTGGGCCAATGCGATGGATGCCTTCGGTAATGGCGATGCCTTCCGCCTTGAGCCAGTCTTGCAGGGCATAAATATCTTCGATCACAAACGCTGGGTGGGTGATGCCGGGTAATTTCACCGGTTCATCCAGCAGTGGATTGCGACCATGATGCAGTCGGGTGGCGTTAAAAATCAGGTTGATTCTGACCCCGCTGGGGGACTCCATCTCATTGGCTTCATGGTGCTCGAACAGGGCGGTTTGCCGAAACCCCAGTCGTTCATAAAAATGCACGGAACGCTGCTTGTCACTCACTCGTATGCCGACGTGGTCGTATTGCAGAACGGGTTGCGGGTTGCGGGCATTTATCAAGGTGTCGACCTGTCTTATGACGTGGATGCTGTTCAGTAAACACTCTTCGATAATCGCAATAAATAGGATTATCCTGATAGGTTTATTACGTTTTTTGCACAAGTGGGACAAGCATGGATAAATTCAGAGCGATGGCGACTTTTGTGGCGATTGTGGATAACGGCAGCCTGACCGCCGCTGCCAATACCATGAACCGCTCTCCTGCGGCGATTGTCCGGGCGCTGGCGGAGCTGGAAAAATATCTGGGAGTACGGTTGTTAAATCGCAGCACCCGCCGCATTGCCCTGACCGATGAAGGGCGTGAATATTTGCAATATTGCCGCCGGATTCTGGCAGATGTTGAAGCCGCCGAGTTTCGTTTGGATGTACGTAAAACCACGCTCACCGGCTCAATCCAGATTACGGCTCCGGTGATGTTCGGGCGTTTGCATCTGGCGCCATTGCTGAACCAGTGGCTGGTGGAACATCCGGGTATGGCGGCAGAGCTGGTCCTGCTGGACCGGATGGTGGATGTGATTGAAGAAGGGTTTGATCTGGCCTTGCGCATCGGCCATCTGGCGGACTCCTCGCTGATTGCATTGCCGCTGGGTATTACTCACACGCGCATTTGCGCCAGCCCGACATTGATTCAGCGGCTGGGCCAACCACAGCACCCGACTGACCTGGCCAATTGGCCCGGGATTCTGTTTGCGCCGCAGGGCAATCAATGGCGTTTTATTGATCATGAGAAGCTGGTTATCCAGGCTGTTACCCCGGTCCTGACCAGCAATCAGGTGGATGTGGTGCTGGCTGCTGCGGTGGATGGTCTGGGTGTGGCTCGGGTAATGTCGTATCAGGCACAGGGGGCGATCCAGAATGGGCAGCTATTGTCGCTGCTGGAGCCATATGCTCCGGCTCCTTTTCCGGTGCAGTTTGTCTACCCGCACAATCGTCTGGTGTCGCCCCGGGTACGGCAATGTCTTGACTGGATGGTGCCGCGCTTGCGCCAGCGTTTACAGGATCCGTCTTGATACATAGCCCCGGTATAACCCCGGTGTCGGGTTTATGACGTCTGCACCGAGGCGTCCTGACTCGTTGTGCTATCAGTCTTTATAACCGGTGGTGGCCGGAGCGTGCCATTCCTGGATCGGCACCGTCGAAATACTGTTTTTGGGTGAGCCATCGACCATTTTGTCGGAGTAGACCAGATAGATCAGTGTGCTGCGTTTCTGGTCAAAAAACCGTACCACCTGCATGCTCTTGAACAACAGCGAAGTACGCTTGGTGAACACCTTGTCGCCGTCTTCCAGATCATCGAGAAAACGGATTGGACCAATCTGGCGGCAAGCGATAGAGGCGTCGGAGGTATCTTCTGCCAGTCCCAATGTGCCGCTGATGCCACCGGTCTGGGCGCGGCTCAAATGGCAAGTGACGCCGGAGACTTTGGGGTCATCAAAGGCTTCGATCACAATCTTGTGGTTCTTGCCGATCAATTTGAAGACGGTATCAACTTCTCCGACAACTTCGGCCTGGGTCATGGCAGACATCAAGGGAATCAGGCCCAGCAGGGTGGTACGTAGAAACGTGGTCATGGTTGGCACTCCAATACAAAATATAGTGATCCATCGGGTTCAAACACACGCATTTAATAATAATGGTATGTCATTGCTACCCCGATGGCGTCGCGGTTCTGAACTTCCCAGCCGGTTTGAGCCGCGATGGATCGATACGCCAACTCGAACCGTATGGCCCGACTGGCCTTGTATTCAATAAACAGTCGTGGGCTGAGTGTGTTGCTGCGTATCGGGCGGCTATCATCCCTGCTCTGGTGGTGATGGGCAATGTCGAGCTGCAGGCCGACACCGGCTGACCAGTCGGGTAGCTGGTAACTGCTATCAAATTGCATCATCAGCCCCCGATGACGGTTATCACCACTGGCATAACGCATACCAAGCCTGGCTCTGGTTTCAATACGCGGGTTGACAGGCATGGCGTAGCCACCATAGAGCAGCAGGCCGGGGCTGTTGCCCTGGTGGTTTGAATCCATTCCCAGGCCGGCTTCCCAGCCGTGATGCAAGTAGTTGGGGGCGGTATCGGTACGGGCTGGAATCGCCAGATCCAGCAGTGGACTGTCGGTGGTGAAATAACGATCCCGGTAAAGGTGGTGATATTGTGGCCGGTAGGGCTCACCCACCGCCAGCAGCCGGCTGTCTTCTTGGATCAATAGTAGCCGTCCCAACCAGTCAGCCTCGGTAAATACCACCAGATAACGGTCGCCCGGGGCGATTTCCAAAGGGAGATACACCGCCTCTGTGCGAGTCCGGGTCGGATTGGCCAGCACTGGACTGTTGTAGATGCTTACGGCGTTAAACTGCGCATCGAGTACCAGAACAGAGGGATAAAAGACAGTGTATTCGTCGATTAATGAGTGCAGGTCGATACGGACCGGGTGATCGTAGTGTGGCAGCTCCAGCCCGGTGGCGAGTACCTGATGCTGGCCCAACAAGAGTGGCTCGGTGGTCGGAATCAACTCATCCTGAAAGCCATATTCGAGCCGGTGGTAATGCAGTGTCGGCAAGCTGGCCAGCCAGTCCAGAGGAGAGGCCTGCGGCGGTGTGGGTGTCAGGGGAGCCGCCAGTACCGTATGGCTGAACAGCAGGCTCAGTAACAAGGTACAGAAAGAAAACGCATACGTCATTCAGGCTCCTGATCTGCCAATAATCGATAACGCTCGCGACTGTAGCGCAGAGCGTTATCCCGGAGCCAGTGGAATCAACCTGGCTGAGCTGTGGAATATGCCTCAGGTCAGCTGTTGCTGGAATAAATCCAGAGTGCGTTTCCAGGCGAGATCGGCCTGTTGCTGATTAAAACGTGGGGTGGAGTCGTTATGGAAACCATGCCGGGTACCTTGATATTGGTACATGGCAAAGTCTTTGTTATTGGCCGTTAATGCGGCTTTATAGTCCGCGCTCATGGCATTGATACGCGGGTCATCTTCGGCAAAATGAATCACCAGCGGCGCTTGAATGGCCGGGACATCCTGGCTATTGGCCGGGCGGCCGTAAAAAGGCGCGGCTGCGTTCAGGTCACCCCCCATGGTCACCGCCAGCTGATTCACCACGCCGCCGCCATAACAGAAACCGGTGGTTCCCAGCTTGCCAGTGGAGAGAGCGTGACGTTTGACAAAATACGCACTGTTAAGCATATCGGTAAACAGTTTGCCCTGATCCAGGCTGGCTTGTAGCTGCTTGCCGTCGTCATCATTTCCGGGATAACCGCCAACCGGTGATAGACCATCCGGAGCCAGAGCGAGGAAACCGGCTACCGCCAGACGTCGGGCCACGTCTTCGATATAAGGGTTCAGCCCCCGGTTTTCATGAATAACCACTACCGCGGGGAATGGGCCGTCGCCGCTGGGCTGCACCAGATACCCCCGCATTTTGCCCGACGTACCACCAGGGGAATCGTAGTGCACATAGTTGGCCTTGATACGGTCGTCGGTAAAGGAAATGGTTTCGGCTTCGGCGTAGCGGGGGAGCAACGACTGCGCCATTATCAGTCCGGAGCCAGCGGCCAGTGTGAGGGCGGCAGCACGGGAAAGGAAGCTGCGGCGACTCATGTCGGAGTGGCAATACTCATCGTATAAATCGTAAACCTGTGGATCGATTGGATCGTTACTCATTGGAATATCCTGTGCGGGCTGTGGTGGTCGTTACAAGACAAGGGGGGCATCTATTTAATCCTGCACGGCGGCAACATTCGCCCTTCGGGGGCTGCAGGATGATCTCGACTCGGTGTCGCCGACGTTTGACTTGACCCGTCAGGCCTGCAAGTCGGCTTCGTGATTCGCAACCATCCGGTAGCCCAGAGTGAGCACCGGATTAAATAGATGTCCCCAAGGGTTGACCACAAAATACAAGATTTGTGGGTAAAAGCCAGACACGATGACGATGTAATGATCGTTGGTCGATTGTGCGGTATGAGAGGCATAAAACAGAATGACTGCACAATGTTCGGATTGCGCTGGTTAAAACCATTATTTTTGTGTGGATATTGGAGTTGGGCAAAACAGTAATCATTGATGTGCTAGGGTGAGGCACCACAAGCCTGAACTGCCACACTCTGTGCCGGTTTTGATTCGCGTGTGCCATCTGTCTCACCGGATCACTTATGAGTAAACGTAAAACCGCCAGTACCGGGCAGGATAACCAGGCCTGGCTGGCGATGTGGCGTAACGACCAGATCGAGTTTCATCAGAAAATAACCAGCAATTTGTTGGTGCGGCACTTTCCTGAGCAGACAACGGCGGGGAGATGCCGGGTTTTTGTGCCCTTGTGTGGCAAAAGTCTGGATCTGCTCTGGCTGGCACAGCAGGGATATGAGGTGATCGGAGTTGAACTCAGCCAGATTGCTGCCAAGGCTTTTTTTGTCGAGAACCGGATCGATTATCACCGCAGTCGTGAGGGCGATTTTATTGTTTGGCGCAGTGAACATATCACCATACTCAGTGGCGATTTTTTCCAGCTGACCATGGCGCAGTTAGGAGTGATTGATCTGGTGCTTGACCGGGCTTCGCTGACAGCATTAAATCCGGCGATTCGTCCACTTTATGTACAGCACATGCACGACATTCTGCCAGCCGGGCAATGTCCGGTGTATTTACTGACGGTAGAAGACCCGGATGAGCACGAACAGCTGTTTGATATCGACCAGGAATTGCTGGGGTTGTATCAGGCAACCTTCGATATAGAAGTTATCGATGCCGAGCGGTGTCAGGTCGCGGCGTTGGCGGATATTGTAACCACCGATACCAAGCTCTATCGCCTGCTACCGCACCAGCTAACCGCAGACCTTTGTTGATCTGATCGGTTGATTGCGCAGGAACCAGAACAGCTCGAAACAGAAGGTACAGACATCAGGCCTATTCGAACTTGTTGCGTGCCTTGGCCCAAGGATCCGGCTTGCTGTTACTGTCAGAACCACTGGAAGGTTGAGCTGAAGAAGCCGGCGGTTCAGCCGATGTCGACGTGCTGTGTCGATAGCTGCTTGAACGGGCGTGGTTGCTGGTACGTTTGTTGTCCGAACGTGGTTTTTTACCGTGTTCCGCCGCCTGTTTTGCTCGTTTTTCCCGTAACCGTTCCGCATCTTCCAGACTCAGAATCGCCGGTTCACCAGGTTGCTGGTGGGCTGGAATAATCCGGTCTCGGGGGGGCAGGGCAAACTGGGTGGACGACGCTTTGGGCAGATTCTTGAACTGATACAAGTAAAAGACTTCCACCTTCTCACGAGCCCAGGTGGTTTTTTTCAAAAACTTCACACTGGCGTCGATGCTGGGGTTGGTTTTGAAACAGTTGATGTTCAAGTACGCAAACAGAATATCAAAACCATAATGGCCGACCAGCTCAACCAGCATCTGTTTTAATCCCACGCCATGTAATGGGTTGTTCTTGTAATTGATATCGTCGCTCATGAACCATCCGCAAAAAAAGTGAAGGCCGTGATTGTACCTGTTGCTGTCAGGAAAACACACGAATGAAATACTTGAATCAAACGGGACATCCGAGCGGTGCCACGGCTTTTTATTCTGTAAATAAAGGTCAGCGCACACGGGATAGAAGGATCAGCATTGCCCTTGCTGTAGCTCTGCGCGACAATGCGCGCCTTTACACGCCAGAGCAATTGTCAGGAGAGTGATTCCTATCGCCCGACGACCCGTCTGCTATCCTGTGCTGGCTAACCTTGACACAAACCAGGAGTCGTAACATGACCTCTCGTACAGAACTGGCTAACGCCATCCGCGCATTAAGTATGGACGCAGTCCAAAAGGCCAAAAGTGGCCACCCCGGTGCGCCAATGGGCATGGCTGATATCGCTGAGGTGTTATGGAACGACTACCTGAAACATAACCCGGGCAACCCCGAATGGGCTGACCGCGACCGTTTTATCCTTTCCAATGGTCACGGCTCCATGTTGATTTATTCCTTGCTGCATCTGACCGGGTACGACCTGTCGATCGACGACCTGAAAAATTTCCGTCAGCTGCACAGCAAAACACCGGGTCATCCGGAATATGGTTATGCCCCTGGCATTGAAACCACCACCGGACCTTTAGGTCAGGGGATTGCCAACGGTGTCGGTATGGCCGTAGCCGAAAAAGTGCTGGCTGCCCAGTTCAACCGTCCAGGGCATGAAATTGTTGACCATAACACCTATGTCTTTATGGGTGACGGCTGCATGATGGAAGGCATCTCTCACGAAGTGTGTTCACTGGCCGGCACTCTGGGGTTGGGCAAGCTGGTTGCCTTCTACGATGACAACGGCATTTCCATTGATGGGGAAGTCGAAGGCTGGTTTACCGATGATACCGCCGCTCGTTTTGAAGCCTATGGCTGGCAAGTGATACGTCATGTGGATGGTCACGATGCGGAAGAAATTCGTATGGCTATCGAGACAGCTCGTGCCAACACTGAGCAACCGACGCTGATTTGCTGCAAGACCATTATCGGTTTTGGCTCACCCAACAAGGAAGGCAAGGAAGATTGCCACGGCGCTCCATTGGGCGATGACGAAATCGCGTTAACCCGTGCTCGCCTGGGCTGGGAACATGGCCCATTTGATATTCCGGCTCATATCTATACCGGCTGGGATGCCAAAGAAAAAGGTGCCGCGGTCGAACAATCCTGGAAGGAAACATTTGCTGCCTATGCGGCTGCCTATCCGGAATTGGCAGCTGAGTTTGAACGCCGTATGAAAGGCGACTTGCCTGCGGATTTCAGCGAGCAGGCCACAGCCTACATCGCCGAATGTCAGGCCAATGGTGCAACGATCGCATCCCGTAAGGCTTCCCAGAATACGTTGAATACCTTTGGCCCCTTGCTGCCAGAATTCCTGGGTGGTTCGGCGGATCTGGCGGGTTCCAACCTGACCCTGTGGTCGGGCGCCACTGGTATCAGTGCTGAGGATGCCAGCGGTAACTACCTGTTTTACGGTGTCCGTGAATTCGGCATGAGTGCCATGATGAATGGCGTGGCATTACACAAGGGCTTTATCCCTTACGGTGCGACCTTTTTGATGTTTATGGAATACGCCCGTAATGCGGTGCGCATGGCATCACTGATGAAGCAGCGTGCTATTTTTGTGTATACCCATGACTCCATTGGTCTGGGTGAAGATGGCCCGACTCACCAACCGGTCGAGCAGGTTGCCAGCCTGCGTAATACGCCAAACCTGGAAACATGGCGTCCATGCGATACCGTGGAAAGCGCGGTTGCCTGGAAGTCGGCAGTAGAGCGGGTTGACGGCCCATCGGCGCTGATCTTTTCACGTCAGGGGTTGCCTCATCAAGCACGTACTGAAGACCAACTCGCCAATGTGGCACGGGGTGGTTACATTCTGAAAGACTGTGATGGCACTCCGGATGTGATTGTAATTGCCACCGGTTCAGAAGTTGGTTTGGCGATGGCGGCAGCAGAGCAAGTGACCGATAAAGCCGTTCGTGTGGTTTCCATGCCGTGCGCTGAAATATTCTGTAAACAAGAAGCTGGTTATATAGAGTCCGTATTGCCTGCTGCAGTAACAGCACGAGTAGCTGTTGAGGCGTTGCACAAGGATTACTGGTACAAATTTGTTGGGTTGCAGGGTGCTATTGTCGGGATGGATACGTTTGGCGAATCCGCTCCGGCCGCTGATTTGATGGCTCACTTTGGCTTTACCGTAGACAAAGTGGTTAATTCCATCGCGACGGTTGGCTGAAAAACGGCGGGATCTGCGGGATACTTGCAGGAGCAGGTCCCTGACCATCAGGCTTGGCGTTAAATGATGGGCACTTGGCTGCTGATTTGCATCAATGGTGTTATAAGCATCAGACTTTATTCCGAAATTTCTACAATGTAATATGTAATCTGTCAGTAAGTGTTGCCGCGTTTCCCCTCTCAGGACCGGTAACACTTACTGGCTACCTCGCCGCTTTATAGGCACTCCGTATTGTAAGCCCCGTAAGCTGTAAGGATGCGTAATGGAAGAATCGACAGTCCGCTCACCGGCTCAGGCCAGACAAGGAAGCCACACGTTTCAGTTTGAAAAATTCAGTATTCGTGGTGCGACGCACAAAAACACCCAGCTGACTGTGTTCCCTACCGGGGAATGGAAATCCGTTAGCAGTGTCAGTACTCATGTAGCTTCTTTTAAACCCAGAATCAGTCTGTCCGTGGAATTTTTCCTGCGTGACGCTGGTATGGTCATACCGGTTGGTAATGTCCCTGAGGACTGGAGTCCCAAGCATTTGTGGAGCACCACCTTCGCCAAACTGGAAGACCGTGTTATTCACAGCTCCGGTAAAAGTGAATTTATAGCCAATCAATTTGAGACCCTGGTCCAGCATGCGGAAGGCAAGTTGAAGTTACGCTTGCAGCATAAACAAGGTTTTCTGGGGCGCTTTTTCTGAGCCCTGATCTCGCCTGTTATCCTGGCCAACGGCCAGCGACAATAAAAGCCCTGTCAAAAGCCCTGCCAGATGAACGGCAGAGCCTCTCAATATTCGCCGCCAGGATTGGCCCGGCATTATGCGGAAGCTGAATCCAGCCCGGATATCACATCGGGTTGGACAACGTCCTGTTGCAACACAATACGGTAACGTGGTTTGCCAGCCTCCAGATGGCTGAGTGCCTGATTGATGGCACTTATTGGCATCACTTCTGTTTGCGGTACGATGCCGTGGCGGGCGGCAAAATCAAGCATGGTCTTGATGGTACCCGGACTGCCCACTTCCGATGCCATCACCGCCCGTTGGCCAATCAGGCTGATATCCAGTGGCTCCAGCAACACCCCCAACAAAACCAGCTTTCCTTTAGGCTTGAGCGTGGCGATATAACGTTGCCATTCGAGTTTGACATTGACGGTCGAAATAATCAGATCGAAGTGGTTGCGGGCGGCCTTCAGAGCGCTGCTGTCGCGGCTGTTAATAATTTCATGAGCGCCAAAACGACGCGCTTCTTCCGCTTTGTCTGGTGATGAGGTAAAGGCAGTGACCTCACAGCCCCAGGCTTTAAGAAACTGCAGCGCCAAATGCCCCAAGCCACCAATACCAATCACAGCGACTCGGGCAGTAGGAGATAACTGCTGCTGCATCAAGGGGTTAAAGGTTGTTACACCGGCACAAAACAATGGCCCGGCCTGTTGCAGCGGAATACCGGGCGGGATCGCAACCACACTACTGGCTGCTGCCCGAACACGGTCGGCAAAACCACCGTGGCGGCCAACAATGGTTTCTTCAACGGAATAACACAGGTTGTGGTCACCGTTCATGCAGCAATCGCAGGTATGGCAAAAGCCGGATTGCCAGCCCAAGCCAACGGCATCCCCCACCGTAAACTGTGTGACCAGTTCACCAACCGCAGCAATGCGGCCAACCGCTTCATGGCCAGGAATAAAGGGGTATTGGCTGACGCCCCAGTCGTTATTGATCATGCTCAGATCACTATGGCACAGGCCGCAATATTCCACGGCAATCTCAACCTGATGGCTGCCTAATGGGCCGGGGTCGTACTGATAGGGGCGTAATGTTCCACCGGCTTCAAATACCGCATAACCTGTAATCATGATCTGCTCCTGGCGAATATTGAAACGGCTATTGTGACCTTAATCCGGCATCGGGCTATCAGAGAACGGCAAGTTTTTGCCGCGTGCTGGCGAGATTGGTTAACCGGGATCGCAAAAACCGACAGACCGTATGGCGCCCGGCAAAAGTTGTCTTGGGTGATCTCCGGATCATTCCAGGCAGGGGGATGGCAAGAAAGAAGCGCGGTCGGGAACCGGACCGCTAGAATTTTGAAGCGGTTTCGAGGATATCCGGGTGAGTGGCGGCTAACTTGGCATTAAGGAAGCGCAGGCGGCGGCTGATTTCCCGCAGCATATTCATTTGAATCAGGGTGAACTGTTCGAGATCGTATTGATACAGCTCATAGAGTGCTGCTGTGGGTAACTCAAGGGCGATACAGTCGGTAATTGCCCGCACGGTTGCACCACGAGGGTTCATGTCGACAACAGCCATTTCGCCAAAACTGTCACCCGGCCCAAGTTGCCGTAGCTGGCGCATCTCGTCACCGCATTGTTTCATTACTTCAGCACGGCCGGTTTCCAGGATGAAAATAGAGCTGGCCGGATCGTCTTCGTAAAAAAAGACTTGTTGTGCCTTGAGTTGTCTCGGGATACAGCGTTGTTCGATAAAATTGATGGCATCCGCACTGAGAGCGCCAAAAATTGGACGATTCTGCAGTAACTGCAGACGTTGTGGACTCAGTCGGGCAGTTGTGGAGGAGCGGGGACTGGCAGAGTCAGGAATCATGGCGATCACTTGTGACTGGAACCTGATTCCCATGGTACTGCCAAGCAGCATATAAAGGAAAGCAGAACCATGTTCCGGGCGGTGATGGCCTATATGCTGGCAGATTCTGCCAGCACTATCGGTCTCAGTGGGCGCTGATCAGGCGCCTAAACGTTCATATAATTCCGATTCATCCCGGGGTTCTGGAATCAGGTCATCCAGTTGCTGTGGTGCCTGGGTGACCTTGTGTTCCGAGTTGATACCCAGTTTGCGAAACAGCTGCTGGTCTTTGTTGGCAGCAGGGTTGGGTGTGGTCAGCAGGCATTCACCGTAGAAAATGGAATTGGCACCGGCAAAGAAACACATGGCCTGCATTTCTTCGCTCATTTCTTCACGTCCGGCACTTAACCGCACATGGGACCTGGGCATCAGGATACGGGCCACGGCAATGGTGCGGATAAAGTCGAGTGGGTCAACGTCGGCTTCATGTTCCAGTGGCGTACCGGCGACTTTCACCAACTGGTTAATGGGTACGGAGTCCGGGTGTTGTGGCAGATTGGCCAGCTGGCGTAACAGACCGGCACGGTCCCGCTGGCTTTCACCCATTCCCAGAATCCCGCCAGAGCAGACTTTCATACCGGCTTTACGGACGTTATCAAGAGTTTCCAGACGGTCGCCATAGCTGCGGGTGGTGATGATTTCACCGTAATAGTCGGGTGAGGTATCCAGGTTGTGATTGTAATAATCCAGACCGGCTTCGCCCAGACGGTTGGCCTTGTCGGCATCAAGCATGCCGAGGGTCATGCAGGTTTCCAGACCAAGCTCCTTGACGCCTTTTACCATGGCCAATACGTAAGGCATGTCTTTTTCACGCGGCGAGCGCCAGGCGGCTCCCATGCAAAAGCGGTCGGAACCGGCGGCTTTGGCGGCCTTGGCTTTTTCCAGTACCGCTTCCACTTCCATCAGGCGTTCTTTTTCGAGGCCGGTATCGTAACGGGCACTTTGCGGGCAGTAGGCACAGTCTTCCGGGCAAGCGCCGGTTTTGATCGACAGCAGGGTGCTGACCTGTACGGCGTTGGGATCAAAAAACTGGCGGTGTACGGTTTGAGCCTGGAACAGCAGGTCATTAAACGGCAGATTCAGCAATGCCTGTACCTCGTCCAGAGTCCAGTCATTGCGGATGGCCGCGTTGTTTGGCTGCGAAGAGGACGGAAAGTTGGCTGCTACGGCACTGCCCATGGCGGTCTCCATTTGCTGATACAGGAATATAAAGGTGAATACTGCAGCCTGCCGAGGCAACAGGCAATTTGGGGCCAGCCATTTGCTGACTATTGTTTAAAAAACGTTCGATAGTCAGCTGCCAAGGTCGGGGGCGTCAGTCGGAACAGGCCGCTGAAACAAACCGCTGAAATAGTCAGGAGTCATGGCGGCGACCAGGACAAAGAGCGCTGTTGCAACCACTGAATGGAACACGGGTGGCTGGAGCGGGTTTGGTATCGGTGCTCATGGTCGGTTTTAGGCGATTTCGCGTTATAGTAGCAGCTTGATTTTGCTGTCAGTCGAGGTTTGCCGTGTACTACCCATTTCTGAATGATGCACCCTTTGCGTTTGCGACAGGCAAGGCTGTCTGTGTGGGTCGCAACTATGCTGCTCATGCCGCTGAATTAAATAACCCCATCCCGGAACAGCCGCTGCTGTTTATCAAGCCCGCCGATGCTGTGGTCGCCATGGAGGGGGACCTCTCGATCCCCGACGGTATGGGGGCCGTGCATCATGAACTAGAAATTGCCTTGCTGATTGGAGAGACACTGTCCCAGGCCAGTGCCGATGAGGCTCTGGCTGCCATTGCCGGGGTGGGCCTGGCTCTGGATTTGACCTTGCGTGATGTACAAAGCGGGCTCAAAAAGAAAGGCCACCCCTGGGAACGGGCCAAGGCATTTGATGGTGCTTGCCCGGTATCCCGTTTTATTGCCGCAGAACAGGTGAGTGACTGGGGGGATCTGGAGCTGTCCCTGACGCGAAACGGTACCTTGCAGCAGCAGGGCAACAGCAAGGCGATGTTGTTTCCAGTGGCGGATCTGCTGGTCGCGATCAGCCAGCAATTTACGCTTAACCCCGGGGATCTGGTGCTGACCGGCACCCCGGCCGGAGTTGGGCCGCTGGAAGCGGGGGATCAGTTGACTGCGACCTTGCAGGACTGGTTGTCGGTCTCATGTCAGGTAGCGGCTCGACCGTCCAGTGCCACACAAGGAGGTCAATAATGGCTTCTTGTGATGCCCCGGGCCTGCAAAGCCTGGATGAGGCTCTGGAACAAATCCTGTCGTCGCTGACGCCTCTGACCGAAGAAGAGTGGGTGCCACTGTCCCAGGCTGACGGCCGCATATTGGCTGCCGATGTGCAAAGCTGTCTGGACTTGCCACCGACCGATAACTCCGCCATGGACGGTTATGCCGTGCGGGTAGAGGATCTGACCGAATTTGATTGGCTGGACGTTAACCAGCGTATCCTGGCGGGAGATGCCGCAACCCAACCGATATTACCCGGAGAATGCGCGCGTATCATGACCGGCGCGATGCTGCCGGAAGGCGCCAATACCGTCATCATGCAAGAAGATGCCGAACTGGATGACGACGGCAAGGTGCGCTTTCTGGCGGCGGTCAAACCATCAGCGAATATTCGGCGGCGCGGAGAAGAAGTGGCCGTTGGTGATATCGTTCTGGCCGCGGGGCGGCGTTTACGGGCGGCTGACATCGGATTGCTGGCCAGTCTTGGTATTGACCAGGTAGTGGTACGCCGTCGGGTACGAGTTGCCATTATGGCCACCGGTAATGAACTGGTGACACCGGGGCAGCCGTTACAGACCGGGCAGATTTATGAGTCCAACAGCCAGGTACTGGCCGCCTTGCTGGTACGGTTGGGCTGCACCGTCATTCATTTCGGCATTATCGCGGATGACCCGCAGGCATTACGGCAAGCCTATCAGAATGCCGACAGTCAGGCGGATCTGGTCATTGCTTCTGGCGGCGTCTCAGTGGGGGAAGCGGATTTCAGCAAGCAGGTGCTGGATGAGCTGGGCCAGGTGGGATTATGGAAACTGGCCATCAAACCGGGCAAACCGTTTGCCTTCGGTCGTTTGCCAAACAGCTGGTTTGCCGGTTTGCCGGGCAATCCGGTATCGACCATGGTGACGTTTGATCAGCTGGTGGTGCCGATATTAACAACATTGGCAGGAGACAATACTCCACCACGGCTTGCCCTGCGCGCTCGTCTGACCTGTGGGTTACACCGTCGTCCGGGGCGGTTGGAGTTTCAGCGTGCCGTGGTCTCAACGACCGAAGACGGAGTGCTGCAAGTCACACCATTGGCACGTCAGGGATCCGCACTGCTAAGTACCATGTCGGCAGCCAACGCGTATATTTTGCTGGATGGCGATAGCTCCAGTCTGGAGAAAGGCCAACCTGTCCGTATTGAGCTGTTTGATGGGCTGTTATTGTAGGGAGCGTTATTGTAGGGGTTGGCACTGTGCTGATTCCTGATCGGCGCAAGTACAAACAGCAGAGTGAGCAGGGCAAGGTGTTTTACAAGGAAAGGTAAGCTGGTTGAACGGCACTTCCAGAGATTGGCTGTCGATGCTCTGTTGGGGATCGTCATGATGTCGGGTACTGCAATGATCTGGCGGACAAACACAAAAAAGATGTCCGCCTGATATTTTTAGAGATCGAGCGTTAATTTGGCGCTCTTGCAGCCCGAGACACAGACCATCATGGTGGTATTTGTTGCCTGTTCGCTGGGTGACAAAACACTGTCACGATGATCTACTTCGCCGTCGATAACGGTCACTTCACAGGAACCACAGAGCCCTTCCTGACAGGCAAAACCAACATCAACGCCAGCATCCAGAAGGCGATTCAGCAAATTTTCTCCAGCCTGGATCTGCAACGTTTGGCCGGATTGGGCCAGTTCAACCTCATAACTTGTCCGAGCATCCGCTGACGCTGCTATCTCTGCTGCTGTGAAGCGTTCGATATGAACAAACTCATAGCCCAGTTGCTCACAGGCAGCGTGAAAGGCATCCAGCATGGCCACCGGGCCGCAACCGTAAAAATGGCTGTCTTTATCATATCCGCGCAAGAGCGCCTGAAGGTCTGGAGTGGAGCCGGACTCATCGTCGAAATGATAATAAACCTTGCCACCCAGAGCCGTGATTTCGTCCAGCATGGCTGCCTCTGCCCGCGACCGGGCGCAATATATCAGCACTGGGGAACTCCCCTTCAGAAGCAGCTCCCGGTACATACAAAAGATAGGCGTTATACCAATGCCGCCTGCAAGCAGTACATTTTTCTGCGCTGATGCATCCACCGGAAAGTGATTACGTGGCGCTGATATCACCAGCTCAGTACCGACCCGCAACTTGTCATGGATCCACGCTGAACCACCGCGACTGTTCTGGTCTCTCAATACCGCGACCACATAGCGATCCAGGGTGTGCGGTGAACCCAGCAAGGAATAGCTGCGGTTGATACCGCAAGGCAAGTGCAGATCAATATGCGCTCCCGGCTCAAATGAAGGGAATACAGCATCAGCCAAAGGGCGCAATTCAATACGGATTATCCCTTGTGCTTCATAACGAATCCCATGCACCAGTGCGACTATATTTTTATCAGCCATCGGTTTTCTCATTTAAAGATTGAAGTGGGCCAGTCTCTGGCCCGGGGTGTCAGTTCCTCCCTTGCAGGAGACGGTATCCCCGGTGGTTGTGGCTACCGTGTCTCCTGCGATACCAGCCAGGGTTTTAGAGGATAAAAGGGAACTCGTCCTCTGGCAGAGGATCACCGTTTTTCAGGCGGCCGATCAGCTCTGGAAAGGGGGGGGAGGTTTCACCTCCGCGGTCGACATAACAGGCGTTATCGCCGAGCCAGCGGGTGGAAATCACACGTCGTGACGTGTCTCTGGATGCGTTACCCGGCGCACCGTGTACCGTCAGGTAGTCAAACGCGATTGCGTCACCAGGCTCCAGATCCCAGCCCAGAATCGTGTAGTCGTCCTTGTTGGCTTCAATATCGGGCATGACTTCGAGGTTGGTTGCCTTGTGGTCATAATCCACCCCGGTAAACTTGCGCGGACGAAACAGCTTGCCCCAGCGATGGGAGCCAGCAACAAATTCAACACTGGAGCTGCGTGGTACCGGGTCAAGAGGCAACCAGATGCTGACGGTTTGATCGGCTTTGGTACAGTAATATGGCTCATCGTGGTGCCAAGGGGTCAGTTTGGTATTGCCCGCCTCCTTGATAAGCACGTGTTCATGAAAAATCCGTACCTGCTTCGATCCCATGACCTGCTGGGCCACACTTGCTGCTGGTCCTTCCTGTACAAATTGGCGATAGCCCGGGTTATTTGCCCAATTACAGTAGTCTGCGATGAAGCGCCCTTTGCTCTGATCTGGCGTGTAGTTCTTGAAGAAAGGCCCTGGGTGCGCCAGATTGTAATCGACCGCTTCCCGCAGCGGTTCAATCCAGTCTTTGAATAGCCCGCGAATGACCACGGCGCCATCACGGGCAAAATCCTCACGTAATGTCTTGTTCACAGTTTGCTCCTTGGTTCTGATCATGGTTTCAGGTTTTCTTACGGCATCTCGTTCCGGTGACGATTGCTCAGCCAGCTGGCACAGCCGTACAGCGCCAGAACAAAGAGGATGAGCAATGTGGCAACCGCGAGGATTGACGGGTCAATCTGATCGCGGATGCCGCTCCACATCTGGCGTGGCACGGTGCGTTGTTCGGCACCGCCGATAAACAGCACGACGATCACCTCATCAAATGAGGTGGCAAATGCAAAGATGGCTCCGGTGGCAACGGAGGGGGTAATCAATGGCAGGGTGACGCGGCGAAAACAGACCCAGGGTGTGGCACCAAGGCCACTGGCGGCGCGGGTCAGGCTGTGGTCGAACGACTGCAAGCCGGCACACACGGTAATCACCACAAACGGCGTGCCCAGTACGGTGTGAGCGAGAATTACACCCAGATATGAGTCCACCAGGCCGAACGGCGCAAAAATGTAGTAGAAGCCGGCGGCCACCACCACAATGGGAATAATCATCGGCGAGATCAGCAGCGGCATGATTAACCCGCGCAAGGGGAATCCGGGCCGGGTCAGCCCCAGTGCTGCCAGTGTCCCCAGTATGGTGGCCAGCAGTGTGGAGGCAAAGCCAATCCCCAGGCTGTTCAGCAAGGCCCGCTGCCATTGATCGTCAAACAGGGCAGCCTGGTACCAGCGCAGCGATACACCATCCATCGGATAGGAAAAGTAGGTGCTGGTATTGAACGACAAAGGGATGATGATCAGGATCGGTGCGATCAGGAAAAACAGCACCACTGCTGTGTGTACTCGAACCCAGCGTGCACTCCAGCGCTCAAGGCGCGACCAGTAATGAGATTTCATAAACTTCTCCGGTTAGCCGAAGCGCAGGCGGTCAATACCGACCAGGCGATTAAAAATGAAGTAAAAGATGGCGGTGAAAATCACCAGGTAAGCCGATAATGCTCCAGCCAGGCCCCAGTTCAACTGCTGGTTCGTCTGTATCGAAATCAGCTGGCTGATCATTTCATCACCTGCACCACCGAGTAGCGCTGGCGTGATGTAGTAGCCCAACGATAGAACAAACACCAGAAAGCAGCCGGCACCGACACCGGCAAGGGTTTGTGGTACGTAGACCCGGATAAAGGCGGTCAGTGGCTTGGCACCCAACGACTGGGCAGCCCGTAAATAGACGGGTGATATGCCTTTCATGACCGAATAAATGGCCAATATCATGAACGGCAACATAATATGCGTCATGCCAATCAACACGCCGGTACGGTTGAAGACCAGCGGTATGGGCTGGCTTACCAGTCCGAGACCACTGAGCAGGCTATTGATTACGCCATTGGGTTGCAGCAACACATACCAGGCGGTGGTGCGTACCAGTAGCGATGTCCAGAAAGGGATGATGACCAGCAGCATCAGCTTGCGGCCTTGACGTGCGGGCAAATTCGCCAATAACCAGGCCACTGGATATGCCAGCAGCAGGCACAGCAGGGTCACGCTGGTACTGATCCAGATGGTCCGGGAGAAGGCGGCGAGGTAGACCGACTCTTCTGGCGGTAAACTGGCCACACTCCCGGTCTTGTCGACATAGCTGTCTACCGCATTGAGCAGGTAATCAGGGGTCGGGGATTGTCCGGCACGCTTGAGTACGCGCCAGATTTCCTTGTCACCCCAGCGGGAATCGCTGGCCAGTAACGCTGCCTGAAGATCATCGCGTGAATCCCGTTTCAGTTTTCGTGCTGTTTTCAACAGCAAACTGCGCATGGCCGGGTTGTAAAAATTCATGCGTCGGGCAACCCGCCCCAGCTTCCCCTGTTTGCTGGCCTGCACCAGGTCCTGTGCCATCGCGGCATAAATATCAGCACCAGGCATTGCGGCCTCATCCCAATGCTGTAACAGCTTGGTGGCCTCTGGCAGCGCCAGCGGCACTTCTGGATTTTGTATGCTGCGCAGAAGCAGAGTGCCGATAGGAGCAATAAAGGTAATCAATAAAAACAGCAGCAGAGGGGCGGCCAGCAATAAGGCTTTGCGTGATTCCTGCCGTTTTACTCGGCGATACGCCTGAAGCCGTTCGGCATCATTCAATGCGTCGGGTGCAGCCAGGCCACCCTCTGGCGTGGGTATAGTCTCATTCATACGGAACTCCGGGATAATGCAAGCATCGGTGCTGGCCACCGATTGGTGGCCAGCCGAGGTCTGTCAGCGAGCTAGCCACACCTGGAAGCGCTTGTTGATGACGTCAAAGTTATCGACCCAGAAATCCACATCAATCTGGACTGCATTCTTGAAGTTGGCATCAGCCGTTGGCAGGTCTTCGAGAATGTCCTTCTCAATCAATGGCAAAGCATTTTTGCGCGGCGGCGCGTAAGAGATGTAACGGGAGAGCTGGGAGGTGACATCCGCGCGAGATGCATAGGCGATGAACTCAAATGCCTCTTCAGCATTCGGGGCACCGGCCGGGACACCCCACCATTCATAATCGTAGATCTGTCCGTCCCAGACCGTGACAAAGGCACTGCCATCGTTTTTCACGGAATCATGAATACGGCCGTTATAGGCTTGCGTCATCACAACCGCGCCATCGGCAAGCAGTTGAGGAGCTTGTGCGCCGGATTCCCACCAGATGATATCCTGCTTGATGGCATCGAGTTGACGGAATGCACGGTCCAGCCCTTTTTTGGTTGCCAGGACGTCGTAGACCTTGTCTTTACTGACGCCATCGGCCAGCAGAGCCCATTCCAGCGTGCCTTTGGGGCTTTTGCGCAAGCCACGTTTGCCAGGGAATTTGTCCGTGTCAAAGAAGTCGCTGATCAGAGTAGGGCCAGTGGCCAGCGCCTCTTTGTCATAGGCAAATACGGTCGACCAGATCATGCTGGCAACGGCACAGTCGCCAATGGAGCCGGGAATAAAATCACTGGTGTCTCCCAGAATGGATTCATCCAGTGGCATCAGCAGCCCTTCATCACAGCCGGCAACGGCGTCGTTGGACTCCAGATCAATAAGATCCCAGCTGGTATTGTTGGCCTGAACCATCGCAGCCAGCTTGGCCAAGCCGCCGTCATAGGATTCGAGACTGAATTCAGTTCCTGTCGCTTTTGCATAAGGCTTAAAATAGGCTTCTTGCACAGCGTTCTCAAAGGCACCACCGTACGTGACCACCGATAACGTTGTCTCTGCATGGAGAGGCCCGGCAGCGAGTAAAGTGGCTAGCATTGAAGCGCCTGCCAGGAAATTGGTTTTGGGCATGGTTTTCATATCAGTCCTTCTATCAGTTAGAGTTAACAGGGAGAGGAGGTGCTTTGATGAGACGCAAGCAATGGGGATAAAACCTTGCAATCATCGATTCGCCAGGTGACGTTCACTGTACTTCCGGCAATTGGCAGGCAATGTTCCCGACTATTGGGGAGCTTACACAGTAGTCGATCCGACTCACTCAGACGCAGATGAACACGATGGTGATCACCGCAGTAGACGATATCTTCCACCAGTCCTTGCACGCGGTTGCCGAGATTGAGATCACCATCCGCGATGCGAACTTGCTCCGGGCGAAGAAACAGCATTCCCGGTGTGTCCTGTCGCAGGTTCTGGCTGACGCCACCACGAATTTTTGTGCCGTTTGATAACGTCAAAGTGGCTGTGGCGTGATCGATCTCAGTAATCCGGCCATCGAGCCCGTTATTTTCACCAACGAAGTTGGCAACGAAGGCATTGTGTGGAGACTCATATAATTCATGGGCCGGCGCAATTTGCTGGATACGACCATCGAAGAACACGGCAACACGATCGGACATGGTTAATGCTTCGGATTGATCGTGTGTCACATAGACGGTGGTGAGCCCCAACTCACGGTGCAAACGCATTATTTCGTACTGCATTTGTTCGCGCAGGCGCTTGTCCAGCGCTCCCAGGGGTTCATCCATCAAGACCAGACTGGGCTCGAACACCAGTGCCCTGGCCAGTGCAACCCGCTGCTGCTGGCCACCGGATAGCTGCGACGGGCGGCGGTTCGCCACATGGGACAGCTCCACCATATCGAGTGCCTGTTTGACCCGGGTTTTGATCTGCTCGCGTCCGACCTTGCGTACCGACAGGGCAAAACCTACGTTTTCCGCAATCGTCATATGAGGGAACAAGGCGTAGTTCTGGAAAACCATACCGATATCGCGGTTATAAGGCGGCAGATCATCCAGACGTTTGCCACCCATACGTATCTCGCCCTGGCTCGGCGTTTCGAACCCGGCCAGCATCATCAGGGTGGTGGTCTTGCCGGAGCCTGATGGCCCCAACAGTGAGACAAACTCGCCCTTGTTGATGGTCAGATTCAGGTCATACACCACATAGTCTCTGCCGTCGTATGACTTGCAGACATCGCTCAGATTGATAAAGGCTTGTGAATCCTGAGGCTGGTCTGCATGGTTCATTGCTACACTCATGCGCTGCCCACCTGCTCGCTAATATAGCGGGCGAAATCATAGAGCGGACGCTCCAGATGACTCAGTTGTCCGGCCTTGGCCAGCGGTGCGCGAACCCCACGCATTACCGCTTCAACCCCTGTGCGATCTTCTGCATTGACCACATCCAGCATGTCTTTCAGAGCGCTCAGATACTCGGCGGCTTTGGGATCATTGATGTATTCCGGTGCCATGCCGCCGCCAAAGCTTATGCTTACCTGATCAGCGCCGCGGGGTTGCAACACCAGATACCAGAAATATCCCGGCGTCAGGGTAATCAGATGGCTTGGATAGATAGAGATTAACGCCGATGTCTTGCGCCAATGGCCTTCGAGGTGGTGGTTGTCGGGATGGGCATTACCGATTGCCAGGGTCGCTTCCTTGGTAAACCAGTGATAATTGAACGTTGGGTGTCCAGGAGGGCATTCCACTTCACTCAGGCGTGTATGTGGTCCCACGGTCGCCTTGTGCACAATGGGCAAGTGGTAACTTTCCATGAAGTTTTCAGCCAGAATTTTCCAGTTGCAGTCCCAGACGTGCTCTTCGTGGAACGCCTCGACATAACCTTCCATATGGTAGTGTCCAACCAAATCGGCCAGCGCTGCGAGCTGCTCCTTGACCGGTGGCAGTGCTTCATTCAGGGTGATGTAGATCCAGCCTTGCCATTCTTCGCAACGCACAGCGGGCAACTGATAGTGACTTTTGCAGAAACCATTTTGCTGGTTCATCTGCGGGGCTCCCCGTAGTTGCCCTTCAAGGTTGTAGCCCCAGGCATGGTAGGGACATACAATTGAGCTGACGTTGCCTGTGCCTTGCAACAGCTCGGACATACGGTGCAGGCACACATTGGAGAGCGCACGTATGTGCTCGTTATTGTCACGCAGCACCACGACTGGTTGATCGCCAATAGTACTCGTCAGGTAATCCCCGACATTCGGCAAGCGCGATACGTGGCCAACGCACAACCATTGCTTACGGAAAATATTGTTCTGTTCCAGATCGGTAAATTGCGCAGATGTGTACACCTCTGGCGGCATGGATCGGGCATTCGTAAAATCCAAATCGCAATTCTCACGGAGAGCAGCAACAAGCTCACCGACTGGCTTTGGACTGTTCAACTGCGTCATTAGAGGCTCCTTGATTTAGAAGTTGAAATAGGCAACGTGTACCTCCAACACGTACAGCACCGGTGTGGCTTATGTGTCTGGAGGGAAGGCTTGAAATGAATAGTGTCCGACTGGAACTGATAAATAAAATATTAAAAATGTTCTTATAACATTTGAAAATAGTATTCAGATATGCGCCATCAATGTGCTCGTTGCGCCATTTGTGTGCATAATTAAAACAAGACCGGAGGATATTAAAACCCATGACCAATGTTGTTGATTAAGCAATAAGCCAACGGATCTCAGGCTGTATTACAGTTCCCAGACAAGGCGGAAGCTTGATAAAAGAGAAGGCTGCTCCCCTGAATATAGCGGGATTCAGAACAGCGGATCTGCTTCACTGACAAGGGTTGTGTTGTGGCCAATGTAGCCAGGATATGCTTTCAGATTAATATCATTATTTAATAATTATCGCCGTTGCAGGCTATTAAATATGAGGTGCAGGTCCATGCGGGCAGCCAGCCCATAACAACGATATGTCGCGCTGCTGCTATCAAAAAACGGATGTTATTACATGATAAATTCATGACTCGGCGTGCGATGGATATCGATATGTCTGGTTATCGGTTATCGGTTTTCGTGTTTATGGCCGTTTGTCAATCAGAGACGGCTGAATTTATTTATCAGACCGTACACCAGATAATACCCAATGTTTATCCTGGCTCCTGTGGAAATAACAAAGCCCTGTGGTTACAGGGCTTTGTTAGAGTTATTCAGCGTTATAAACAAGAATGACTAGAACGGAATATCATCGTCAAAATCATCAAAGCTGTTGCCCTGTTGTGGTGCCGGTGCTGCTTGAGGTGCAGGGGCTTGTTGATAACCACCGGGGGCTGGCTGCTGTGGAGCCCGTTGTTGGGGCTGTTGCGGTGCCTGCTGTGGTGCTTGTTGTGGCGGCTGTTGCATTGGTGGTTGTTGAGGTTGGGGAGCCGGTTGTTGATACGGCTGCTGATACCCCCCCTGAGGGTTGTTATGCATGGGGGCTTGTGGTGCTGGTCGCTGTGCAGGCTGTTGCGGCGCTTGCTGTGGTTGCTGGCCATAACCCTGACCTCCCATACCACCCTGGGCTGGTGGAGTCGGGTTCATCATGCTTGCAGCCCCTTGTGGCGGGTAGCCAGCACCAGCGCCCATACCGTTGCTCATGTCGCCACCATTGCTGTTGCGGCTGTCGAGCATCATCATGTCGTTACAGATGATTTCCGTGGTGTAGCGTTTGACGCCGTCTTTTTCCCATTCGCGGGTTCTCAAACGACCTTCAAAGTAGGCTCTGGAACCTTTTTTCAGATACTGCTGGCAGATTTCTGCCAATTTGCCGTACACGGTCAAACGGTGCCATTCGGTTTGTTCTACCTTTTGGCCGGTTTGTTTGTCGTTGTAGCTTTCATCGGTCGCCATCGTCATGTTGGCAACGGCATTGCCATTCGGCATGTAGCGTACTTCCGGGTCTCGGCCCAGAGTACCAATCAGTGTCACTTTGTTAACGCTGCGACCCATGAGATTCTCCTGTGGTATGTGTAATGGCGCGTGCCAGTTCCTGATCAAACTCGCTGGCAGTCACTTTTAGATAAACAGCCTGCTCTTCTGGTAATTCGGTGAGTTCGGCGACGCCGTTGAGCGCCAGCAAAGCCCGGTGCTGATACTGGGATAATGGGCTCGGCAGGGTGATTCGCACACTGCTGAGGTGACGCGGAGCAGGTGTCATCAGCATCAATAATCCCCATAACAACACGGCGGCAGCAAAAATGGCAAATACACTGCTTGCCCCCCAATGAGACAGCACCCAGCCACCGATAGTGCCACCGGCGAAGGCACCCAGGAATTGCATGCTGGAATAAATCCCCATGGCACTGCCTTTGGAACCAGCCGGGGCAATTTTACTGAGCCAGGACGGCAGGCTGGCTTCCATCAGATTAAAGCCGAGGAAGTACAACAGCATCAATACGGCCCAGTGCCATAACGAAACTGCTTGTGTCATCAACAGTAGAGCAAGCAGAATCAGAGCGGCAGCGATCAGTACCACATTTTTCATCTGACGGCGTTTTTCCGCAATAATAATCAGTGGAATCATCAGGCCAAAGGCCAGTATCAGTACCGGCAAATACAAGTAACTATGGTGCTCTGGTGGCAGATCAAGATTGCTGAGTTGCAACGGGATGGCGACAAAAATAGCCACCATCAGGGCGTGTAACACAAAGATGCCGATATTTAATGGCCAGAGAGATTTGTTGGCGAGCTGCAGCCGCACTTCACTGAGCACGGCGACGGAGTCACGGTGGCGGGTTCGTGGTGGCGAAGGAATCAGCAGCAGGGTGACAGCAATACCGCCCAGCGCCAAAACACCGGTTAGCGTAAAAATCAGTGACAGTCCGCCGATACCGGCCAGCCAGGGGCCAACGACCAGCGCGACCGAGAACGACAAGCCAATACTGGCACCAATAAAGGCCATGGCTTTCATGCGGCTCTGTTCATTGGTGAGATCGGTGACCAGTGCCATGATGGCACTGGCAATCGCGCCGCCTCCTTGCAGGGCGCGGCCAATAATCAGGCCATAGACACTCTCGGCATTGGCGGCAATCAGGCTGCCAGCGGCAAAAATCAGCAACCCGGCGATAATCACGGGTTTGCGGCCAATACGGTCAGACAAGGCGCCCGCAGGAATTTGCAGCAGTGCCTGGGTCAAGCCATAGACCCCCATGGCCAGACCAAGCAGCTCGGGGGTGGCATCTTTCAGCGTCAGGCCGTCCAGCATAAGGACGGGCAGTACCATAAACAGGCCCAGCATACGCAGGGCGTAAAGGGCAGCGAGTGAGGCGATGGCGCGCTGTTGTGCGGATTCAGGTATGGCGGTCATGCGATGTCCAGTGAGAGGAGCCAGCCCTGGCTTCCGGGGTCGGTAACGGCAGTCGAGTTTAAAAAGTGCGCCAGTTTAACAGGAATAACAGCCAGTTTTCAGTAATGACGTAGGGGAGTTCGTGGTTCCGTTGGAATTTTTTGAAAACTAGGAATTGTGTCTGTTTCATGCTCTTTTTTTGAGCGTTTGATTGGGTAGAATTATTCTCAACCGTCATGGGCAGGGTGTGCCGGTGGCAAGTCAGGTCAAGGAGAGACGTTATGGATCGGCAATACAGTACCGACAGGCGCTACATCCTGTTATTCGGACGCCAGAATCTGCAGAACGCGATATTGCTGGATTATATTCAGACCCACCTTGGGCTGCATGCCCAGCTGGTGCATAAACTGGCCTGGCCTCCCGCGCATTTTCCTGCTGATGGACAGACTCTGCTGATGTTTGACACCGATGGTGTCCGGCCAGAGCGGCTGGCCAGAATCCTGGATGAGATTTACGAGGCCGATGCCGTGTCGCTGATCGGGTTATTTAATGTGCCGGAGCATCATGCACTGGAAGAGTTTATTTGCTGGCCGCGAGTCAGTGCCCTGTTTTATCGTCATACAAGCCAGAGTCTGCTGCTTGAGGGTATCAAGGCCGTGTTTAATGGCGAATTATGGCTGCCTCGCAAGTTGGTGAATGATCACCTTGAACGGACGCGGCAGCGGCCAAGGGCGCTTGAGCCGCCTCCTGTGTCACTGACGGGGCGGGAAGCTGAAATTCTGCATCTGGTAGAAACGGGTGCCACCAACCAGGATATCGCCGATGCCCTGGAAGTCAGTACCCATACGATAAAAACGCATCTATACAATCTGTTTAAAAAAATAGGCGTCAAGAACCGGGTGCAGGCCATTAACTGGGCCAAGGAGCACCTCAGCAGTATCACTGTCTGATTGGCAGGTTAAGCTGGATGGCTACCGTATTGCTGGGGATTGCTGGCGACTTCCGTTGCATCAATGGGGCAGCAATCGTGTATCAATGGCGCATCAATGCTTGATACGGAAGGCATGGCAGCGTTGGATGGCGGCTCTGTTGGCCGAATAAACAGATCAATCCTGTATCTGGGCACAGGTTCTATTACAATAGCGCTTTTGCCTTGGTGTAAAGAGCTGCATGGACAAGATTCTGGTCAGGGGTGCGCGCACTCACAACCTCAAAAACGTTGATCTGGATATTCCACGCGACAAACTGGTGGTGATTACTGGCCTGAGCGGGTCGGGTAAGTCCTCGTTGGCATTTGATACGCTGTATGCCGAGGGGCAGCGCCGTTATGTTGAGTCGCTATCAACCTACGCCCGCCAGTTTCTGAGTGTGATGGAGAAGCCCGATGTCGATCTGATCGAAGGGTTGTCCCCGGCGATTTCCATCGAGCAAAAGTCCACCTCGCACAATCCTCGTTCCACGGTGGGTACCGTCACCGAAATCTACGATTATTTGCGCTTGCTGTTTGCTCGTGTCGGCACGCCGCGTTGCCCGGATCACGGGGTTGCCCTGGAAGCCCAAACCGTCAGCCAGATGGTTGATGGCATCCTGACGCTGGCGGAAGACAGCAAGCAGATGATTCTGGCTCCGGTGGTGCGTGACCGCAAAGGTGAGCATGCCAATATCTTCGATAGCCTGCGGGCGCAAGGGTATGTGCGTGTACGTATCGATGGCCGTATCTATGATCTGGACGATACCCCGGATCTCGACAAGCGGCGCAAACACAGCATTGAAGTGGTCGTCGATCGCTTCAAGGTCAAACCCGGTCTTGAGCAACGGTTGTCGGAATCCATCGAAACCTGTCTGGAACTCAGTGGTGGCCTGGCGCTGGTGACACCGATGGATGACGACGATGCCGAGCCGTTATTGTTCTCATCACAATTTTCCTGCCCTCATTGTGGTTACAGCCTGTCGGAACTGGAACCCCGGTTGTTTTCGTTTAACAACCCGGCTGGTGCCTGCACCACCTGTGATGGTCTGGGGGTCAAACAGTTTTTTGACCCGGACCGGGTGATTACCGACCCGAGCCTGTCGATTGGCGAAGGGGCGATTCGTGGCTGGGATCGCCGCAGCGTCTATTATTTTCAGCTGCTGAGCGCCGTCGCCGAGCATTATGGCTTTCAGCTGGATGTCCCCTTTGCCGAATTGAGCGTGCAGGCCCAGGAGCAACTGCTGTACGGCAGTGGTGATGAAGAAATCGGTTTTGTGTATGTCAATTCACGCGGCGACCAGATTCGCAAACAGCATCCTTTCGAAGGAGTGTTGCCCAACCTTGAGCGGCGTTATCACGAGACCGAATCACAAACCGTCCGGGAAGAGTTATCCAAGTACCTGAGTGTACAGCCCTGCCCGGATTGTGGTGGTTCGCGCTTGCGCCAGGAAGCCCGCAATGTCTTTATTGAAGACAAGAACATCCATGCCTGTACCAGCATGTCGATTGAAGATGCCCACGCCTATTTTAGCCAGCTGGTGTTGGCGGGTAACAAGGGCGATATCGCCGAGAAAATCCTCAAGGAAATCCGCGAGCGATTACGCTTTCTGGTGAATGTCGGGCTGGAATATCTGAGCCTGAACCGCAGTTCCGATACCTTGTCCGGGGGAGAATCCCAGCGGATTCGTCTGGCTTCCCAGATCGGTGCCGGGCTGGTGGGAGTCTTGTATATTCTGGATGAACCTTCCATTGGTTTGCATCAGCGTGACAACGACCGTCTGCTGCAGACGCTGTTTCATTTGCGGGATCTCGGCAACACCGTGTTGGTGGTAGAGCACGATGAAGATGCCATGCGCAGCGCGGACTATCTGATCGATATTGGCCCTGGTGCCGGTGTGCATGGCGGTCAGGTGATTGCCCAGGGGACGCCGGCACAAGTGGCAGCGGATCCGAACTCGGTGACGGGGGAATACCTGTCGGGGGCACGGGCTATCCAAGTGCCGGAAACACGGACGCCGTACCCACTGAGCAAGGAACTGAAACTCAAGGGTGCTCGTGGCAACAACCTGAACGATGTTGACCTGACCATTCCGCTGGGGCTGATGACCTGTATCACCGGGGTATCCGGCTCAGGCAAGTCGACGCTGATTAACCGGACTCTGTATCCACTGGCGGCCACGGCCCTGAATGGCGCCACAACACTCAAGGCGTCTGAGCACGACAGCATTCAAGGGCTGGGCCTGCTCGACAAGGTGGTCGATATTGACCAAAGTCCGATCGGTCGTACCCCGCGTTCCAACCCGGCCACTTATACCGGTATTTTTACCCCGGTACGTGAGCTGTTTGCCGGTACCCAGGAAGCCCGTTCCCGTGGTTACAAGGCTGGTCGTTTTTCCTTTAACGTCAAGGGTGGCCGCTGCGAAGCCTGTCAGGGTGACGGGGTCATCAAGGTGGAAATGCACTTTCTGGCCGATGTGTATGTGCCATGTGATGTCTGCCACGGCAAACGTTATAACCGTGAAACACTGGATGTGCGCTACAAGGGCAAAAATATCCACGAAGTGCTGGATATGACGGTAGAAGATGCCCGCGACTTTTTTGATGCCATCCCGGCGGTGGCGCGTAAATTACAAACCCTGATGGATGTTGGCCTGAGCTATATTCGATTAGGGCAGGCTGCGACGACCTTGTCAGGGGGCGAAGCGCAACGGGTCAAACTGGCGAAAGAGCTGTCGAAGAGAGATACCGGCAAAACCCTGTATATCCTTGATGAACCAACCACCGGGTTGCACTTCCACGATATTGAGCAGCTGTTGGCGGTGCTGCATCGCTTGCGTAATGACGGTAATACCGTGGTGGTGATTGAGCATAATCTGGATGTGATCAAGACCGCGGACTGGGTGGTCGATCTTGGCCCGGAAGGCGGTTCCAAAGGGGGGTATATCATTGTGGAAGGTACGCCGGAAATGATCGCCGCGAGTGAACAATCCTACACTGGCCGTTTCCTTGAACCATTGCTGGACGTGGCCCGGCAACGCCAGAGCTGATGGCCGGGCGGTTGATTTGTCGCGCTTGTGAACGCCCCGTCAGCGTCTGTTTGTGTGAGGCGCTGGTGCGGCGGGAAGCGCCACTGGATCTGGTGATCTGGCAAGATCCGAATGAAGCGCGGCATCGTTTGTCGACGGCGCCACTGCTGCATAAAAGCATTATCAACAGTCGGCTGGTGGTGGCGGACCGGTGTGATCCGGTCGCTTTGCTCGGGCAAGACTGGCATCAGAATACGGTGCTGTTGTTTCCACTGGAGGGCAGGTCAGGCGCTTGCTGTTGTTAAACCCCTGGCTGACCCGTCTGCCATATTTGCAGCTCACTCCGGCAGAGCTCAGCCGTTATCACCCCATTCGTAAATCCCCCCGGCCGGATGGCCTGTCAACGCTGGAGGCTGCGGTGGCAGGACTGAATCGTCTGCAGGGGACATCTGGGTTTGATGACGTGGTGGGGGTACTCGACCGGTTGGTGGAGTTGCAGTTAGCGGCCCGGAAAACACCGGGCCAGTAAGTGCGGGCTAACCCGAGCTCAGTGGCACGTCAGGCTTGCCCTGCCATATTGGCAATCCGTAAGATCTGGCGATCAATCAGAGCCTGACTTTTTTCAGGTAACGTTGTGAGCCAATAGCCCGGTTGGTTATCACCATTCAAATCCGGTACTGCGGCGCCGGCTTCCCATTCCAGCCCGTATTCGGGCGGTAATTCACTGATCAGAGCCTGACTGGCCAGTAGCCGGAATGCTTCGCTGCGGCGGGCCAGGGTGGATGCCCAATACAGGCTATCACCGACCAGCCGGTGGCCATGGCTGTCGTCAGCAGGACCGGTCGGCGTGAGTAAGACCGGCCCCCAGTGCGCCGCTACCCGAAAACGGATATCGGCCAGTTGCGGGTTTTTCTGGCTAGCGTTACGCATCAGTCCCAGACACAGCTGGGCCGCGTAGACGCAGTGCAGCGTGTCACGTTCGCTTTCATCGTTGAGACCAAAAATCATCACAACACCGTCGTCCTGATAATGATCCAGCTTGCCGTTATAGAGTTTGGCGGCCTGATTTAACAAACGATGATATTCATTCAGAAGCTGCACCAGCTCATCCGTATCGAGCTGGGCCTGCAGGGTCGCCAGTTCGGTCATTTCGATATAGATCAAAGCGCAGTGCTGATAGCACAGGGTTTGGCCTGATGGGGGAGTACCCTGATAACGAAACTGGCCGAGGGCTTGGGCCATGGCCTGACGGTGACGCTGGTCGTCGCGCAAGACTGACAGGCCGCCGTGTAACTGCTCAAACTCCTCTATCGCTGCCGGTGGTGGAGGTAGCTGCAGCGGTTGGTTGTGACGGCTGTTTTTCAGGGCTCGGGACAACTGCTGTAAATAATGGGCGATCTGTTCTGCCAGAAAATAGCCCGCCAGCCCGGCCAGCATGGCACCAAGGCCGGTTGCTATCAGTGCCAGGGACAAATAATGGCCGCTGTCTCGGCGAGCAGGTGCCAGGTTGATATCCGCCTGGATAATCCCGACCACCTGATTATCCTGAGTGATGGAGCGGCTGATATTGATACGGTCGTCCAGGGTTTTACCTATTTCGGCAATAACCACGCCGTCGGTATCGAGCACTCGCAGGGCACTGATTTCTTCACCACGATGCCATTCTGTCAGCGCCAGATTGAGGCTGATCCGGTCACGTTGAATCAGGCTGTGGGCCAGCGTCATGGCGAGGCGTTGGGTTTGCTGGGTGGCATCCTGTTCCAGTCGCTGTTCCAGCTGATTGCTGAGATTGCTATAGGTCAGAAATGCGAGCAGTAGTCCGAATATCAGTACTTGTGTGGCTGCGGCGCAACCGCAGAGCAGGCTGAAATGAAAACTACAGGGCAACTTGAGCTGCATCGGGTCCGCCATTACGGTCTTGGAATTGGCTCTGACCGGAGATCACTGACGATAAGGGTGATGAGGTTACAACCGGGAGGTCGTACCGGTCGTTACCAACGCGGGTAACGTTGGAAATATTTCATCGGTCACAATCAGTACCATCGCAGTGATAGTCAGAGGTGTCTGAGGTGGTATTATAGGCGCCGCCCGATAGATGGCCAGAACCGAGCGGCCGTGATGCCAATCCCGTCGGGCTTCGGACGACCCATACAGAACCCAAGAGGAACCGCCATGAGCGACACCAAGCAATCTCTGCAAGAAAAACTGGAACAGCTGGAAAAAGGCCTGTTTCTGATGAGTGTTGACCGCCACCGTGCATTGTCTACTCATGAAACTACCGATCTGATTGAAGAGCTGCGTATCGTGCTGGCTGCGGCCAAGACCGATTTGGGCAAGCTGTAAACCGACAACCGCCTGAGGGCAACAGGAACGCATTGTGACTGAATTGGTTCTTATCCGGGTAACCGGTGCTGACAAACCCGGCCTGACCGCCAGTATCTCCGCGATTCTGGCCCAGTATGGTGTCACCATACTGGATATCGGCCAGGCTGAAATTCACGATACCTTGTCTTTGGGTATTCTCGCGGCGATTCCTGACAGTGCAGAATCCGCTCCGGTATTAAAAGATGTGTTGTTCAAAGCACACGCGCTGGGGCTTTCTATCCGCTTTACGCCGGTCACCGCCGAAAGTTACGAACACTGGGTGGCTGGTCAGGGTAAATCCCGTCATATCATTACGCTGTTGGCCCGTACCATTGAGGCCGATGCCATTGCCAGTGTGACCGCGATTGTGGCTGAGCATGGCCTGAATATCGATCAGATCAGCCGACTGTCTGGCCGGGTACCGCTGGATCAGGCAGAAAGTTGCCACGACAACACCCGTGCCTGTGTCGAATTTTCGGTTCGGGGCGAGGCTGACCAGAGTGAATTACGCGCCCGCTTTTTGGATATCGCGAATGAGCTGGGGGTTGATGTGGCGTTTCAGGCCGACGACGTGTATCGCCGTACGCGCCGGTTAGTGGCTTTTGATATGGATTCCACCCTGATTGAAACCGAAGTTATCGACGAGCTGGCCCGTGCTGCCGGTGTGGGTGATCAGGTTGCCGCCATCACCGAGCGGGCAATGCAGGGTGAGCTGGACTTCAAACAAAGTTTTGCCGAACGCATGGCGCTACTGAAAGGCCTGGATACCCGTGTACTGGACGGTATCGCTGAGCGCTTGCCTATCACCGAAGGGGCCGAGCGGTTGATCTACAATCTGCGGGCGCTGGGCTACAAGACCGCTATTTTGTCGGGTGGATTCAATTATTTTGGCCGCTATCTGCAACAGCGTCTGGGCATTGATTATGTCTTTGCCAATGAGCTGGAAATAGAAGATGGCCTGGTTACCGGACGTGTGATCGAGCCGGTGGTGGATGGTCAGCGTAAAGCCGATCTGTTACGGGAGCTGGCCAAAAAAGAAGGTATTCGCCTGGAGCAGACAATCGCAGTAGGGGATGGTGCCAATGACCTGCCGATGCTGAGTATTGCTGGCCTGGGCATTGCGTTTCGCGCCAAACCTCTGGTGCGGAAAAACGCCCGCAATTCGATCTCGACGCTGGGGCTGGATGGCATTCTGTATCTGCTGGGTTATCGGGATCGGGATATTGCTGAACCCGGTGCGACTGAACAGGTATAAACACCACTGTTACTGCTTATGTGGCTGACCCCATCGTTGGGTTGGCGAGCTTGTCAGGCAGCTTCTGATCAGAAGCTGCTTTCTTCTTCGAAGTTGTAATTCATGCTGCTTTGTGGCGCTTGTACATAATCCCCTTGCACAAAATGAACCCCCATTTGCCATAGACTGGCCAAGGTTGAGGCGCTGTCGACCATCGGGATAACGGTTTTCTTTTCTGCTTCGTGCAAAGCGGTTAACAGGGTTTGCAGCTGTTGCTGATTTTCCGGGCTTTGGCCCAGCTCACTGGTATAAGAGCCATCGAGCTTAACGTACTCAACCGCCAGATGTTGCAATGTACGTAAGGGGTTCAGAGAGCAACCAAAGTGATTGAGCGCGGTGGTAATACTGCTGGCATTCAGTTCGGAAACAAAGTGTTGGGCCTGCTTCAGTACGCGGGTAGCACTGTCTTCGGCCAGCTGTATGACCAGTGAGCCTTTTGGCAGGCGGGCTGCTCGCATCGCAACACTGATCCAGTTGGGCAGGCTGTCATCCTGGATGGACGGGGTCGCCAGATTAACAAAAACACGGGAGTTGTGACCCTGTTGTCGATGTTCTCCCAGCTGCTTGAGGGTATTGAGCAAGACCCAGCGATCGACCTTGCGTTTCAGGCCCTCATTGATATCGGGGTTGTTCATCAGCTCATCAGAGCTGATACAGCGACCATCGGCCAGAGGCAGTTGCATCAGCGCTTCGTAATGTTCAACGTCCTCACCACGCAGGCTGATTTTGGGCTGAAACAAGAGCTGGAAGCTGTTCTGGCGCAGAGCGTCGGTCACGGCTTCTTCGATACTGACATCCGCGACGACGACATCTTCAGGGATGTCCGGTACAAATAACATGACACCATTGCCATTGTGATGATCTGGCTGTTGATGTACTTGTTCACTGGCGGTGTGGGCATTTTGCAGCACATCTTCCGGGCGTGAACAGGTGTCGTTGATCAAGGCGACACCGATACTGGTGGTGACGGTGATGGTACGATCGCCAAGATCGATAAGCAGGCCTTCTACATGGCTGCGCAGTTGTTCTGCCAGTTTCATCGCCTGGTCAGAGCTGTAGCCAGTGAGGATGGTGGCAAAAATATCTTCGCTGATGCGGGCCAGACTGTGATCGGAGCCAATGGTTTTCTTGAGTGATTGGGACAGTTCGGACAGTACGGTATCGGCACGACTGATGCCGACCTCACTTTTGATTTTGCCAAAACCATCGATGTTCATATAAATAATGGCGCCGTTGCTGCCTCCAAGTACGGCATTATCGACGGCAATTTCCAGCTGGGCGATAAAGTAGGGCTTGTTGTACAGGCCCGTCATCATGTCGATATTGCTGACTTTGCGCAGCTTGTCTTCGAGAGCTGTATTCTTGGCGTGGGAGTGAATCGTGACCATGGTGCAACGTTCTTCGGCATAGCTCGCAGGTGAAAAATTCATTTGCATCGGAAACAGCTGCCCATCGCCGTCGACCCCAAGCGTGCTGAGCTCGGACTCTTTATGAGGGGCGTTGAGGTATTTTTTGAAGAAGCGTTTGAAGTCACTCTGACCAGAGCTATCGACCATATCCATCAAGGGCATGCCTTCCAGCTCATCGACGGATGAATAGCCAAACATGGACAGATAAGACGGGTTGGCAAAAATATGCATGCCGTCATGGACATAGGCAACGGCATCGCGAGAGCTTTCCAGCAGGGCCTGGGCGCGTTTTTCGGCGTCACGCAGGCGCACTTCGATGGATCGTAATTCCCGGCGATGTTTCAGATGACGCAGTTCACGCTGAATGGCCAGTACCATCAGGTTGCTTTCATCCCGGGGGACAACACTGCAGACACCGTGTCTGAGCGCGTTTTCCATGGCAATCAGATCAATCTCTTTACTGATCAGAATAATGGGTAAGTCTTTGTTTAGGCGGCGAATGCGCTCTTGCAGGGATGGGTAATGAACGCCGTTGGCGCCATCCTCGGCAATCAGCAGATCCCAGGATTTTTGTTCCAGCTGTTCGTCAAGGTCTTCCAGCGAGCTGATCTGGTGCGCGCGAGTGGCATTGCCTGAATTTCGTAGCAGGCTGACAATACCCTCTGCATCATTCTGGGATTGGGTATGAATCAGCAGGTGTAGTGTCTCTTGGTTGGTCGCCATGACTCGGGTCACTCAGTCTTATTGTTCGGGTCCGACCTTCCTGTCAGTTTTGCCCAAATGGGTTATCAAAGCCGGTTTTGATCAAAAACCGGCGAAGGCAGTACAAATAGCTGTTTGTGCGCATTTTGTGACAATAAACAATAATAACAGACAGATATTGTCACAATCATGATTGTAGCGGTATATGACCATTAAAGAGGGAAATGTCTGTCAAAATTTGTCATTAGTCATAATTAGAGACTTGCCAGCTTTGCCAGCCTCCTCCCGTACCAGCCTGGGAAGCAGGTAGCCGGGCAATTGCTGATGCAGTTGCTGGTAAATAGCCAGCGCCTCGGCAGTCGGAGTATCAAACTGGTGTGTGCCTGTGACCGGGTCGAGCAGATGCAGGTAGTAAGGCAGGATGCCGGCATCAAATAACGACTGGCTCAGTTCGATCAGGGTAGCGGCCTGGTTGTTGACGCCTTGCAGCAGTACCGACTGGTTCAGCAAGGTGATGCCCGCCTGGCGCAGTGTCTGGAGGTGTTGACGAAACAGCTCGTCGATCTCATGGGTATGGTTAATATGTAATACCACACTGATCGACAGGCGGCTGTGGCCGAGCAACTGCGCCAGGGCCGGGGTCAGGCGCTGGGGAATCACCACCGGCAAACGGGTATGAATACGCAAGCGTCGCACGTGAGGTATCTGCCCGATGGTATCAACCAACTCTGCCAGCGCCTCGTCTTTCAGCATTAATGGGTCGCCACCACTCAAAATCACCTCACTGATGGATGGGTCATCACGAACATAATCCAGCGCACTTTGCCATTGCCGGCGGCTGAGACGATTGTCGGCATAGTCAAAATGACGGCGAAAGCAGTAGCGACAGTTAACTGCACAGCCCGTCGCCGCCAGTAACAAGAGCCGACCCTGATATTTGTGAACGATACCGGGGGTGATATTGGCGTGTTGCTCATCCAGTGGATCACTGACATAACCCGGCATGGCGATAAGCTCTTCAGCGTCTGGCAGTACCTGGCGCAGCAAGGGATCGTGGGGGTTGCCAGGTTCCATTTTTTGCAGATATGGCGCAGGAACGAGCACCGGAAACGTACTGGCAGCCAGCTGTCGGTCGCTCAAATGAGTCGGAGCAAGATGCAGTGCCGAGAACAATTGTTCGGGGCTACGAATGGCGCTGGCCAGAATCTGTTGCCAGTCTTGCTGCTCAATGGCAGCAGATCGCGTTATGATGTGCACTTTATAACAATGTCCTACTCTAATTGGATTGCGAAATGGCGAACTATTCTACCAACGAATTTAAACCCGGTCTTAAAGTCATGATGGATGGAGAGCCGTGCTCCATTATTGAGAACGAATATGTAAAACCCGGCAAAGGTCAGGCATTTAACCGCGTCAAACTGCGCAACTTGCGTATTGGCCGGGTGATTGAAAAAACCTTCAAGTCCGGCGAATCACTCGAAGGTGCCGACGTGATGGAAGTCGACATGGAATACCTCTACAACGATGGCGAATTCTGGCACTTCATGGCCACCGATGGTTCTTTTGAACAACACGGTGCCTCTGCTGAAGCGGTTGGCGATACCGTCAAATGGCTGAAAGAGCAAGACCAGTATGTCGTCACTCTGTTTAACGGTGCCATCCTGACCGTTGCGCCAGCCAACTTTGTTGAGCTGGAAGTGGCAGAAACCGACCCGGGCATGAAAGGGGATACGGCACAGGGTGGCAGCAAGCCGGCGACGCTGGTGACCGGTGCGGTCGTGAAAGTCCCACTGTTTATCAATATCGGCGACATCTTGCGGATTGATACCCGCTCAGGTGAATACGTCAGCCGTGCCTGATCGATAACCGTGACTGATCCAAAAGGAGCCTGACGGCTCCTTTTTTTGTCGGCGTCTGGTGCGGCTGGCCGATAGTCTGACCTGACTTTATCATTTCATGACTGGATACATGCGTAGAGAATCTTATGACCAAATGCTGGACCCCGACGGCTTCCCTTGCCGCGCTTCAAGCCAGAGCCTTGATGTATCAACAGATCCGTCAGTTTTTCGCCGAGCGGCAGGTGCTGGAAGTAGAAACACCGCTGTTGGCCCAGGCTCCGGTGAGTGATCCGAATATTGAACCCATGGCCACAGCCGATGGCCGTTATTTGCATACCTCGCCGGAGTATGCGATGAAACGGCTGTTATGTGCCGGTAGTGGTGATATCTACCAGATCTGTAAAGTTTTCCGCCGGGGTGAAGCCGGTCGCCGCCATAACCCGGAATTCTCCATGCTGGAATGGTACCGGTTGGACTGGAACGAGCATCAGTTGATGGATGAAGTAGCGGATATTGCCGTCCTGATGCTGGGACTGCCATCAACACCGCCCCGGGTGATGCTGACTTATCAGCAGGCATTGTTGCAGTACGCCGGTCTGGACCCGTTGCAGTGCCGTGATGTGACGATTGCTGAGTGTGGCCAGCAGCTGGCTGGGCAAGATCTGTCGCTGGATCGGGATGGCTGGCTCGACGTTATCATGAGTCATGCGGTTGAGCCTGCCTTGCCACGGGATACCCTGGTATTTGTTTACGACTTTCCGGCATCCCAGGCGGCACTGGCTAAAACCCGCCGGACGGTCGATGGTCATGATGTGGCTGAGCGTTTTGAGCTGTTCTGGAACGGTGCAGAGTTGGCCAATGGTTATCATGAATTGACGGATGTTGCTGAACAGACGCGCCGTTTTGAGCAGGAAGCTAACGGTCGTCCAATTGATAAGCGGCTACTGGCGGCACTGGGTTCCGGCTTGCCGCCATGTGCCGGGGTAGCCATGGGACTGGATCGGTTATTGATGCAGCGGTTACAGGTCTCCACAATTGCTGAGGTATTAAGCTTCGATTGGCTGCAGGCCTGACATTTTCGCGCAAACATTTTCAGTAACTTACCGCTTGCCAGACCTGATTGACAGAAGGTTATGGTCAGATTTCCCCTCACGTAGTGAGGGTAGATAGGATGACTGGAAAGCAGGCGTTAAGCCGGTTGCTGTTGATGGTGGGGATTGTGACGGGCGCGGTGATGGCCATGCATTCACCGCTGGTGGCAGCTGCAGGAATTGATTGTGAACTGATGATTGCCCGGGTGGGCGTTGGCGGTGGTTTGCAAGTCCGGGTGCCATTAACCCGTATGGTGGCTGAGGATCAGCAAACCCTGCAACACCTGAAGTCGGCTGACGCCGAACAGATTGCCCATTTGATGACGTCACTCAGCCGGGTTATCTGGCCGGGTCATGAGCAACAGAGCGAGCAATGGCGTTTTGCTGATATGCATCTGGATGGTAGTCAGCAGTGGCTGGTCTTGCGTATCCGGCCACAAGGCAGCTTGCCGGATATGCCCGGTGGTTGCCTTGTGGCCAGTCGGCACTGATAAAGAGATACCGATAAATAGACGCTGACGTTATCAGGTACGGGGTTTGTCGGTGTCTGATTCCGGGGTGTGTTCATCAACAGGTGACGGTTGGTCGGTACCGTCGGGAGCCTGTGTTTCTTCTTTTTTGATCTCTTCTGCTTCAACAGCTTCAACAGCTTCAACCGTATCCGTTACCGGCTGCTCTGTTGCCGGTGTCAGGGTTTCCTGTGCTGCTGAAGTGCTGCTTGGGCTGCTGTGAGTGTCTGTTTCTGCTTCAGCTTGTTCTGTTTCTGGCTCTGGCTCTGTTGTTTCCGGTTCATCAGGGCGCAGTGCACTGATTGAGCCCAGTCGGCTACCCATTCGAATCGGGCTACCGGCCTCCAGCTCCTTGCTCCAGTCGACCATGCCATCCGGGAAACACAGCACCACAGTGGAGCCAAGGCAGAAGCGGCCCATTTCTTCACCCTTATCCAGTTCCACCGGTTGCGGATCACGATAATCCGTTACCTTGATCTTGCGCGAGGCCGGGGTGATCTGGCCAGCCCAGACGGTTTCAATGGCCGCCACAATCATGGCACCCACCAGCACCATGGCCATGGGGCCGTGTTCGGTATCAAAAATACAGACCAGTCGTTCGTTACGGGCAAACAGACCGGGAACCCGTTCAGCAGTGGTCTGATTGACCGAAAACAGTGCTCCGGGGACGTAGATCATTTCTCGCAGTTTGCCGGGCATCGGCATATGGACACGATGATAATCCCGTGGCGACAGATACAGGGTGGCAAACTGGCCACCGGCAAAGTCTTCAGCGCGCTGACGCGAGCCACCCAGTAATTCAGTCAGGGAAAAAGCCTGACCCTTGGCCTGGAAAATACGCCCGTGCTGAATCCGGCCCAATTGGGAAACCGTGCCGTCAACCGGTGACAACAGGCTGTCAACGGCTTGATCCTGGGGTCGGGCTTCGGGCAGCAGTTCACGGGTAAAAAAGTCGTTAAAACTGCGAAAGTCCTGCGGGTGCTGACGCTGGGCTTCATCCAGGCGTACGTCGTACTGACGGATAAAGCGGGTGATCAGCTGGTTTTTGAGCCAGCGGCTTTCACAGGCAGCCAATTTGCCAACCAGACGAGACAGCCAGTGGTGAGGCAGCACGTATTGGCTGGCAATAAACAGATCATCTTTTAACAAAGGGGGACTCTCTTTTATTAGGCCAGGCACGTCCTTGGCCGGAATGGGTGATCATTACTCGTGTGTCGACTCAGGGCTGATCGCCAGTGGTCACCGGGGTGTTGGGGTCATTGCCCCACTCAGACCAGGAACCAGGGTAGGCTTTGATATTCAGCCCCAGAATCTTGCCCACCAAGTAGGTATAGCCAGAGCGGTGATGAGTCTGGCAATGGGTGGCAATTTCCTTGTCGGCAGTCAGTCCCATGTCTGACAGCAGTACACGGAAGGGTTCCAACGGGTTGATACGCAAACCATTTTCCGGGTCCATTCCCCGCGTCCATTCGTAGTTGACGGCACCGGGAATATGGCCACCTCGGCTGGAAATAACCTTGTCGCCGCAGTACTCCGCCTGGGAACGGGCATCCCAGATGGCGAAGTCTGGCTGGCCAATACGGGCGAGGATATCGTCTTTGCTCAGCGAGAAACCATCGCACAGCTGTTCGACCTGATAGCTGGAAGGTACAGGGGCTACATTACCGGCTTCTGTGGGCAGACCGTCCTGCAGCCAGGCCTTGATACCACCATTCAGATAGCTGTAATGACGATGGCCAATCATATCGAGTACCCAGATCAAGCGACCAGCCCAACCGCCACCCTCATCGTCATAAGCAATAACGTGGGTGTCCGGGGTTAACCCCAAGGCGCTGAAGACTTCAGACAGTTGTGGTAACGAGGGCAGGGCACCGGGTGTTGGAGCAATGCCCAGCTGCAGGCGCTTGAAGTCCAGGTGTACGGCTCCAGGAATATGATGCTGGAGATAGCTGTCGAGTTTGCTTTGATCAATGATCAGCACGTTATTCAGCGGCAATTGCTCAGCAAGCGTTTGAGCTTCCAGCAGCAGTGGCAGTGGACTCATGAATAATACTCCGGATAAACAGGTCGCAAAGAAGCAGTGTATCCAAGCCGGAGACCGCTGTCAGGCGTTCAGAGCTCCGACAGGGTCTCGACAATCCGTTTGTAGCTGATAAAGCGTTCCTGACTGATCAGTTCTTCATCGACGGCTTGCAGCAAGGCACAACCGGGTTCGGATTCATGATGGCAATCACGGAAGCGACAATGCCCCGTCAGTGCCCGTAACTCGCGGAAACCGTACAGCACGTCGTCTTCGCTCATATGCCAGAGACCAAACTCACGGATTCCCGGGGAGTCAATCAGGTCGCCACCGGCGGGAAAATGATACAGCCGGGCGGTGGTGGTGGTGTGTTTGCCTTTGCGGGTATTTTCCGACAGCGGCCCGACCTTGAGTTCTTCACCGGGTAACAGGGTGCCAATCAGGGATGACTTGCCGACCCCGGATTGACCAACAAAGACGCTGACGCGATCGTTAAGGAATTCTTTTAATTCCCCAAGGCTCTCCGGTTCATTGGCACAGACCTGCAGTATGCGATACCCCAGATCGGCATAACGCTGTAGCAGTGGCTCCAGATGGAACAGACTGAGGTCGTCCAGCAGATCGGTTTTGTTGAGCAGAATAATGGGTTCGATGTGGCAGTTTTCGGCGGCCACCAGATAACGGTCAATCAGATTGGCGTGCGCGTGTGGTTCGGGGGCAATCACCAGCACAATAAAGTCGATATTGGCGGCTACCGGCTTGATCTCGTTGTACGGGTTGGGGCGTGACAGCTCGGAGTCACGTGGCTGCACCATTTCAACGACGCCCTGGTTGACTCCCTGGGCATTGGCCGGTGCCGGGCGGAAGACAATTTTGTCGCCAGTGACCAGAGAGCCAAGGTTGGCCCGCAAAAAACAGCGGTAGGTATTGCGGTCGTTGTCTTCCACTTCTACCTGGGCACCAAAGTGGGCGATCACCTGGCCGTGCATCTCGTCGCCGAGTTCACCGGCGTTGAGCTGGTCGGAAATCACCGCCTCTTTTTGCTGGGCGCGCTGGGCTTTTTCTTCCTGAATCTTGGCAATACGCCAGGATTGTTTTTTGGTGAGTTTTCGTTTGGCCATGCATTACTCAGAGTGTCGGTTCGGGCGTCATTCTCCGTGCTGGCTGCAGGAAGCGCAAGCGTCGGCCAGCGGTGATTCTGGCCAGAGTCAATGCACCGGCTGCACAATGGCTGCCGGTGCCTCGTTATCCGGGTGGCTCAGTGGCTGACCATCCAGTTACGCAAGTTTTCCAGCATGTCGCAACAGCGCCCAAGCTGCCCGATCGTGACGAACTCATCCGGCTTGTGTCCTTGATCCATACTGCCAGGGCCACAGACCAGCGTGGCCACACCAGCCTGATCGAACAGTCCACCTTCGGTACCAAAAGCGACGGTGGTGAAGTCATGGCTGCCGCTCCATTCGCTGAGCCATTGGGCAAAGCGGGATTGCGGATCAGTGAGCAACGGCGGGTAGGATGCCAACATCTCAAAATGAATCCCTGCGTCCGGGTGCACGGTTTGCATTGCCGGCTGCAGGGTTGAAGCGGCAAAGTCCTTCAGTTTGTCCAGTGTTGCGTTGACATCGGTATCGGGCAGATAGCGCATTTCAAAATCAAACTGGCAGGCTTCCGGTACGATATTGAGCGCCACGCCACCCTGGATCTTGCCCGTTTGCAGCGTGCTGTAAGGGGGATCAAAACGGCGATCCTGTTGCTGCTTCAGCGGCTCGGCCAGATCCGTCAGCTTGCCGATCAGCCTGGCTGCATACTCAATGGCATTGACTCCCTCGGGCGCGTAGGCCGAATGGCAGGCATGGCCCTTGACCTTGCAGCGCATACCGACCTTGCCCTTGTGACCATAAACCGGCTGCATGCTGGTTGGCTCGCCAATAATGCACATGGCAGGATGGTCGGGTGATGACTGGATATGGTCAATCAAACCGGGTACGCCAAGGCAGCCGACTTCCTCGTCGTATGAGAAAGCCAGATGCAAAGGCATGGTCAGGGCGGATTGCTGAAAGCGGGGAACCGCCTCCAGTACACAGGCAATAAAGCCTTTCATATCGGCGCTGCCACGGCCGTAACAACGGCCCTCGTCTTCGGTCAGCTGGAAGGGTGGGTAAGACCATGACTGGCCATCCACCGGCACCACATCCGTATGGCCGGATAACATGACGCCGCCGTCCCCAGCCGGGCCAAGCCGGGCATACAGGTTGGCCTTGGTGCGCTCTGGGTTGAAGATCAACTCTGATGGGATACCCTGTTGATCGAGGTAGTCCCGGATTGATTCAATCAGCGCCAGATTGGACTCGCGGCTGGTGGTGTCGTGGGCCAGTAGCATGGCCAACAAATGGCGAAGTTCTTCGCTCAGTGTTGGCCTGGCTTGGCTGGTGGTCGGGTTATTCATCGCCGGGAACGCCATAGCTGGGGGCGTCGCGGGGGTCCAGTGCCCGAGTTACATAAGCCTGCATTTGTGGTTCATAGTCTTGCCACAGTTGTTCGAGTACGCCAATGGGGTTCTCGTCTGCCCAGTCGACACGCAAGTCGACCAGCGGCCAGATATAATCATCGACAACCTTGACGGCCGCAGAATGCACCGGCCCGGCTTCGCCACCCTGGGCAATCCCGGCCGCCAGCGCCTGGATCAGGCGGCCGGTCAGCTCACCGGAGGAGGCTTCAAAGGCACTGATCATGGCATCGATAACACCGTCATTCGCGAGCATGTTTCCCGCTGCAACACAGTGCAGGCCTTGTTTCATGGCGGATGTGCCGAGGGTTTCGGTACCACTGAAACAGGCGCTGACCCCTTTGTTGTCGATTACTGTCACCTGGCGATAGGCACTGAAACGGTCGTCGGCCAGAGCAGCTTTCAAGGCCTGTTCGGACGACTGGTTTTGCTCCAGTCGGGCGAGAATGGCTGGCCCCAGTGCGGGCAAGGTGATGTTCTGGCTGGAAACCGCGCCAATGCCTGCTTGCAACCAGGGGCAGCGGGCGCCAACGGCAATACTGGATGAACTGATTGCTACGCCCAGTTGGCCGGTTTCCGGGCAATAGGCGGACAGGGAGACGGTCATGCTGGCTCCTTGTCTGCTGGTTGGCTGGATGGCTGGTCTGGAATCACGGCGATGACGTCGATTTCCATCAACCACTGAGGCTGTGCCAGACCGGCCACTACCAGTCCGGTAGAGATAGGGTAAACCCCTTTGAGCCAGCGGCCCACTTCCCGGTACACCGGCTCACGGTAACGCGGGTCGGTAATGTAGGTCGTGGTTTTGACGATATGACTCAGGTCGCTACCGGCTTCTGCCAGTAGCTGTTTAACGTTTTTCATTGCCTGCTCGGCCTGGGCTTGCGGGTCTCCCAGGCCAACCAGATTACCTTCGAAGTCGGTACCGACCTGACCACGAACATAGACGGTATTACCCGCTCGTACCGCCTGGCATAGATCGTTATCCAGCGTCTGGTTCGGGTAGGTTTCTTTGGTGTTGAACATGCGGATACGGGTATGCGTTACCATGATGATTCCTGTTTCAGCTGTGACGGTAGTACTGGTATTGACGTTGGATAACGATCTGGTCAGCGATGTATTTGGCGTCATGCCATACGCCCCAGATAAAGGTTGAGCCGCGGCGGGAGAGCCATGGCAAGCCGAGGAAGTAGACACCAGGCTCGCTGGATACGCCGCGATGATGTTTGGGTTGTCCCTTGTCATCAAAGGCATCGACCTGCAGCCAGCTGTAATCGGTGGCATAACCGGTCGCCCAGATAATGGCGGTGATACCTGCTTGCTTGAGATCCAGCTCCAGCGTCGGTCGGGTCATGCACTCCGGGTCGGCAAGGAATTCCCGAGCCTGTGGTTCTTCGGGCAAATCCAGTCCGTGACGGCTGACGTAGGCATCGGCGCGGTCGAGTAACGATAGATAATTGGCGTCACCGGCCTTGATATTGTCGGCCAGGTCGTTGCGGAAGCAGGCAACACCGTTGTCGAAAGACTCAGTACGGCCAACCAGGTTCAGGCCCTGTTGTGCCAGCTGGCGGAAGTCGATGGTTTGGCCACCGTGGGCACCACTGACCGCAATGGTAACGTGTTCCTTACCGGGTTCGTTGGCAGCGGCATCCCACAAACCCAGCACACCCAGCCACCACACAAAGTCGCGGTCGCGGTAGCTGCGGGGTGGACGGTCGTGAGGTCCGACCGACAGATATACTTTTTTGCCTGACCGTTGCAGCTCGTCGGCAATCTGTACGCCGGACGAACCGGCACCAATTACCAGTACCCCACCTTCTGGCAGCTGTTCCGGGTTACGGTAGTGGGCGGAATGAATCTGCAATAATTCCGGGTCTTGCGGGGCCGCGGCAGGAATCACCGGAATCTGGAAGGGGCCAGTGGACGATACCACCCGCTGGGCCTGGATAATGCCGTCGGATGTCGTGACGGTAAAACCGCCAGCGCCTTCGTTGCGCACGACGCTCAGGACTTCGACGCCGGTACGAATCGGCGCGTTGAATTTTTCTGCATAGGAGACAAAATAATCAGCCACCTTGTCTTTGGGGACAAAGCTGTCAGCATCGGCTCCGGGAAAGGTCATGCCCGGGAAACGGTCATGCCAGGCTGGGCCATTGGCGACCAGAGAATCCCAGCGAACGCTGCGCCAGGCTTCAGCAATACGATTCTTTTCCAGAACCAGATGAGGTACCTCCAGGCGCGTCAGATGCTCACTCATGGCGATGCCTGCCTGACCAGCCCCAACGATAAGGGTATCGATGTTTGTCATATTTTCTGTCATGTCTGCATGCCTTCTAAATGCCAGGCTTTATTACCTTGGGATGAATAAAGCTAGGTTATGGCAGACAATAAATTCAGTAAATTATTATAAATATACGATCTCGATAGAAAAAATATCTCGCACCAGTAGTGATCACTCAGGCTAATAATTATTAGCTTTTTTTATGGTGGATTCGCCCAGATTGTAATTACGGCAATAGTCCATAAACAAGCGGGCAGGGTGAGTGGGTTCATTGTTTTTAAGATAAGCCATAATCAGGGTAGAGCTTTCCATTTCATCTTCAATTTCCACATGAGCCAGCTCCTGGCCGTCGTAGGTTGTATTGGTCAGTGGCCGGGTAACCAGTATTGAAAACCCTTGTCCCTGACCCACCATACAACGGACCATTTCAATAGACGGCGAAGCGTAGGCGACTTCCGGGTGGAGTCCTTTTTCGGTAAACAGGCTTAAAAAATAGTTTCTGCTGGGAATGACATCCAGCAACACCATAGGCTCCCGGCTCAGTTCGGTCAGGGTCACTGACGGCTGCTGGGCCAGCGGATGGCCGATGGGCAGCAGGGCATAGGGGCGATGGGGCGCATTCAGGGCTTCCCGTCGGATGGAGTTGTCCAGCTCCAGGTCGTACAGAAACGCCAGGTCAAACTGGCCCCGGTGCAAACCGATCATCAGTTCGTGCTGCTCGCCATCATGCAGTTGTACATCGATGCCCGGGTACACTTTCTTGAATCCGGCAATCAGCCGGGGAATATACAGCGGTGCAACGGATTCAAAGCTGCCAACCGTGATTTTGCCTGAGGTCTGGTCACTGCTGGCCAGTGAATTTTGCTCAAATTCATAGGAGAGGCGCAGGAGCTCTTTGGCTTTTTCATAAAAGCGGCGACCTCCTGGTGTCAGCGACACCCCTTGGGCATGATGCCGTATCAACAGCTGCTGGTCGAAGGTGTCTTCAAGGTTCTTGATGGCGATAGATATAGACGGCTGGGCAATGTGCAGCCGACGGGAGGCCTCGGCGATACTTTGGGTTTCAACGACCGTGGTAAAGTAGTGCAACTGCTTCAGCGTGAAGTTTTTCATGGATGATTCATCTATAAAATATTGTCAGTGTATTAGTTCCTATATATTTTTTATTTGCAATAGGCATGCCATGATCGGAATGATTTGGCCTGTTCGCTAGCGGAAGTGATTTGGACCGGAATGCCCTGAAATATGCCGGTTTGGCTTTGGACATGGTACTAATAAATCAATATGCGTGCGTTGTTTTGGGGCGTTGTGATTCCTGTTGGTGCATAAAATGCCATGTATTCGGGTGCAATTTGGTAATGGGCGTAAAAGGTTTGTGAAAAATTGATCTGGATACTACCTATTTTTTTTAAATCTAGAAGCTCAAAAAATAATAATTGTTTACGATTTGTATATTCCTTCATAGTAATTACACCTATTTGAAACCCGCTTGCTCTTTGGGAGAGCATAGACGGTTTTATAATTTTATTATCAGGTGATAATCCTATGGCATTTGATTGGGACTACATGTTCAGTCTATTCAGTCTAACCGATTTCTGGTTGGCAACCTGGACCGTTATCAAACTCAGTTTGGCCAGTTGGGGGTTGAGTGTTGTCGTGGGCTTTTTACTGGCCTTGGGGAAACAATCCAGTCGACCGCTGTTAAATATACCGGCGAGCTTTTATATCTGGCTGTTCCGAAGTGTGCCGTTACTGGTACTGCTTATTTTTGTTTATAACATGCCGCAGGTATTGCCGATCAGTAGCGTGATCATGAGTGATCCTTTCTGGGCTGGCCTGATTGCCCTGGTGCTGTGCGAAAGTGCCTATGTTGCTGAAATCCACCGGGGTGGTTTGCTGTCGATCCCCAAAGGACAGGGTGAAGCGGCCCGTGCTCTCGGGGTGCGTTTTTTGGGTATCCAGTGGCTGGTGGTGATTCCCCAGGCATTACGAGTGGCGTTACCCTCCCTTGCCAATGAGTATATTTCCATCGTCAAGCTGACGTCGCTGGTCTCGGTGATTTCGCTGACGGAAATTCTGATGGTGGGTCAACGCCTGTATTCCCAGAACTTTCTGGTGTTGGAAACCATGGCAGCGGTGGCAGCGTTTTATGTCTTTATCGTTACCTTGTTTGATTTTTTGCTGAAGCGTCTTGAAGGCTATCTCGACGTGACCAACAAGAAAAGCAAGGTCCCATCAGCAGCACTGACCGCAGCTGTCACTCAGGCGCCAGCAGCCGCTCTGACACCACCCAATGAATTTGATGGCCCGGCGTTGCAGGTATCGCAGCTACACAAGGCCTTCAATAATGTTGAAGTCCTTGGGTCGGTCGACCTGAGCATCAATCCCGGAGAAGTGGTGTCCATCATCGGGCCATCCGGCTCCGGCAAAACCACCCTGATTCGGCTGATGAATGGTCTGGAGCAACTGGATCATGGCGAAATCGATCTGAATGGCCAGCCGTTTCTGCAGCTGCATCACCATGGGCCAGATAAGTCCCGCTTTGTTGAGCACTCAGAGCATCGCCGCAAGATTGGCATGGTGTTCCAGAGTTTCAACCTGTTTCCACACCTCAGTGTGCTCGATAACCTGATGCTGGCACCCTGCTATCACCGCATCGCCGACCGGCATGAGCTAGAGATGCAGGCTTACCAGCTATTGAACAAGGTGGGCATGCTCGAACACGCCTGGAAATACCCTCATCAGTTGTCCGGTGGTCAGCAACAGCGGGTCGCAATTGCCCGGGCGTTGATGATGCGGCCGCAAATCATGTTGTTCGATGAGCCGACGTCGGCGCTGGACCCGGAGAAGGTGAACGAGGTGCTGCAGGTGATTGAAGACCTGGCACGAGAAGGCATCACCATGGTGATTGTTACCCACGAGATGAACTTTGCCTTCAAGGTATCCGATCGCATTGTCTTTATGGAAAAAGGGCGCGTGGTGTGTGACGACACGCCCGAGGTATTACGCAGTGGCCAGAATCCTCGCGTGGATGCCTTTTTGAAAGATGTTTCTTTGGCCTGATTTAATATATTTGGGAGTGACTCATGATTGAACAATGGCAAATAGACCAATATCACGAACAAGGTTTTCTGCTTGTTAACAATGTACTGAACCCGGATGACGTTGCGGCCCTGCAATCCGAATTTGATGGTTGGGTAGAAGAAAGCCGCAAGCACGAAACCCCATGGGGTGAAACGATTGATGGGCGCGCCCGTTTTGATATCGAAGGTGACCACGCAGCGGATCACCCATCGCTGCGACGCGTCAGCTCGCCGACCGAGATTTCCGATGTCTTCAAGCGTATTGCGCTGCAATCACGGGTTGCACAAATTGCCGGTCAGCTGGTCGGCAGTCGCGGTGCCCGCCTGCACCACAGCAAGGTGAACTCCAAACTGCCACACACTGCGACGGAAGTGAAATGGCATCAGGATTTTCCGTTTACCCCCCACAGCAATGATGATCTGGTGACCTGTCTGCTGATGATCAGCGAAGTCACTCCGGCCAACGGTCCTTTGCAAGTGGTGCCGGGCAGCCATCGTGGCCCGCTGTTCTCCCACTGGCAGAATGACCGCTTTACCGGCACGGTTGATGACGCCGTGATCGCCGAGCACTGCCAGCAACCAACCTCTTGCTACGGCCCTGCTGGTTCCGTGTGTTTTATGCATACTCGTGTGTTGCATGCTTCCAGCCCGAATGAAACCGAGTTGCCTCGCACCATTTTTATCAATGTGTACGCCGCTGAAGATGCCTTGCCATATGGGGACAACCCGCTGCCGAGCATCCATTCTGGCGAACTGGTATGGGGTGAAGAAAGTGGTGAAATACGCAGCACCAACAATACCCTGCGTCTGCCAGAAAAGCCCAAGGGCGCCTCGTTCTTTGTGCAACAGGCGGGTAATGATCCGCTCAACTACTGATTCCTGATTCCCAATAGACTCACGAGAGAAATGATCATGACGTTTTTTGCCCGTACTGCAGGTTCAACGGTGCGTTCTGTCGCCGTAGGTATTGTTGGAGCAGCGCTGTCGCTGACATCCCTCAGCACCCTGGCGTTCAAGGAACCTGGTAAAATCATCGCTGGTTCAGATATCACCTTTTTTCCTTATGAATATATGGAAAACAACAAACCGAAGGGGTTCGATATTGAATTCCTGGAAGGGCTTGGCAAGGTCATGGGCCGGGAAGCCATTAATATTGATACTCGTTGGGCTAACCTGATTCCCGGTTTGCGGGGTGGCCGTTTCGACATCACCAACTCGTCGATGTACATCACTGCCGATCGTATGAAAGTGATCGACATGATTCCTTACCTGAAAAGTGGTGAATCCATTCTGTCGATCAAAGGCAGTGACTATCAGCCTGAAATGCCAGAAGATTTCTGTGGTCACCGCATTGGTTCCATGGCGGGCACGGCCTGGCTGAAACAGTTGCAGACGCTGTCGGTAGAATATTGTGAAGCCAATGGACTGAAGCCAATCGCGATCAGTGAATACCCAACCGATCCCCAGACTACCCAAGCAATGCTGTCGCATGCAGTAGAAGCCCAGATTACCGATGCGGCTGTTGCTCGGGGTGTGGTGGAGAAACTGGGTGGTCGAGTTGTGATTTCTTCCAGGACGCTGATTTATCCGGTGCTGAACGGTTTCGGGGTGAAAAAAGGCAACGACATCGTTCGCAACGCCCTGATTGCAGGGATCGAAAAATTCAGTAAAACGCCGGAATACGCCGCGTTATTGAAAAAATACAACTTCCAGGCACCGACTGCGGCCGATATTGAGTCGTTGTTGCCGAAAAAATAAGCCTGCTTTTGAGGGTTCAATACTGGGTTCTGGTTGCTGTTGCCGCATCAGAATCCAGGGTTGGAGCCACGGGTATGAAGAGCCAGCGTCAATCGCTCTGGATGCCTGGCTACCCATAACAATCCCCATTGGCTGGCAGTCAACACATCATTATCGACAGCAGCCCCTATCAACGCTGACGCATCATTGACGTATAGCGCAAGTACGCATTTTACCGGAGTAACCTATGTCGCTTTCTCTCGAAGAGCAGTTGCGGATCAATCTCGCAGCCAGCCTCCGCATTGTTGCCCACCTGGGTATGCATGAGGCTGTGGCTAACCATTTCAGTGCCGCCGTTTCCGACGATGGCAAACAGTTTCTGATGAACCCCAAGTGGAAACATTTTTCCCGCGTCTGTGCCAGCGACATGCTGTTGCTGGATGCCGACGATGCCAGCAACGCCGAACGGCCTGAAGTGGATGCCACCCGCCTGGTCGATCCATGGCCAGCTGCACCAGCGTTTGCCCCATGTCCGTGTTGCGATGCATCTGCACCCGGTGTACACCACCGCTATCGCGACGATGAAGAACCCGCACATTCCTGCGATTGATCAGAACACCGCCCGGTATTTTAACCGGATGTCTGTCGACACCCTGTTTGGCGGCATGGCCAATACCGTGGAAGAAGGGGCGCGTTTGTCCGGCCTGCTGAAAAACAACAGCCGCTTGTTGATGGGTAATCATGGCGTGATGGTGACCAGTACTGATATTGGTGTGGCGTTTGATGATATCTGGACACTGGAACGCGCCTGCCAGATTCTGGTGGCCGCCTGGTCGACGGGTCAGCCGCTGAATATCCTGCCGGATGAGGTGGCGGAGAAAACAGCACGGGACTGGGAAAGTATCCCGGACTTTTCGCGCCAGCACTTCGAGGAAATGAAGCAGCTGATGATCGCTCAGGACCCATCGCTGCTGGATTAATGGTACCGGGGCCGGGCCGTCTTGTTGCCGCGCAGCCTTGCACCAGACGGCAGAGCTGCACGGGCCATAACCAGCCTCAATGGCTGATCATCCAGGGCCGCATGCCCGGGAACATCTTTTCGCCATTGGCGGTGTACATCAGGTTACTCTTGCGTTTGCTGCCACAGCCGCAGCCCTTGTCATGCTTGTGACGGTTATCAAACAGGTGTTGCTGCTTTTTCTCGTGCTCTTTTTCCTGGTACTGGCTGGCGCTCATGACATCGGGTGCTTCGCGGGATTTCTCGTTACGCTCCATGGCGGCGCGGGTTTCCTTCAGCACTTTGGCAATGGCCGGGGGCAAAACAATGACCCGGGCCGAACGGGTGTGGCATTGAGGGCATGGCTGGGGCTGGTCGTGCTCTTGCATCGGGGCCAGTTCCTGAAAAACCCCGTGGTGCGGGCATTTGTAGTCATACATGGGCATGGTGGCTATCTCCGGCAGTCTGTCAGTGCACATCATGGGAAAACAACAGCAGTGGCGCGGTTACCCGGCCACTGCCAATGGGCGCGTGGATCAGTCGAGATCGGCTGCTTTGGGAATATCGATGGAGCCATCCAGGTGCTTGATGGGGCCATCGGCAGACGGTTTGATATCAAATTCGAAGATATCGGTCGGTAACCACAAGGTGGCGCAAGAGTTCGGAATATCCACGACGCCACTGATGTGTCCCTGAATCGGTGCACAGCCAATAATGGCGTAACCCTGGGCTTCGGTATAACCGAATTTGGTCAGGTAATTGATGGCGTTCATACAGGCTTGCTTGTACGCCAGGCTGGTATCGAGGTAATGCTGTTTGCCGGCATCATCCACTGAGATACCTTCAAAAATCAGATAGTCATCGTATTTGGGAACCAGAGGGCTGGGTTTGAAGATCGGGTTTTTGACCTGGTATTTGGCCATGCCATCCTTGATCAGGTTGACGCGCAAATGAATCCAGCCGGCCATTTCAATGGCGCCACAGAAGGTGATTTCACCATCTCCCTGGCTGAAATGCAGATCGCCAACCGATAAACCGGCACCGTCCACATAGACCGGGAAATACACCTTGGCACCACGGGTCAAGTCTTTGATGTCACAGTTACCCCCGTGCTCTCGTGGCGGTACGGTCCGTGCGCCTTCGGCGGCCGCGGCGGCTTTTTCGTCCCCTTCCAGTCGTCCCATATGGGCGGTGTCGGCGTACGGCAGGCAGGCGAGCGCCGGTTCCCGGTCCGGGTCGGTATCAAACAGTTCTTTTTCCCGGTGATTCCAGGTATCCAGCATGTCCCGTGAAGGCAGACAGCCAATCAGGCCGGGGTGCAGAATGCCTGCAAATTCAACGCCGGGAACGTGGCGGGATTTGGTGTAGATGCCGTTAAAGTCCCAGATGGATTTTTGCGCTTGCGGGAAGTGGTCGGTCAGGAAACCGCCGCCATTTGTCTTGGCAAAAAAGCCGTTGAAGCCCCATTGTTGCTCGGCAAAGGTACCGATATCGAGAATATCCACTTCCAGCAAGTCTCCGGGCTGAGCGCCCTCCACCGCGACCGGGCCGGAGAGAAAATGCACCTGGGTCAGGTCGACATCACGGATGTCTTCGGCGTTGTCGTCGTTCTTGATCTGACCGCCTGTCCAGTCATAGCACTCGATAATAAAGTCATCGCCGGGCTTGACGGTAGACACCATGGGAATATCCGGGTGCCAGCGGTTGTGGACGCTGTCGTTCTCGTAAGCAGACTGGTTAAGGTCAATTTTGATGATGGTATCAGTCATGGTTAGCTCCTTGATGGGCAAGTACGGCTTTGGAAAAAACGTGTGGATCGACGGCGACCGGGCCGTCTTCGCGGGTATTGGAAGGTGAAGGCGCTGAAGCGTGTGTGGCCGGGTCGGCCGCGGCGCTTGGCATGGGGCCTGCGCTGAACGTCAGGGCGTCGTTGCGTAGCAAGGCGCGCAGCTGGCGAGGATGGGCGCAAGACGGCAGGGTGAGCAGGTAGCTGGCCAGTGGCACAACAACCTGGCGTTGAAACAAGCGCTGAATGGCCCGGGCACCGTAGTGCTGGTCAAAGTCGCCACGACTGAGCCAAAACAGGCAGGCGTCGTCGAGCAACAGGGTCAGCTGATGTCTTTTCAGACGCTGGTTAAGCTCATTCAGCAGGGTGGTGACTACCTGTGGCAGTTGTTCGCTGCCGAGGCTGGCAAAACGTTCGATGCAATGAATCCGGTTGAGGAATTCGGCATCAAAGTGATTATCGAGGGCGCGCTGCTGCAACCGGTGTTTGAGTCTGGCTTGCCATGCGGGTGGCAGCCATGGGCGCAGCGGGTGGCGCTGCCATGCCCGTGAACCCAGGTTGCTGGTCATGAACACCAGAGTGTTACGGAAATTCAGTGCTTTCTGACCCGATGCCAGAGTCAGCTCGCCGTTATCCAGAATATTCATCAGGCTGCGGACCACGTCCGGGCTGGCTTTTTCTATTTCATCAAACAGCACGATGCCGGGGCGGCTGTTGCTGCCCTTGATCAGCTCCTCGTTGAGCAGCGTCAGGTTGTCCTTGCTGCCGACGTAGCCCGGCGGCGCCCCGGTAATGGCGGCGCTGTAATGGCTCTGCGACAAGGTATTCATGTCGATGCGGCAGAAGTGGTTGGCATCACCATGCAGGGCTTCGGCAATGCGGCGCACCATTTCGGTTTTGCCCACTCCGGTATCGCCAAGGAACAATGCCGTCAGCAGTGGGCGACGATCGTCACTGAGCCCGGCCTTGAGCACATCCAACTGGCGGCACAAGCTATGAATAATTTGCTGCTGCCCCACCAGATGACGCTCCAGTTGCTGTTGCAGCTGCGCCGGTTCGAAAGCAAAGCGGGAGTAAAGCGCCGGGCGTTCGGATGCCGTGGCGTCACTGGTGTGGGACTGGCGCTGTTGTGATTGCAGACGATCGTTAATAAACACCATGGTCGTCGCGCCTCAGGAACCGGATTCCATGGTTTTTTCCGGTGTCGGAATGCCACCTACCGGGCATTCTTTCGTACCGATGGTGCTGCGCGTCATGGCCTCGACGTCGTCGCGGGCCTTCTCGGCATCGGTGACCCAGGTGCGGTAAAACTCGAACGGGCAATCGGCAACGCCACGGTCACCATCACCGGAGGCGTGCATGCCGGTGTAACCCCGGTGCAGCAGCTTGAACAGATGATTCTGGGACTGATCGTTTTTACGGGCATCGCGGATTTGTGACAGCGATAACTGGGCGTATTGGATGCCCATGTCTTCTTCGCCACATTCACCAAGGGTGCGGCCATCAAAACCAATAATGGCGGAGTGGCCAAAGTAGGAATAAACCCCGTCGAAACCGGCGGCGTTGGCCACGGCGACGTAGCAGTTGTTGGCCCAGGCCATGGACTTGGACATCATCACCTGCTGCTCTTTGGCCGGGTACATATAGCCCTGGCAGCGCACAATCAGCTCGGCGCCTTTCATGGCGCAGTCGCGCCAGATTTCCGGGTAGTTGCCATCGTCACAAATGATCAGGCTCAGCTTCATGCCTTTGGGGCCATCACTGACGTAGGTACGATCGCCGGGATACCAGCCTTCGATCGGGCACCAGGGCAGGCATTTGCGGTATTTCTGGACGATGTCACCGAGATTGTTGATCAGCACCAGGGTGTTGTAGGGCGCCTTGTTGGGGTGTTCTTCGTGCTGCTCGCCGGTGAGGGAAAACACCCCCCAGGTGTTGGCCGCACGACAGGCAGCGGCAAACATATCGGTTTCCGGCCCTGGAATGGTGGTTGCGGTGGCCATCATTTCGTCGTGGTCGTACATGATGCCCATGGTGCTGTATTCCGGAAATACAATCAGATCCATCCCTGGCAGACCTTTTTTGATGCCCTGGATCATCTCGGCAATGCTGGCCGCGTTGTCGAGCACATCGGCCCTGGTGTGCAGGCGGGGCATCTTGTAGTTCACCACGGCGACGCCGACGGTATCGTTGCTGCTTGAAATATCACCATGACGCATGGTTGTTCTCCTTTGGCTCAGATTCGGTTTAGACGGACAGGTAGCGGGTGATGGTGGCCTGATCGGCCTCCTCGACGGGCACGTCGAGGACGATGTTGCCTTTCTCGATCACCAGGATGCGATCGGCGACGTCCAGGGCGAAACTGAGCACCTGCTCAGAAACGATGATCGACAATTTGCGCTGGTCGCGGATCGTGCGCAGGGTGCGCGCCATTTCCTTGATGATGCTGGGCTGGATGCCTTCGGTGGGTTCGTCCAGCAGCAGCACGCTGGGATTGCTGGCTAACGCCCGTGCGATGGCAAGCTGTTGTTGCTGGCCACCGGACAGGTTGCCGCCACGACGGTGCTGCATTTCTTTCAGTACCGGGAACATGACGTAGAGATCTTCGGGAATGTCATTCTTGCCGGTGGAGGTGAGGCCGGTTTCAATATTTTCTTTCACCGTCATGGTGGAGAAAATCATCCGCCCCTGTGGCACAAAGCCGACACCAGCGCCGACGCGTTCGTAACTCTGGAGTGGCACCAGGTCGACTCCGTTGAGGGCAACCGTTCCGGACTTGCTCGGAATCATGCCGATCAGCGATTTCATCAGCGTGGTTTTGCCCATGCCGTTACGGCCCAGCACGGCGACAATTTCTTCGTCTCCGACACTCAGGTTCATATTGCGAATCACGTCACTTTGACCGTAGGCAACGTTGTAATCGGTTAGCTCAAGCATTGTTTATCTCCTCGTTTACCGGCTTGGCGATCAATGGCCCAGGTACACTTCAATGACTTTGGGATCGTTCTGAACCCGCTCCATCGAGCCTTCCGACAGCACCTTGCCCTGATGCAGGACGGTGACGCGGTCGGCGATGTCGGCAACAAACTGCATGTCGTGTTCAATCACCAGCACTGAACGGTCCTTGGTGATTTTTTGCAGCAGTGCCGCGGTTTGCTGGCGTTCAGAAACCGACATGCCCGCCACCGGTTCATCGAGCATCAGCAGCTCGGGGTCCTGGATCAGCAACATGCCGATTTCCAGCCATTGTTTCTGGCCGTGGCTGAGCAGGTCGGCGGACATATCGAGCTTGTCGGCAAGGAAGATCATCTCGGCAATTTCGATAACCTTGTCGATCACCTGCTGGTCGCGCCGGAAGGTCAGTGCTCCCCAGACGTTGCGGCCTCTGGGGTAGGAGAGTTCGAGGTTTTCAAACACCGTCAGGTCTTCGTAAATCGACGGCGTCTGGAACTTGCGGCCGATACCGGCATGGACGATCTGGTGCTCGTTCATGCGGGTCAGCTCCTTGCCCTTGAACTTGATCGAGCCTTCAGTGGCCTTGGTGCGGCCACAAATCAGATCCAGTACGGTGGTTTTACCGGCACCGTTGGGGCCGATAATGACGCGGATTTCCTGCTCCTCAACGTAGAGCGAGAGGTCGCTGACGGCCTTGAAGCCATCGAACGAGACTGTCAGGCCCTCCACGCTGAGGACGAAGTCCTTCTGCTCAATGTGCTTGTTAGTTTCCAGCATGACGGTGCTCCACGGTGGGGTTGGCAGAAGGAGTAGATGAGGTTTCGGCCGTTGTCGTCACCGCGACGGCGGGAATGGTGCTGGGCGGTACGGGAGAGCGTAAGCGGGCCGGCAGGCGCGGTTCGATATAGGTTGTCCATACACCGGCGAGGCCATTCGGGAAGGCCATGACCACACCGATAAACAAGGCCCCCATGGCAAACAGCCACAGCTCCGGAAAGGATTCCGAGAAGCTGGTTTTGGCGGCGTTGACCAGCAGAGCGCCATACACCGCCCCCAGCAGCGAAAGACGACCACCAACGGCGCAGAAAATCACCATTTCGATCGACGGCACGATGCCAACAAAGGTGGGTGACATAAAACCGATCTGCAGGGTGAACATGGCACCACCAATGGCGGAGAACACCGAAGCCAGACAGAAGATAAAAATCTTGAATGCCGAGACGTCATAGCCAGAGAAACGCACCCGGTCTTCCCGTTCCCGCATCGCGACTAACAGGCGTCCCAGTTTGCTGTTGATGACGTATTTGCCAATAAACAGACAGACAAACAGCAGGGCCACGCAGACGAAATAAAGAATGTACTTGGCTTCGTCGGTACGAATATCCCAGCCGTGCAGGGTGCGCAGGTCGGTGATGCCGTTAACCCCTCCGGTGTAGCCTTGCTGGCCAATGATCAGGATGGTCAGGATGGCGGCTACCGCCTGGGTGATGATGGCAAAATACACCCCGCCAACCCGGCGTTTGAACATGGCAACCGTCACCACAAAGGCGAAAAATGCCGGTACCAGAATAATGGCGAGCAAGGTAAAGCCGAAGCTGTGGAAGGGTTCCCAGAACCACGGCAGCTCGGTGAGCTGGTTCCAGTCCATAAAGTCCGGGATGCCCGGCGTTGTCTGGATGGCGGTGTTTTCCGGGCTGGAGGCTTCCAGCTTCAGAAACATCGCCATGCAGTAACCGCCAAGGCCAAAAAATACACCCTGACCCAGGCTGAGAATGCCGCCGTAGCCCCAGCACAGCACCAGACCAATGGCGACGAAGGCATAGGTCAGATATTTGCCGATCAGGTTGAGGCGGAAAATATCCATACTCAACGGTAGAACCACGATCAGCAACAGCGCCAGAATCAGCATATGGCTGAGCTGGTAGCGAGCGAACAAATGGGCAATAAAGTTCATGGGCGACCTCTTTATTTACGTATTTTGAGAGAGAACAGCCCTTGTGGACGCAGCATCAAAATGCCAACGACGACGAGCAGGGTGAGCACTTTGGCCATCGAGCCACTGAGGAAAAATTCCATGGTCGATTGCGCCTGAGAGATAGTGAAAGCCGATGCGATGGTGCCCACCAGACTGGATGCGCCACCAAAAACCACCACCAGAAAGGTGTCGACGATGTACAGCTGGCCGGAGGTCGGGCCGGTTGAACCGATCATGGTAAAGGCGGCTCCGGCGATCCCGGCGATCCCACAGCCGAGCGCAAAGGTCAGGCGGTCAACGCGGGCGGTGTTGATGCCGACGGCAGAGGCCATCGGCCGGTTTTGCACCACGGCCCGGGTTTGTTTGCCGAGTCGGGATTTCTGCATTGTCAGACCCACACCAACGGCGACCACCAGCGTAATGGCCATCACAAACAGGCCGTTGATGGGAATTTCCACCATATCGGTCAGGGCGATGGAACCCATCAGCCAGTCGGGCAGGGTGACGCCGACTTCCCGCGGGCCAAAGATGGTGCGATACAGTTGTTGCATGATCAGGCTCAGGCCCCAGGTGGCCAGCAGCGTATCGAGTGGGCGTTTATAGAGGTGCCGGATCATGGCCCATTCGATAAAGGCCCCGAGTGCGCCGGCGGCCAGAAAGGCGAGGATCAGGGCGACAAAAAAATACAGGCTGTACAGGGATTCCGGCAGGTATGACGAAAAGACATTGGACGTCAGGTACGTGGTGTAGGCGCCGAGAATCATGAATTCGCCGTGGGCCATATTGATGACGCCCATCTGGCCAAAAATAATCGCCAGCCCCAGTGCCATCAGAACAAAAACAGAAAACAGAGTGAGACCGGCAAAGCCCTGCATGGCAAAAATCGAGGTCAGCTCGGTCATGGTGTAGTCGGCAAACATGGTGTTTCCTCCCAGTGGGTTGTAGCGCTACAAGCAGCAAGATAAGCAGAAGGGGAAGCGGCCCTGGCGGGCCGCTTGTTGCGGTTCTTGCTGAGTCACTTGCCTGGTAACACTGGCTTAGTAACCTTCAGGGAACGGGTTAGGCTCGATCAGCTCGGAGCTTTCGTAAACCACCTTGTATTGACCATCCAGCTGGGCGTGGCCGATACGGGTTTTGGACCAGAGGTGATGATTGTCGTGGATGCGGACATAACCTTCTGGAGCGGTGGTCAGCTCGATGTCAGGAGAGGCGGCGCGGACTTTGTCGATATCGAAAGAACCGGCTTTTTCAACAGCGGCTTTCCACAACCAGGGGCCAAGGTAAGCGGCCTGGGTGACGTCACCGATCACAATGTCGTCGCCGTATTTGGCTTTGAAGGCTTTAACAAACGCTTCGTTGTTGGCGTTTGGCAGGCTTTGGAAGTACTTCATGGAGGCGTAGATGCCATCGATGTTCTCGCCACCAATGCCGAGGATCTCGTCTTCGGTCACGGAAATGGTCAGGAACAGCGGCTTCTCTTTGGTCATGTCGATGCCCGCGGCTTTCAGCTGCTTGTAGAACGCCACGTTGGAGCCACCAACCACCGAGATAAAGACGACATCCGGTTTTTTCAGTTTGATTTTGTTGATAACCGAGTTGAACTGGGTGTGTCCGAGCGGGTAATACTCTTCGCCAACCACTTTGTCGCCAAGGACACTTTCAATGTGTTTGCGGGCAATCTTGTTGGAGGTACGTGGCCAGATGTAGTCAGACCCCAATAAAAAGTATTTTTTCGCGTCTTTGGCATCATCCGCCCAGTCGAGACCCTCGAGAATTTGCTGGGTGGCTTCCTGACCGGTATAAATTACGTTGGGTGATTGCTCCAGTCCTTCGTAGAAGGTCGGGTAGTAGAGCATGCCGTTGTATTGCTCAAACACGGGCAATACGGCTTTGCGGGAAGCCGAGGTCCAGCAGCCGAACACGGCAGCGACCTTGTCGCGGACCAGCAGTTTCTTGGCTTTTTCGGCAAAGGTTGGCCAGTCGCTGGCACCGTCTTCCTGGGTATATACAATCTGGCGACCCAATACGCCACCCATGGCATTGATCTGGTCGATGGCCAGTTTTTCAGCCTGTACCGAACCGGTTTCACTGATGGCCATGGTGCCGGTAATGGAGTGCAGGATACCGACGGTGACGGTGCTGTCGGTCACGGCAAGGCCGGTTGAGTTGGCGCTGTCAGCCAGTGCTGGCAGGCTGACGTGTGCCAGCGCCAGGGCGGCCGGAATGGCCAGCATGCGACGTAGCAGGGTACGGCGTGTACCTCTGGTTGAGTCGTAATTCCTTGATTTTGAAATCATAATTGGGCCTCTTCATGGGGTCTGCTGTTGGCGTAAGGAACGTTATTCAGCATCCATCATCGGCCGGGGAATGGATATTCGCGTCTTGTGACATCGATGTACGTACATTGACGCATACCCGCAAGCCAGGCTTGTCGTTATGGTCTTGATTCATTCGGGAAGGCGATACGATCGCCGTGGATATAAACCAGACATGTCGCAACCGTCGCCGTATGCCAGTCGTCGCAGTTACAACCGCTGGGTCGCAAACCAGACACTGGAAGACTTTGCCTTACGTTTTACCGCCAAAGATGCCCGCCGCTGGTCAGCGGCCCGGGTTTCCAATACCGCACTGGGCGCCATTTCATTTCTGGCGATGGAGGCCATTGGGGCCACCGTGACGCTGATGTACGGTTTTGATTCCGCTGTTGCTGCCATCATGGTGGTGTCGGCGATTATTTTTCTGACCTCGATTCCGATCAGCTATTACGCCGCCCGCTATGGGGTGGATATCGATTTGCTCAGCCGTGGCGCCGGGTTCGGTTATATTGGCTCGACCGTCACCTCGCTGATTTATGCCTCGTTTACCTTTATCTTTTTTGCCATCGAAGCCGCCATCATGGCCTCGGCGATGGATATCCTGTTTGGTATGCCGCTGTGGGCGGGGTATCTGTTCAGCTCCTTGCTGGTGATTCCGCTGGTAACCCACGGGATTACCGTTATCAGCCGGTTTCAGCTGTGGACGCAACCGTTGTGGATTGTGCTGCAGGTGCTGCCGTTTGTGTTCATTCTCTGGCAAGAGTGGTCGGTGGCGCTGGAATGGGTGAATTACCCGGGAGAAATGTCGCAGGTTCAGGGCGTCGAAGGAGCTGATGGGCATTTTGACCTGATGTATTTTGGCGCTGCATCGGCGGTGGTATTTGCCTTGATTGCGCAAATTGGTGAGCAGGTTGATTTTTTGCGCTTCCTGCCGGAACCGCAGCCCAAAAACCGTTTGCGCTGGTGGCTGGCACTGATCGGGGGCGGCCCAGGCTGGATTGTGGTGGGCATGTTGAAAATTCTGGCCGGGTCATTCCTCGCGGTACTGGCGGTGAGTTCAGGCATGTCGATTGCCGAGGCATCTGACCCGACTCGCATTTATTATATTGCCTTTGGTTATCTGACGGACTCACCCATGGCGATTCTGGCCATGACCGGGCTGTTTGTGGTGCTGTGTCAGGTCAAGATCAACGTCACCAATGCCTATGCCGGATCGATTGCCTGGTCGAATTTCTTTTCCCGCCTGACTCACAGCCACCCGGGGCGGGTGGTGTGGCTGGTGTTTAACGTCGTGATCGCGCTGCTGCTGATGATGCTGGGGGTATATGAATCGCTGGAGCGAATTCTGGGTATTTATGCCAACGTTGCGGTGGCCTGGGTCGGGGCGCTGGTCGCCGATCTGGTGATCAATAAACCACTCGGACTAAGCCCCAAACATATCGAATTCAAACGGGCCTATCTGTACGACATCAACCCGGTGGGTTTCGGAGCCATGGTGCTGGCCTCGGTCATTGGCGTGATCAGTTTTATGGGGGTATTGGGCCCGGTCGCTCAAGCGTTATCACCCTATGTTGCGTTAACGACCGCGCTGCTGGTGTCTCCCCTGATTGCGATACTGACACGCGGACGTTATTACCTGGCCAGGGATGTCATTGTCCAGGATTCCGCGGTCTGTGAGTGTGTGGTGTGTAATAACCGTTTTGACGCCGAAGACATTGCCAGCTGCCCGTTGTACAAGGGCGCTATCTGCTCCTTGTGCTGCACGCTGGAATCCCGTTGCCACGACCTTTGCAAAGACAACGCACGACTGAGCGACCAGATTCAGCAACTGTTGGAAATGGTCTTGCCCGTTTGGATGGTGGAACGAATGAACCCGAGGCTGCTGCAGTTTTCCGGGTTGATGGCGATAATCGGATCGATCGTGGGGGGCCTGTTCTGGCTGGTGTATGCGCAGATTCCCTCCTATGCCGAAGGGCATTCACTGCTGGCCGGGACGCTGGCGCAGGTTTATCTGCTGTTACTGATCATCATCGGCGTGTTGATCTGGCTGTTTGTGCTGGCCAACGAAAGCCGTTTGTTTGCGCTGAACGAATCCCAGCGGCAAACCGAGCTGTTGCAACAAGAGATTATTGCCCACGAAGCCACCGACCGGGCCCTGCAGGAATCGACGGAGCTGGCCGAGGCTGCCAATCGCGCCAAGAGCCGCTATCTCGGGGGCATCAGCCATGAGTTGCGCAGCCCGCTGAATTCCATCATCGGTTATGCCCAGCTGCTGGAAAAGGACGAAACGCTTTCCGGGCGGCAACGGGACAAGGTGAAGCTGATTCATCGCAGTGGTGACCACCTGGCGGATTTGATCGAAGGATTGCTGGATATTTCCCGTATCGAAGCAGGACGTCTGGAAATTCACCGCGATGAGTTTGACCTGCACCGGTTACTGGATGAGCTGGTCGATATGTTCCGGCTGCAAGCCGAAGACAAGGGCGTCCGTTTTGACTATCAGTTGTGCCCATACCTGCCACAGATTGTCCGTTCGGACGAAAAGCACCTGCGCCAGATCCTGATCAACCTGCTTTCCAACGCGGTCAAGTTTACACGGGCCGGGACGGTGTCGCTGAGTATCAGCTATCGCAGCCAGGTGGCCGAATTCATGGTGACGGACAGCGGCCCCGGCATCAGCAATCACGATATGCAGCGGATCTTTCTGCCATTTGAGCGGATTCGCAAGCCCGGTGTCCCCCAAACGCCAGGGACCGGGCTGGGGTTGACCATTTCCCGCTTGCTGGCCGATATCATGGGAGGCGATATCAGTGTCGACAGCCAATTTGGTCAGGGCAGTGTGTTCCGTTTGTCGATGATGCTCGCCAGTGTGGCACTGCCGGAGCCGGGGATTGCACCAGAGCGCAAGATTGTTGGTTACCAGGGCGCAGAAAAAACCTTGCTGGTGGTGGATGATGATCCTACCCATCGGGGCCTGATCAGCGAGATCCTGACTCCGGTCGGTTTCGAAGTGCTGGAAGCAGAAGATGCCGGTGCCTGCATCCGAGTATTGCAACAAACGCCGGTGGATTTGCTGTTGATGGATATATCCATGCCGGGAATGACCGGGTGGCAATTGCTGCGCCAACTGCGGAACGACGGCGTCAGCAGCCCGGTGGTGATGGTCTCCGCCGATGCCGAAGATCGGCAGTCGGCATTGGCTCAGGGGGACGCCAGTGATCCGGCGGAGCGACTCAATAACGGCTATCTGATCAAGCCGATCCGCGATCGCAAGTTGCTGGACATGGTTGCCAGAGTGCTGCAGTTGCAATGGCAATACGACGACGATGCATCTGAGCTGAGTGCGCCGTCGGGTGCCGACCCTGTCGATATGACGTTGTCAGAAGCGAGGGAAATGCTGGCGGCTGCCGAAGTGGGGCACATTGTGGGCATGGAAGCCGTGCTTGAGCAGATGGAGCAGCGGGGCGCTGCTGCGACCATGCTGCGACGAGTACGACACTGCCTCTCGGCCTTCCGGTTCGATGAGCTAATCACACTGACCAAGAAGGTGATCAATGATGAAACATAGTGTCAGCGTCACGGCATCGGGAAGCAGTACCCAGGGAGTGGTACTGATTGCTGATGACACCATTGGTTCACTGGGCATGCTGAATGAAATGCTCGTGCAGGCCGGGTATACGGTGTTGGTGGCCATGGATGGTTTGCAAGCCCTCGCCGTGGCCGAAAGAATGATGCCCGACCTGATTCTAATGGATGCCATGATGCCGAACATGGACGGCTTTGAAGCCTGTGAGGCGTTAAAAAAAGATCCTGATCTCGAAGGTATTCCCGTGATCTTTATGACCGGGTTAAGCGACAGCATGGATGTGGTCCGAGGGTTGGAATCCGGCGGCGTGGATTATGTCACCAAACCCGTGAATCTGGATGTATTGCTGGCCCGGGTGCAGGTTCATATCAGCAATGCCCGCAAGACGCGCCGGGCAATCGGTTCGCTGAATGAAATTGGCCAGCCAACCTTTGCCTGTAACGTGCACGGCCAGCTGTTGTGGTGTTCCAGCCGCACCATCGAAGTCTTGGCCAAATCCGGTTTGTCCGAACAGGCGTTTCAGGAGGCGACCAGTGCCGCGTTGGCGAGCTGGTTTGCCAGTGCTCCGGAACGCTTTCAGCAAGTCCGGGTAGAGCAGAATGCAGGGCAGTTTCTGGTGAAATTTCTGGGTTTACCAGCACCGGGCGAATATTTATTGCGGCTGGTGGATGATGATGAAATCTCGCTGCGCCAGACGCTGCGTGACCATTTTCAATTAACGGTACGCGAGGCCGAAGTCTTGCTGTGGTTGTCGCGCGGTAAAACCAACCAGGAAATCGGCCGCATCCTGACCATGAGCCCGCGCACGGTCAACAAGCACCTTGAAACGGTCTTCCGTAAAATGGGGGTTGAGAACCGCACTTCGGCTGCTGCGCTCAGCCTGGGGTATCTGAGCCGGTTGTGAGTTCCTGTGGCATTTGGGCAAACCTCCAGAGGGATCGAGGGCTGAGAATCCTGTTTCCCGGTGACTGTGTACGAATGGTTCCCTGAGCGACAACGTATAAACTTGCTCTTGTAAATCAAATGGATAGAGTGAGCAGCAACAGTCATTAAAGGAAGCTGGTGTGCAAACCCTTGAACAGTTACGTAATGGTGAGTTGAAAGGCTGTCGTCATCTGAAGCTGACACAAGCGCTGGAGACCTTTCCGGAAGAAATTTTTACCCTGGCCGACAGTCTGGAAGTGCTGGACCTTTCTGATAATCAGCTGACCGCTTTGCCCGATGACTTGTCGCGCCTGCGCCATCTGAAAATATTGTTTGCCTCGAATAATAATTTCCAGCATTTTCCTGAGGGTATTGGTGGCTGTAGCGCGCTGGAGATTGTTGGTTTCAAACACAATCAGATCCATCACCTCTCCGAGACCTGTTTACCACGAACTCTGCGGTGGTTGATTCTGACGGATAATGACATCGTACGTCTGCCAGAATCGATCGGGTCGTTAGGCAAGCTGGAAAAGCTGGCTTTGGCGGGTAACCGAATCGGGTTTTTGCCAGACAGCTTCCAACAGTTAACCCAGTTGGGCTTGTTGCGTATCTCTGCCAACCAACTGGCAGAATTTCCGGCGGTTACCTTAACGTTACCCAAGCTCGCCTGGTTCGCTTTTGCCGGTAATCCTTTTTGTGCACCAAGGCAAACACATGCCGATTTTCCGTTGGTGGACGCTGAAGCGCTGGCCTTGACCGAGACCTTGGGACGAGGTGCTTCCGGAATTATTTCCCGGGCTTATTGGCAATCGCTGGAGCAACAAGAGATATTGCAGTCAGAGCAGTGGGTTGCGGTAAAGGTTTTTCACGGCGATGTGACCAGTGATGGCTACCCTGAGGATGAACTGGATGCCTGTTTGTCGGTGCCCGCCCATAAAAACCTTGTCACGGCGATGGCCCGTATCAACGCAAACAATATGAGCGCATTGGTGATGGAACTGATTCCGGCCCATTACCAGAATCTTGGCCAGCCACCCAGTTTACAAAGTTGTACCCGGGATACCTTTACCCAGGGGCAGCGTTTTTCTTCCCGGCAAGTCGAGCATATGGTTAGGCAAATGCGCAGTATTGTGTCGCACCTGGAACAGGCTGAAGTGTGTCATGGTGATTTGTATGCCCATAACACCCTGATTGATGCCGAGGGTAATATCCTGTTTGGGGATTTTGGCGCGGCTTCCCGGTATGAGTATTTGTCGGCGCAGCAGAAACAAGGCATTCGCACCATTGAACGCCGCGCTCTGGATCATTTTATTGATGACCTGCACGGCCTGATTCCATAAACACCGCTTTTCAACAACCTGCTAGACTCCGGTCATTGGATGAACACAGGAAAAACAACATGAGTCAGCAAGACAATTTGGTGTGGATGGATCTGGAAATGACCGGTCTGGAGCCAGAGCAGGATGTGATTATTGAAATCGCGACGATCGTGACCGATGGTCAGCTGAATCTGATTGCCGAAGGTCCGGTGATGGCGATTCATCAACCTGCGATTCTGCTGGATGCCATGGATGAGTGGAATACGCGTACCCATGGCAATTCAGGGCTGGTGGAGCGAGTCACCAACAGTCCGATCAGTTGTCGCGAGGCCGAGCAGCGGACGCTGGCGTTTCTCAAACAGCATGTCAAAGCCGGAACCTCGCCCTTGTGTGGCAACAGTATCCATCAGGACCGTCGTTTTCTGGTCAAATACATGCCGGAGCTGGAAGCGTTTTTCCATTACCGCAACCTGGATGTCAGTACGCTGAAAGAGTTGGCCAAGCGCTGGTCGCCGTCGGTGGTGTCTTCGTTCGACAAGGCGGGCAGTCATCAGGCGCTGGATGATATTCGTGAGTCCATTGCGGAGCTGGCGCATTATCGCGAGCATTTTCTCCGTTTGCCGGAATAAGGGCGCATCACAAGGTCAGGTGTCCGAGCCAGTCAGAGCAGAGACTATGGCCCCCAGCGGTTGGTATCCCATAACAGCCAGCTGGCCGGGTCCTGTTTGAGCTGGTTGGCCAGGGACTGGTTGATGCGCTCGGTGATTTGGCGGGCTTGTGCCGGCAGCTGGTCGTCAGCGACGGCCTGTGTCGGGGTCAGTGATGGCTCAAATACCTGGCGGTACTGGCCATCGTTGGTTCTTAGGGTGTAGGTCGGAATCAGTGCCATGTGATGACGCAAAGCCATTTCAGCGGCAAAGGTTGAGGTCCAGGCGGGCTGTCCGGCAAAGTCGATTTGTTGGCCGTTACGGCCTTTCTTGACCTTGATGTCGATCAGAATATGGGCGTTGTCACCGTTTTTCAGATGTTGGATCAGTTCACCGGTACGGTTGGTCGAAATCATTCTGGGGCCGACCCGAAAACGCCGGTTAAAACTCAGGTAATCAAAACGGGTATCGGCAAAGTCGCGGTACAACTCCCAGGCTGGAAATCCCAGTTGCTCGATAATCCGGCGGTTCATTTCCCAGTTATTGATATGGCCGCTGACCCATAATATTCCTTGTCCCTGGTCTTTGGCGCGCTGTACGTGTTGCAGCCCTTCTATCTGTGTTCGTTGCCGTTCGTTGCCATCCATGGTGAGGGATTCGGTGGCGGTGAGCAGCATATTAGCGTAATAGCAGTGACGGATATGCTGGCGCTGGGCGACGCTGGCATCGGGCAACAGGCGTTGCAGGTTGTTGTCGAGGTAATGGTTTTTTTTGGCCAACAGCAGGCGTGTCAGTCGGGCAATGATGGGGCCGGTGGCGGCGTAGCGGCTGATTTTCTGTATTCTGGCCCGGCCCATTATCCGGATCAAACCCACCAGCACTGAAGCCAATAACCAGAGTAGCGGGCGCAGCAGATAACGCTGAAGATAAGTGGTCATAAGGTGTACTCGGTGGCGTGGCCAGGCAACGGCTTAAATCGGCTCCAGCCCATCTTCGAACACCCAGCCGTGTTTGCGGCAAAAGCGGAAAATGCGATTAACAACCGGATTGGCCCAACCGTTCAGAATGCAGAAGTCGACGCCAAGGTCGAGATGGTGGGATTGATGCTGCTCTTTTGTCATAAACAGTCTGGTTTTTTGCAGGACTCGCACCAGCAGGGAAAGTTTGGGCCGATGGGCACAACTGTGTGCGTATTGGGTCAGCATCAGGGCACCGATCAACGTCCAGCCAAACAAGGCCGTCAGGGAGCCGATCCAGTCGAGGGTGTGCAGCAACAGTAACGACACGGTGGCTGGCAGGGTGACAAAATACATCGCGGGCATGATCAGCCGCAGGAAACTGCGGCGGCCCAGTGCGCCGGGGCTAAGGTGGTGAACCTTGAAATCAAAGACAATGGTTTCCAGTGGTGAAATCTTTTTCATCACCGCAGTGCGTTGTTTGAGATATTCTTCCGAGCCTTTACTGCCTTGATAAAAGTACAGTTCCTTGAGGCCAGAGTTTGGCGTAGTGCGCCGATAATCGAGAATAAAATGGGCGACGCCAGACAACAGGTCGGCAAGATAAATCGCCAGAAAAATGACCGGGACAGCCCAGAGAGTTATCTCGCCAGACGTCGCAATACCGACCAGCAAACAGAAATACAGGGTCATGCACAAGCTCACCGCACCGTAGTGCAATAACTTGTTACCTGTAACCCCGTTATTGGCGGCAGAGGGCTTTATCTTTGGGGAGATCCGGGATCCAGGCAAGGTCAGGACTTTCCATATGGGCTGGTCAATAAGCGCTCTATAGTATCGAGCGGATTGGCATATTACAAACCGGCAGGCCAGGTTACTTGACCTGCCGGTCGAAACGAAGGTGACGATGGTCTGTGTGGTGGTATTGCGATCAGGCGGGCTGATTGTCCTCGCTAACTTGTTCAAGGTTGGCCAGTCGTGCGCCTTCTACAGCGTCGAGGAAGTCGTGCCCCCAGCGTTCGATATCATGGTGTTGCACGGCGTCAAACGCATCCCGTATACGAGAGCGTGCTTCGGCTTCATCCATCACCAGCCCTTGCCAGGCGCTGTCGGCCAGTTCATGGGGTGAGTGAGGGTTGGTAAGTAGAGCTCCACGCAGTTCGGCAGCGGCACCGGCAAATTCCGACAATACCAGCACTCCGGCTCCGTCGACCATTCCTTGGGTGGCAACGTATTCCTTGGCTACCAGATTCAGGCCATCGCGCAGAGGGGTAATCCACATCACATCGGCCATGGCGTAATAGGCAACCAGTTGTTCAAACGGCACTTTGCGGAAGAAAAACTGCAAGGGTGTCCAGCCGATTTGGGCAAAGCGGCCGTTGATGCGTCCGACGGCCTGTTCGATATCCACCTGCAGTTCGGCGTAAACGGTCATCTCGGCAGCGGCAGGAACACAGATAGTGACCAGGGTGACGTTGCCAATCAGCTCTGGGTGTTCATCCAGCAAGCGTTCGAAAGCGAGCAGTTTTTCCAGAATCCCCTTGGTGTAGTCGAGGCGTTCGACAGACAGCAAGACCCGGGTGCCTTCCAGCTCCTGTTTGAGCTGGCGGATTTGTGTCTGGATTTCCGGCTTGTCGAGCGCATGGGTAATACGGCCAAGATCCAGCCCTACCGGATGCGCACCCAGATGAATGATGCGGCCATGGACCTTGATAACGGAGGTCATTTCTTCCAGACCGACGGCACAGCCGTAGGTCATGAAGCGCGGTGCACAGTTCTGTTTTTCCAGCACCTTGATCGGCGTAACCCCACGGGCAACATCGACGAAGTTTTCTGACTGGCGTGGAATATGGAAGCCGATAAAATCGCACTGTAGCAGGCTGCCGATAATCTCACGACGCCATGGCACTACGTTGAAGACGTCGGCAGACGGGAAGTAGGTGTGGTGGAAAAAGGCAATGGTGACGTCGGGACGCAGTTCGCGCAGGAAAGCCGGCACCATCCAGAGGTTGTAGTCGTGGATCCAGACAACGGCGTTTTCGGCGGCTTCGGCGGCGGCTCGTTCCGCAAACAGGCGATTGACTTCCAGGTACACCAGCCAGTCTTCTTCAAGAAAGGTGGCGCGCTCCCAGAAGGTATGCAGTGTTGGCCAGAAGGCTTCCTTGGAGAACTTCTTGTAGAAGATATCCACTTCATGAGGCGTCAGGGCAACACGGGCCGTCATCAGTTTGGGGTATTTGACAGCATCAACCGGGCTGCGGGTTTTGTAGCCCGGGGTCTCGGGGTCGACCGTCGACCAGGCAACCCAGGAGCCGGGTTTGCCGTCACCAAAAAAGCTCAGCAGCGTCGGGATAATACCGTTGGGAGAGGATGGCGGCCGTTCGACCATCACACCGTCTTCTACTTTTTCTTCAAACGGCAGGCGGTGGTAAACAACCACCAGGTCGGACTTGCCGGTTTGTTGTTCTTCGCGGGATTCTGCTTCGACACCGGCCATACCCAGAAAGCCAAAATGATTGAAGGCTTCAATAATGCCGCCACAACCGGCTTTTTCTGCGTGGTAGACCATGGTGCTGCGCTCGGTGGCTTCCAGCAGACGGCTTTCGGAGCCGCCGACACAGACAGACGGGTAGTCGAGCTCAATCATTTCCAGATCATTAAAGCTGTCGCCAGCAATCAGCACTTGATCCTGGCTCAGCTCCAGCCATTCGATCAGGCTGTCGAGGGTGGTGCCCTTGTTGACTCCACGAGGCAAAATATCCAGATACTGGTCGGAGGAATACATCAGGTCGCAGCCCAGCTGACTGACCGCGGCTTTTAATTCGTCAGACAGGGTGTCTTGCTCGCAATAGAAGGAACAACGACGCTCCTGGGGGACATCCTGACGTTGCAGCTCGGTAAAGGGTTCCAGTGCATTCAGTACTGCCAGCTCCCCCGGCCAGTTTTGTTCCACTTCTCCCTGGATATGAGTAATGGGTTGCAGGGTTTCTCCATCCACTATGGTGGCACCCACATCACAGATAATGTAATCCGGTTGGGGAATGGACGGATCAGATAGCAGTGGCAGAACCATTTCGATGCCGCGGCCGGTGACAAAAGCCAGGCGGATATCGGGGTGGTGATTGATCAGGTGATAAAGCTGTTGGCGATCGTCCGGGTTGCCGGACAAAAAAGTACCATCAAGGTCTGTGGCAAGTAACATCGTGCGTATTCTCCTTCCGGGGCTGGGTTCATCTTGAACGATGGGCGGCCCTGGTTGACTGGTCGTGATGTCGTCTTGGACATCGGGTTAATTGGCTTCTGCAGCCATGATGCCTGAGCCTTGGCTCGGGCCATGTGGAACAACCGGTCAAACTGCGCTTGCTGTAATAACTGGCCGAGTGACGGTGTTCCTGAATGCGTTTGTGTATCTCTGTTGTATGTTTCTTTTGTTACGTTTTGTCGGATAAGGTTCGTTGTTCTGTGGCCTCCGCCTTGCTCACGAGGTTGGAGGCTGGGTTAACGGTGGTTCATCTGGCTTCGTGGAACTGCCCGGTTCCTCTGTGTTATCCACTGCGGATGTATCCGCTGTCGGCTCGCTGTCGTCGATGTCATCTTCCGGCAGCATTTCCAGCGCGGTAGGCGTTGTCCGTACCATGGGTACAAACGGCGCGGCGGATTCAATGTCATCGGCCTTGGTTTGTGGCCGTTTCAGCGAGTAAAAGGCATAAGCAGCAATCATCATATGAGCCAATACAAAAAACAGCAGCAGTGCCAGCGGGCTGTAATATTCCATCAGAGTCCCTGCAACAGCGGGGCCAGCTGCGGCACCCATGCCATGAATCAGCAGCAAGGCACTGCCGGCAGGCAGGATATCACCAGGTTCCAGATGGTCGACCAGATGCGCAACGGATACCGGATACACCGCGAATGCAGCACCACCCCAGAGAGCCATTAACGACAGTACCAACCAATAGGAGGCCGGTAGCAGAAACAGCAGCAAGGCTGCTACCACACCGGCGGAAGCCGTGATTGCCAGCACCTGGCGGCGATCGTGGTGATCCGAATAGCGCCCCAGTGGGTACTGGAAGATAGCACCACCAATAATAGTTGCCGACATCAGCATGGCCACCTGGCTGCTGTCGAAGCCGATGCGCTGGCCAAAGACCGGCATCAGTCCCCAGAAAGCCCCCATCGCAAGACCGGAAAAGACGCCGCCAACGACAGCGACCGGTGCCAGCTTGACCAGCCTTTTGGGTGAAAAACGTTTCACTTCCGACACCGATGGCTGGGCCAGACGCGTCCAGGTAATCGGCACCAGACTGATACACACCAAGATGGCCGCCAGCGCGAAGAGGGTAAAGTTGGCCGGGCTGTCGAGCTGCAAGAGTTGCTGCGCCAGCGCCAAGGAGACCAGGTTAACGGCCATATAAATCGCAAACACCTGACCACGCTGCTGTTGTGGTGTCTGGTTGTTGAGCCAGCTTTCAATAATGGTGTACAGAATCACCAGTACTGCCCCGGTGACGACTCGTAGCAAAATCCAGGCGATCGGATTGACCAGCAAGCTGTGCAACAACACAACCGCAGCGGCAATGGCAGCACAGAGCGCAAACGCCCGAATATGACCAATGCGGCGCAGAATGGGCAGGCCAATATAAAACCCGACAAAAAACCCGGCAAAATAGCCCGAACTGATATAACCGATCAGGCTGTCACTGTAGCCCTCGAGGCCACCCCGCAAGGCCAGCAAGGTGTTCAGCAGACCACTGCCGAACAGCAGCAGGGATACCCCAAGGAGCAGTGAACCAATAGGAATAATCAGCGGCAGCATAATAATGTTGTTCCTTTCATGTGGGTGTCGTTCATGGCTGACGATTAACAACAGGGAAAACAAACCTGGCTGTCTTGCTGACTTGTCGCCTGCCAGATTGGACCGTGTAACGACCAGGGAATCTAGCGGTTGCATCACAGGGAATTGACCATTGGCCGACACCACCTTCGTTATGGCAATGTACCCGTGTACACCAGGGATCGGGGTGATTGCCCTTGCCCAGGTAAGGAGCTGATTGACTGAGAATATGGTCGTTGCGTTGGATATGTGCCGCCATCTGAAATGAAAACAAGACCTAGAATGGCCCTAAAACAGGGCATATTGCCAGTATTGTCCACAATGCGAGGCGCCAGAGTCGGTTTTTTTGAGAGATATCGGACAGGTTATCCGTATTGATCGGTAGCCTTTGGGCTCTTGATCGGAGAGTGGGCTTTGCATGTTGTTATCAGCGTCTATCTGGTGGCGTCAGTATGGCTGCCGGGTCTGATTCTTGTCGGTGAACATAATCCGGCAATGGCCACATGGGCATTTTACTTAAACGATCGTTTCATTTGTGGTTGTCATCCATTCGCAAGCCATTGAAAATGGAAGGATAACAAGAGTGTCGGTCGCGGCACTGACCATTTTACGAGGATGAAGTCTGGAATGAGTACTTCGAATCTGGCGTTGGAACTGATCGATATTCACAAATCCTACGGCGACCTGAACGTATTAAAAGGGGTCACGTTAAAGGCTGCCAAGGGCGATGTGATTTCTATCCTGGGTTCCAGTGGCTCGGGCAAGAGCACCTTGCTGCGGTGCATTAATTTGCTGGAAAAACCCAGTCAGGGCGAAATTGTTATCGGTAATGAACAACTGATGCTGAAGCCGGGCAAAAATGGCGAGCTGGAAGCCGCCAGCAGCAAGCAACTCGAAAGGCTGCGCTCCTGTCTCGGGTTTGTGTTCCAGCAGTTTAATCTCTGGCCACATATGACCATTTTGCAAAACCTGATTGAAGCTCCGATACATGTTCTGGGTGTTCCCAAGGCTGAAGCCATGGAACGGGCACGGAAATTGTTAGCAAAAGTGGGGCTGGCTGATAAGGAAGGTGCTTATCCCGCACATTTGTCCGGTGGCCAGCAGCAACGGGTGGCTATTGCCAGAACCCTGGCGATGGAGCCCAAGGTACTGTTGTTTGATGAACCGACATCGGCACTGGACCCGGAACTGGTCAATGAAGTGCTGGCGGTGATGCGCGAGCTGGCCGACGAAGGCCGTACCATGCTGATCGTCACCCATGAGATGCGGTTTGCCCGTGAGGTGTCCAGCCAGGTGGTGTTTTTGCATCAAGGGCAAGTGGAAGAAATCGGCACACCCGAACAGGTGTTTGATAATCCGAAATCCCCGCGCGTCAAAGATTTTATGGCCAGTCACCAGGGCGGATGATGGCTCGGGTGTTGCGATGGCTGGTGTTGCGATGGCTGCCATGGGACCCAACGATAGGTCTCGGCGGCTAATTCCCTGATTGATATTCATAACTCTGATATTCACAACCATGAGGAAAGAGAACGATGCGTAAGGTAATCACGACAGCCTGTTTGTTGGTATCCTGCCTGACAGCTCCACTGGCATTGGCGGGTGACAAGGTCCGTATTGCAACAGAAGGTGCCTATGCACCGTTTAATATGACGGATAACCAGGGCCACCTGATTGGTTTTGACGTCGATATCGCCAAGGCCTTGTGTGCCGAAATGAAAGCCGATTGTGAAATCGTGGCGCAAGACTGGGACGGTATTATTCCGGGGCTGCGTGCTCGCAAGTACGATGCGATTATTGCTTCCATGTCGATCACTGAAGAGCGTTTGCGGGTCGTGGATTTCAGCGAAAAATACTACGCCAACATGCTGGCTTTTGTTGGGCCTGAAGGCAAAACCCTGGATGTCACCAAAGCCGGTCTGAAAGGCAAGGTGATTGGTGCCCAGCGTGCCACTATTGCTGGTCAGTATCTGGAAGATAACTTCGGCGATATCGTTGATGTGAAGCTTTACGATACTCAGGACAACGCTTATCTGGATCTGGCGAATGGCCGTCTGGACGGCATCATGTCGGACAAGTTCCCGGCCTACGACTGGTTGCGTACCGACGATGGCAAAGGCTTTGAATTCAAGGGCGACGACCTGGATATCGATGACCATATTGCCATTGCTGTTCGTAAAGGCGACAAGCTGGCGAACAAATTCAGCGCTGCTATCAAGGCTATCCGTGCCAATGGCAAATACGCTGAGATCAACGCCAAATATTTCCCGTTTGATATTTACTGATATTGCCTGCCGGAGTCACTCGCTCTGAGTGCTCCGGTGCTATTTCTGCTTCTGGACGAGAGTCGCAACTGTTATGGATTTACAAGGGTACGGCCAGCTGCTGTTGAGTGGCTTGTGGGTCACCATTGAGCTGGCCTTGGTCAGTCTGTTTTTTGGCCTGATCATCGGCTTGTGTGGTGCTTCGGCCCGGCTGTCTGCTTCTCCTGTTGCCCGTGCGATCGCAACGACCTACACCACGGTTGTACGGGGTATTCCAGAGCTGTTACTGGTGTTGACTCTGTATTTTGGCGGTTCACAGCTATTGATGTGGATTGCCAGCATGTTTGGCTACGACGAATATATCGATGTTGGCCAGTTTGCGGCGGCAGTGGCGGCGCTGGCGATTGCCTTTGGTGCGTACTCCACCGAAGTGTTCCGAATGGCGATGATGGATTTACCCAAGGGCCAGTGGGAATCCGCTGCGGCCATGGGTATGACGCCATTAAAAACCTTTGTTCGTATCATCATGCCGCAAGTGTGGCGCCTGGCGATTCCTGGTTTGGGCAATCTGTTTCAGGTCTTGCTGAAAGATACGGCTCTGGTCTCTGTGGTTGGTTTGAATGAGCTGATGCGGCAAGCGTCGGTCGGTGCTGCCAATACCAAACAACCGTTCGATTTTTATCTTGCTGCTGCCTTGTTGTATCTGTTACTCACGGTTGCCACCACACTGATTACCGGTTATCTCGAACGTCGTAGTAAACCTGAATTAAGAGGAACCCGCGCATGAGCTGGGAGTGGGGGGTTATTTGGGAATATCTACCGCGGTTATTGGGAGGGGCTTGGCTGACTCTGGAGCTGGTGGCTGTTTCCGGCTTGTTGGGATTGGCTCTGGCGGTGCCGTTGGCGCTGGCGCGAGCATCGGCTAATCCGCTGGTGAGAGCGTTTCCGTATGCCTATATCTTTTTCTTTCGCGGTACACCATTGCTGGTGCAAATCTTTCTGATCTATTACGGCGCGTCACAGTTTGATGCTGTGAAAGAGTCCTTTTTGTGGCCTGTTCTGCGTGAGCCTTACTGGTGCGCGATTATTGCTTTCTCGATGAATACGGCCGCTTATACCGCCGAGTTGATTCGGGCGGCGATTCAGGCGATTCCCAAAGGTGAGATCGAAGTCTCGCTGGCGTTGGGGATGAGTAAATTGACCATGATCCGGCGTATTATCCTGCCGCGTGCTGCTGGTATCGTGTTGCCGGGTTACAGCAACGAAGTGCTGTTGATGCTGAAAAGTTCGGCGCTGGCCTCGACGATTACCTTGCTGGATTTGACTGGCATGGCACGGACGATTATTGCCAGAACCTACACGCCACTGGAAATGTTTTTTGCGGCAGGCATGGTGTACCTGGCCATTGCTGCCGTCATGATTCTGGTGTTCCGTTTGCTGGAGCGGCGACTGAACCGTTATCAGTTTGCCAAGCGCCCGTCATGATCTGACGCCTGGCTTCAGCACTTCTTGACGGAGCAAGAGTGGGGGAGTGCTGTGCTCACTCTCTCACTCTCTCACTCTCTCACTCTCTCACTCTCTCACTCTCTCACTCTCTCACTCTCTCACTCTCTCACTCTCTCACTATGTTGGTTGTTGCTCGTCGATCCGAGGTCTGTAGGGCGTCTATGCCTGAACGCTGTTTTGAATCCACGGCACGGATTCTGATGCAATGTTCACAAAGGCCTGGGCTGTGGGTGCCAGTCGGGATGAGCGGTAATGCATTTGCGTCAGTACCTGGGTGTGGTCATCTTCAATCGGCATAAATCGACAGCCTTGTGTAAACAGCTTCGACACGCACAAGGGCGCGATAGCAACCCCCAGCCCGGCGGCCACCATGGTTAACACTGTCTGCATGTGTTTGGGCTGGGCAGAAATATGGGGTGAAAAATGATGGCGTTGGCAAAGATTGATAATGCTGTCGAATAAACCTACGGCTTCTTCCCTTTGAAATAAAATAATGTGCTCTTGCCTGAGGTCATCCAGACGTATTGACTGCCGCTGTGCCAGCGCATGCTGCGAAGGCAGTACAAGGGTTAACTGATCGGTATAGAGCAATTGGCTGGTAAAAGTGGTTTGCAGCTCCGGCGGCAGTGGCCGAGAGATACCAATATCAATGTGATTGGTTTCAAAGGCGAGTAATTGCTCGGATGCGGTCATTTCAAACAGACTGATTTCAACATCCGGGTACTGGCTATGAAAACGCTGCACCAGATCCGGAATAAAGGTCAAACAGGCGGAAGGTAAATAGCCTACTTTCAGGCTGCCCAATTCACCATTGGCGGCTTTTTGGGTACGCAGGACGGCTTCTTCTGCTTGTTGCAATATGCGCGCTGCATCGGTGAATAATTGTCGGCCAGCCGCGGTGATATGCACATCGCGTGTGTTGCGAATAAACAACAGGGTGCCCAGTTCTTTTTCCAGCGCTGCGATATGGCGACTGATTGCTGGCTGCACGGTATGCAGCTCCCGCGCCGCAGCGGAAAAACTTTTTAATGTCGCAACGGCAATAAAACTTTTTAACGGCTTCAATTCCATTTATTGATACTCAATCCGTATGACTGTGATTATATTAAATCATTTCTGTTCTAACTGCCAAGGACTTACTCTGTGTGTTCCGGTGCGGATTTCAGGCAGATATTGGCTGTTGAATCTGTCTGTGTCATGACGCCGGGTAATTTTTATTCATGCAGGAGCTTCTGATTAATGAGCCGACTTTCTTCTTTGGGCAGCTATACCTTGCTGTGTATTTCCTGCCTGACCATTATGGTGGGGGCGGTGGTTGCGCCAGGGTTGGCCAGTATTTCGATGTCTCTGGGGGTCGCAGATCACGCCGGTTTCCTGATCACATTGCCTGCGCTGGGAGCGGTGTTGTTCGCGCCGTTTGCCGGGCGTTTGATTGATCGGTTTGGTGCTTATCCATGTACTTTTGTTGCTTTGTTTTTGTACGGTGCACTGGGCGTTTCCGGGCAATGGTTGTCTGGGCCTATAGCGGTATACAGCAACCGGATCGCACTGGGGGCGATGACCACGGTGGTGATGGCTGGCAGTACGACACTGATTTCACAGTTTTACGTTGGGCATGAGCGCTTGAAAATGATTGCCCGGCAAGGCATGGCGGTGGAGGCAGGAGGTGTGATTTTCCTGTTTATTGGTGGCTTGCTGGCGGTTCAGTCCTGGGAATTACCCTTCTTTATCTATCTGGTTGCCTGGCTGTTTCTGGGGATGCTGTTTTTGTTTGTGCCTGATACGTCTGCCCAGCCGGGATCGTTAGCGGAAAGCCCTGAATCCAGTGGGTCAGGCTCCAGGTCATTGTTGTGGGTGTATCTGTCGGCCTGTATGGCAATGATGATATTTTTTACGGTGATCGTGGTGTTACCTCTCAGCATGGAAAAGTCGGGTTATAGCGCCGATCACATTGGGCTGTTGCTGGCATTTATATCGTTTGTTGCGGTTATTACTGCCCACTTTTTGCCAAGGGTAAACCTGCGCTGGAAAGATAAGGGCACACTGAGTCTGGCGTTTGTATTTTATGCGCTGGGGCATCTGGCTTTTTATGTCGGAGCCAGCGTGTCGGTTCTGGTCTTGGGTGGATTGCTGGCGGGGATGGGATTCGGGCTTTCGATTCCATTGCTGAATCATATGACGGTTGAACGAAGTGACCCCGGCCAGCGCGGTAAAAATTTATCGTATTTTGCCATGGCTATATTTCTGGGCCAGTTCCTGACTTCTTTTGTGGAGCTTGTTTCGGGTCATTTCCTCTATCTGATCGCGGCGTTGGTGGCAGCCTTGTACGGTATTTGTGTCTGGGTGGTGTTTGCTCAACGTTCACCGGCAGCGCCGACAGCATCGTGACGGGCTGCGTGTCTGAGGGTTGTTGTAATCGCCGTGCCAGTGGTTGATGACTTGTTTGTGTTATCGCGACTGCTGTGCCAGCGCCCAGTCGATATGTTGCTGCACCAGCTCACTGACTTGTGGGCGTTTGTTTTCCAGCGCCGCCACCACGTCGAGGCTGGCGGGGGCGTTTCCCAGAGCGACCGCGATATTGCGTAGCCAGTTTTCATGGCCGGTACGACGAATGGGCATGCCTTCGGTTTTTTTCAGGAAGGTTGCCTCATCCCACTGGAACAGTTCCAGCAGGGTGGCCTTGTCGAGCTGGTGGCGGGGGGTGAAGTCGGTTTCCTTGCTGCTATTGCTGAAGCGATTCCAGGGGCAGCCAATCTGGCAGTCGTCACAACCAAAAATACGATTGCCCATGCCTGGGCGCAGCTCTACTGGAATCGGGCCGTCCAGTTCAATGGTGAGATAGGAAATGCAGCGCCGGGCATCCAGTACCTGGGGGCCAACAAAGGCCTGGGTCGGGCAAATATCCAGACAAGCCGTACAGCGGCCGCAATGCTCTTGCGGGTAAGGTGGATCGATGGGCAGGGGCAAGTCGGTCAACAGTTCGCCAAGAAAAAAATACGATCCGGCTTTACGATTGATTAACAGGGTGTTTTTGCCAATCCAGCCCAGTCCGGCTTTGGTGGCTAACGCTCGTTCCATAATCGGGGCGCTGTCAACAAAGGCCCGAAACCCCAGGTTGTCGACTTCTGCTGCCAGTTTTTTCCCCAGTTGGGTTAACCGTTTGCGGATCAGCTTATGGTAATCCCTGCCCAGCGCATAACGGGAAATATAGGCGTTGTTGGGGTTTTGTAACTGTGGGATCAGGTCGACCTGCGGAGCCAGATAATCCATGCGGACACTGATTACCCGCACCGTGCCGGGCATCAGTTTGTCGGGACGCCAGCGCATGTCGTCATGGTCGGCCATATAGTGCATTTCACCGTGATAGCCCTGACTGAGCCACTGTTGCAGTGTGTGACTGTGCTCACTCAGGTCAATATCTGTCACTCCTACTTGCTGGAACCCCAGTTCATTTCCCCAGTCTGTCAACTGTTGGCGCAGCGCATTAAGCGTAGAAGATGGTATAACGTGAGGATTGTCAGACATGATTTCGCTTAGTGGCAAGAGACTGGTTATAATTCGGTCATTTTATCACAGCGACAAATAGCCCTCGGTGTTAATCTTGGAGTCACTCATTATGTTTAATCGCCGCCTTATGATTGTTGTGTGCTGTCGAGGTAGCCTTGATGCTGATCAGAAGCAATGGCGTTGTTCTATTTGCAGGAATCATGGATGAAACGACCAAACAGTATTGTAGATCACCTGCCCGGAGCGCTGTATAGCGCCGAACAGGTAAGAAAACTGGATCAGGCTGTAATGGCAGCCGAAGGTATTCGATCCTTTGAATTAATGGCCCGTGCCGGAGAAGCAGCGTTTGCCTGCTTGCTGGGACGTTGGGGCTCAACAGAATCCGTATGTGTCATCGCCGGTGCCGGTAATAACGGCGGTGACGGTTATGTATTGGCGGCTCTGGCGGCCTTGCATGGTATGGATGTGCATTTGTATACGCTGGGTGATCACGACCAGTTGTCGGAGGCCAGTACCGAAGCCCGGCAAATGGCGCTGGATGCTGGCGTGCTTCCCCGTGCATTTGAAGGGGAACTGGATTTTGACGGTGAACTGATTGTGGATGCCCTGTTGGGTATCGGTTTGAATACTACCGTCGCCGGTTTGTATGCGGATGTGATCTGGGCTGTCAATGGGCACCCGGCCGATGTACTGGCGCTGGATATTCCGTCGGGCCTGGATGCCGATACCGGTGGCGTTATGGGCGTGGCGGTCTACGCCGCCATGACGGTCACTTTTATTGGTGTCAAACGCGGCTTATTGGTGGCCGATGGCCCGGATCTCTGTGGTGAGATTGCTTTTGCGGCTCTGTCGACGGAAAGCGATAGCAGCGGTCGTCTGGTTCCTGATTGTGAACGCATCAGCTGGCACCGCTTGCGGCAATTGAGCCAGCTATTGCCGTTACGTTCCGGTAATACACACAAGGGCCAGTTTGGGCATGTGCTGGTTATCGGCGGTAATCTGGGCATGGCCGGTGCGGTGATAATGGCTTCTGAGGCGGCTGGTCGTTCCGGTGCGGGTTTGGTCAGCTGTGCGACGCGTCCAGAGCATGGCGTTGCAGTGCTGGCACGTCGCCCGGAAGTCATGGTGCACGGGGTTGTTTCTGGTCTGGAACTGGCAAGCTTGCTCGACAGTGCCAGTGTACTGGCCGTTGGTCCGGGGATGGGGCAAGGCAGCTGGGCTGAGTTGATGCTGCAACAGGCACTGAAAAGCGAAAAACCGCTGGTGTTGGATGCGGATGGCTTGAACTTGCTCGCGACACCGGCCTGGTTCCACGAATTTTCCCAGCGTAATGTTGTGCTGACCCCGCATCCCGGAGAAGCGGCGCGCCTGCTGGGGATGGATACCCTGCATGTGCAGCAGAATCGTTTTGCGGCAGCCAGAGCATTGGCGGAGAAATATCAGGCCGTTGTGGTCCTGAAAGGGCGTGGCACTCTGGTGGCGCATCCGGATGGCCGGGTAGCCGTCTGCACCGATGGGAATCCGGGTATGGCCACTGGTGGCATGGGAGATGTATTGACCGGGGTGGTTGCAGCCCTGATCGCCCAGGGGTGTGATGCCTGGCAGGCGGCCCGGTTGGGCGTTTGTCTGCACAGTGCCGCTGCTGATCTGGCGGCAGAAGAAGGAGGGAGTCGTGGTTTGTTGGCCAGTGATTTGTTTCCTTACCTGCGTGCATTGAATAACGACAGTTGAGTGTTTGATGCCCGGATGGTTCGTTGCCATTTACATTGGGAATCGGCGGGTGGGCTGCTACACTTGCCCGCTTTCCGATATCTGAAATACTTCTCTCGAACGAGTTAATGATCGCCGTGACCGATTGTCCCCCTTCTGCCAGAAAGACTTTCACTTGTGAATTACATGGTGAGGCCGCCACACGACAGCTGGCAGCGCGTCTGGCGCCACTGTTGACGGATGGCGGGCTGATCTTTTTGCAAGGGACGCTGGGGGCTGGTAAAACGGCGTTTTGTCGAGGGCTGATTCAGGCGCTGGGCCATACTGGAGCGGTCAAAAGCCCGACCTATACACTGGTCGAAGACTATGATCTGGCCAGTTGCCAGGTCTGTCACTTTGACCTCTATCGTCTGGGTGATCCGGAAGAGCTGGAATTTATGGGCATCCGTGATTATCTCGCTGGTCAGGTGTTGTGCTTGGTGGAGTGGCCCGATAAGGGTCGGGGTGTGTTACCAATGGCGGATCTGGATATTCACTTTGATGACCTGGGTGACTCCCGTCGTCTGAGTTTGCAGGGGCAGACCGAGCGGGCGGTAGCCTGGTTAACGGCGCTGGAGCAAGAGGATGCCGAAGGATGATGGGCATCACTCTCAAGGCAAACCGGGCGACTGTGCTTGGCCACCTGTGTCGTTGTGCTTGCTGGCTGTTGGCGCTGACTGGCAGCGTATTGGTGCAGGCGGATGTACGGGATATCCGGGTCTGGCAATCACCGGACAGCACTCGGTTGGTGTTTGATTTGACCGAGCCATCCGAACACAAGATTTTCCCTCTCAGTTCCCCCAGTCGCGTCGTGATCGATCTGAATGATGCCGAGATGCTATTGGACACTGCTGACATTGACCTGGAAGGAACGGCGGTGGCCAGTATTCGTATCGGCCACCCCAGTAAAAAAGTACTGCGTATTGTGCTCGACCTTGATGAAACGCTGAAACCGAGCAGCTTCCCGTTGCCGCCGAACGATGTGTACGCCAATCACCGGTTGGTGGTTGATCTGAAGCGGCCAGAAACCACCCAGTCACTATCGCCAGTGAAGCCGGTCAAACAGGCGGAGACTTCCGCAGCTGGCCATCGGGATATTATTGTGGCTATCGATGCCGGCCACGGCGGTGAAGATCCGGGGGCTTCCGGGTCGAAAGGTACCCAGGAAAAACATGTGGTACTGGCGATCGCCAAGGAATTACAGGCGCTGTTGAAAAAAGAAGCCGGTTTTACCCCCTTTATGGTACGTACCGGTGATTATTATATTGGCTTGCGGGAACGTACCGAAAAAGCCCGGTCGGCCAACTCGGATTTTCTGGTATCGATTCACGCCGATGCCTTTATGCAGGCCAGCGCCAACGGCAGTTCGGTATATGTCTTGTCGGATCGTGGTGCGACCAGTGAGACAGCCCGCTGGTTGGCAGACAAGGAAAACAACGCCGACCTGGTCGGTGGGATCTCCCTGGAAGATAAAGACGATCACCTGAAAATGACGCTGCTGGATCTGTCGATGACCTATCAGCGTAATTCCAGCAAGCGGATCGGTGCCGATATTCTGGGTTATATGAAAAAAATCTCCTATCTGCATAAACGGCAGGTAGAAGAAGCGGCTTTTGTGGTGCTGAAAGCACCGGATATTCCGGCTCTGCTGGTTGAAACCGGCTTTATTTCCAACCCGGAAGAAGAACGTAAACTGGGCACCCGCAAGTATCAGCGCCAGATGGCGACCGCTATTTTTAATGGCATCAAGGACTATTTCAGTGAACATCCACCGAGTGGCACCTTGCTGGAAGCGCAACGGCAGCGTAGTCAGGGCAGCGGAGCCCACTCTTATGTGATTCGCAGCGGCGATACCCTGTCGGACCTGGCTATTAAACATGGTGTTGGCCTGAATGAGCTACGCCGCGTTAACGGCCTGAACAGCGATCAGATCCGTATCGGCCAAACCATCAAAATTCCTGGTCTCTGAACTGTCATGCCCAATATCCATTTGCTTTCCCCGCGCCTCACCAACCAGATTGCTGCCGGGGAAGTGGTCGAACGCCCCGCCAATATCGTCAAAGAGCTGGTTGAAAATGCCCTGGATGCCGGTGCCACCCGTATCGATGTGGATGCCGAGCAAGGGGGCGTCAAGTTGTTACGGGTGCGTGACAATGGCGCCGGGATAGAAAAAGACGATCTGTCATTGGCCCTGAGTCGCCACGCGACCAGCAAGATCAATACGCTTGATGACCTGGAAGCTGTGATTACCATGGGGTTTCGCGGAGAAGCCCTGGCCTCGATCAGCTCGGTGTCGCGGCTGACGTTGACCTCTCGTTATCAGGAGGCGGCAGAGGCCTGGCAAGTGACTGCAGAAGGCCGGGATATGGTGACACATGTTGCACCGGCGGCGCACCCGCCAGGGACCACGCTGGAAGTTCGGGATCTGTTTTTTAACACGCCGGCGCGGCGCAAGTTTCTACGCACTGAAAAGACCGAATTCTCACACCTGGAAGATCACCTGAAAAAACTGGCCCTGAGCCGTTACGACGTGGCGTTTTGCCTGCGCCATAACAATCGGGTGATTCACCAGTTGCGTGCGGCTGAGCGAGGTGTCGAACAGGAACGCCGGGTGGCGGCCATTCTGTCGCCACAGTTTATTGATAACGCCCTGCATGTGGATACCGAAGCGGCGGGATTGTTGTTGTCGGGCTGGGTGGCGTTGCCGACGTTCTCCCGCTCGCAGGCGGATATGCAATATTTTTACGTCAACGGCCGGGCGGTACGAGACAAGCTGGTGGTGCATGCCATCAAGCAGGCCTATCGCGATGTATTGTTTCATGGTCGTCACCCGGCGTTTGTGCTGTACCTGACACTGGACCCGAAGCTGGTGGATGTGAATGTGCATCCCACCAAGCACGAAGTGCGGTTTCGGGATGGTCGTCTGGTGCATGACTTCCTGTTCCGCACCCTGCATCGGGTGCTGGCGGATGTACGACCCTCTGACCAGTTGCCACCAACCAACGGTGCTGGCCTGGGGGCATCAACCGGCGTGGTATCCACTGATGGTACGGCCCCTGTGGGCGAGGCTGAGACACGTCCGCATGGCCAGCCGACGGCGAGACCAGGGCAGGACAGCGGCGAATTTACCAGCCAGGAACGATTGCCATGGCAAGCACCGGCTGCCAATCCGTATCCGTCGGCTAACTCGTCCTCCGCGCTTGATCCGCGACCATCGACCAACCAGATTGCCAATCAGCTCAGTGCCTATGAAAGCATGAGCAAGCCGTTGCCATTAAGCGCTCAGCCCATGACGATGCCTGCGGCCGACGATGGTGATCTGCCGCCATTGGGGTTGGCTGTTGCCCAGCTGCATGGCATTTATATTCTGGCGCAGAACAGCGTTGGTCTGGTGCTGGTTGATATGCACGCCGCGCATGAACGCATTACCTATGAGCGGCTGAAAATATCGGTCGATCAACAGCAAGTGGCCAGTCAGCCCTTGCTGGTGCCCGAAACGCTGGCGGTCAGTGAACGGGAAGCGGATATGGCCGAACAGCACGCGGAAGAGTTCCGGCGCCTGGGAGTGGAGCTGGCACGAGTGGGGCCGGAATCGTTGCTGATCCGACAAATCCCCGTGTTACTGCAACAGGCCGTGGTGCCACAGCTGGTCACGGATATGTTGGGCGATTTGTTGGAACACGGCACCTCTGACCGCATTCAGGCGCACCGCAACGAAATACTCTCGACAATGGCCTGCCATGGTTCCGTGCGGGCCAACCGTAAACTGACGATTGCCGAAATGAACGCGTTGTTGCGTGATATGGAAGCGACGGAGCGCAGTGGCCAGTGTAATCATGGCCGTCCAACCTGGACCCAGCTCAGCATGACCGAGCTCGACAAACTGTTTCTGAGGGGACGCTAGTGACACACTCGGGATTACCACCCGCCATTTTTCTGATGGGGCCGACTGCGTCTGGCAAGACAGCCCTGGCGCTGGAGCTGGTCAAGCGTTACCCCTGCGATATCATCAGTGTGGATTCGGCGCTGGTGTACAGGGATATGGACATCGGCACCGCCAAACCGGATGCGGCGATGCTGGCCCAGGCACCGCACCGACTGATCAATCTGTGTGATCCGGCCGAGCCTTATTCTGCCGCCCGTTTTCGCGAGGATGCGCTGCGTGAAATGGCGGATATCAGTGCCCAGGGACGGATTCCGTTGCTGGTGGGCGGCACCATGATGTACTTCAAGTTCCTGCGTGATGGGGCTGCCGACCTGCCGCGCGCGGATGATGTGGTGCGTAGCCAGCTGTTGGCTGAAGCACAGGCACATGGCTGGCCGTGGATGCATGCCCAACTGGCTGACGTTGACCCGGAATCCGCGGCGCGTTTGCAGCCCATGGATCAGCAGCGTATCCAGCGGGCGCTGGAAGTGTATCGGGTATCCGGCAAAACGCTGACCCAATACTGGCAGGAACAACAGACGGAACCGCTGCCCTATCGGGTGGTCAACCTTGCGGTTTGCCCCAACGACCGGGCGCAATTGCATCAGCGTATTGCGTACCGTTTTGAGCAAATGCTGCGCGAAGGTTTTGTGGAAGAGGTGCGGCATCTGTACCAGCGCGGCGATTTGCATACCGGGTTGCCATCGGTCCGGGCTGTGGGGTATCGCCAGGTATGGGACTATCTCGAAGGGCTGTGTGATTATGACAGCATGACGGAACGCGGCATTATTGCCACGCGCCAGCTGGCCAAACGGCAGATTACCTGGCTGCGTGGCTGGCCGGATTTGCACTGGCTTGAGACAGATTCAGCGGATCTGTTGACAAGTGCCTTGAAAATACTCGAGGTGAACGCCATATTTAGCGAGTTGCCCTGAAAAAGCAGCGGACTGGGTTTATTCTATTTTTTGCCGCCGTATATTGGGGGCACCACTCTTTGAGGAGACTATTACAATGTCAAAAGGGCACTCGCTACAAGACCCTTACCTAAATCAGCTCAGGAAAGAGCGTATTCCTGTATCTATTTTTTTGGTTAACGGCATCAAGCTGCAAGGGCAAATCGAATCTTTCGACCAATTTGTGATTTTGTTGAAAAATACCGTCAGCCAAATGGTTTACAAACACGCCATCTCAACCGTTGTGCCATCCCGTAATGTACGGATGCAGCCAATGGAAACCGGTGACGAGTCTGGCGACGATAACTGACAGGACTGGGAGTAGCGTCTAATTGTTTTTTGAGCGCCCACAGAACGGCGGCGAGACAGCCGTTCTGGTGCATATCGATTTCCCGGAAGGTGTCAATCGTGAAGACCTTGCTGAATTTCGGGAACTCGTGATCTCTGCCGGAGCAGATCCGGCCGAACTGGTTACCAGCAAACGTGATGTGCCCGATGCCAAATTCTTTATTGGCAGCGGCAAAGTTGAAGAAATTCACGATCTTGTGCATTTGCACGACTGCGAGCTGGTGATCTTCAATCACTCTCTTTCCCCCAGTCAGGAGCGTAACCTGGAACGCGCCCTGCAGTGCCGTGTGCTTGATCGTACCGGGCTGATTCTGGATATCTTTGCCCAGCGTGCCCGCACCCACGAGGGCAAGCTGCAGGTTGAGCTGGCCCAGTTGCAGTATCAGGCAACCCGGTTGATTCGGGGCTGGACCCACCTGGAGCGACAAAAAGGCGGGATTGGTATGCGCGGGCCGGGTGAAACCCAGCTTGAAACCGACCGGCGTTTGCTGCGAGAGCGGGTAAAAAACATCAATGCCCGTTTGGCCAAGGTGCGCGCACAACGACAACAGGGGCGGCGAGCGCGACAGCGTTCCTCGGTACCAACGGTTGCCATTGTGGGTTATACCAACGCCGGCAAATCGACGCTGTTTAATGCGTTGACGTGTGCAGAGGTGTATGCCGCCGATCAGCTGTTTGCCACTCTGGACCCGACCTTGCGGCGTTTGCCGGTGGATGACATCGGCGAAGTTGTCCTGGCCGATACTGTCGGTTTTATCCGTCACCTGCCGCATAAACTGGTAGAAGCCTTTCAGGCGACATTGCAAGAAGCGGCTGAAGCGGATTTATTGCTGCATGTAATTGATAGTGCAGCGGCAGAGCGGGATGGCAATATCGCTGAGGTTGAATCGGTTCTGACCGAGATCGACGCGATGGAAGTGCCGCAGCTGCGGATCTACAACAAGATCGACTTGCTGGACCGGGCTGAAGCGCGGATTGATCGTGACGAACACGGCCAGCCGGTGGCCATCTGGTTATCTGCAGTCGATCGTAATGGCTTTGAGCTGTTGACCCAGGCAATTGGCGAGCTGCTGGGAGAAGAGCTGCTGGACGACGATATCCTGTTGACTCCGGCGGACGCAAAACTGCGTGCCATACTGTATGACCTGGGTGCTATCCAGCGCGAACACTACGAAGATAACGGTGATATGTTGTTGTCGGTACGTTTGCAGTTGCAAGACTTCAAACGTGCCTTGGCACGGGCAGATATTGCAGAATCGCGGTTCTTGCCAGAGGTTCGTGAAGCCTGGCAGTAACAGGAACGGCTTTGGTCGCAATCCTGGCCAAAAACGTTATCATTGACGATTGAATTTTATGGAACGGGCCCGAATGCCACTCCCGCAGGGAAAGGCGATTACGGCCCGGTTTTTATGTATTGGATGCTTCCTGACTGGAGTTAACTATGGCCTGGAATGAGCCCGGCGGTAAGGGCAATCCCAACGATCCTTGGGGTAATAACAACCGCGGTAATAATAACCGCGGCGGTGGCGGCCAGCCACCTGACCTGGACGAGGCACTCAAGCAGTTGCTCGACAAGCTGAACGGTCTGTTTGGCGGCAAGGGGTCTGGTGGCGGTAACAACAATAACAGCAATGGCAACGGCGGTATCGGTGGCATGCTGGTGATTGCAGGTGCCATTCTGGTGGTGATGCTGGGGTTCAACTCGGTATACACACTGGATGAAACCGAACGTGGTGTCGTGCTGCGCCTGGGTAAATACAGCTCAACCGAAAACCCCGGTTTGCGTTTCAAAATTCCACTGGTCGACCACGTGATACCGGTTAACACCACCGGTGTCCGGGAAGTGGAAGTGAAAGAACGGATGCTGACCGAAGACGAAAACATTGTCGAAATCGAGCTCAGCGTACAGTATCGGGTATCTGACCCAGTGGCCTATGCCCTGCGGGTGGAATCACCGGAGCGTACCTTGGTGGCGGCGGCAGAAAGTGCCTTGCGTCATGCGGTTGGTTCGACAGAAATGGATCAGATCCTGACCATTGGTCGTAATCTGTTGGCAGACCAGGTGCAGATTCGCTTGCAGGATTACCTCGACCGTTATCAAACCGGGATGGTGCTGAACACGGTCAACATCAAGGATGCCCGTCCACCGACCCAGGTAGCGGCGTCCTTTGATGATGTGCAGAAAGCCAAGCAGGACAAGGATCGCTTTATCAGTGAATCCGAAGCCTATGCCAACTCGGTAGTACCAGAAGCCCGTGGTCGTGCCCAGCGTCAGCTGGAAGAAGCATCGGCCTACAAAGAGCAGGTGATTGCCCGTGCCGAAGGTCAGGCCGCCCGTTTTAACGATTTGTTAGCGGAATATCGCAAGGCCCCGGAGGTCATGCGTGAACGTCTGTATATCGATGCCATCTCCGATGTCTACACCCAGTCCAGCAAGGTACTGGTGGATGTTGATGGTGGTAACAACATGATGTATCTGCCATTGGATCAGTTGATGAAGGCCATGCCAGCATCTCAGGCGGCATCCGGTAGTGGTCAATTGACCAGTAGCGATATTTCCCGCCTCACCGATCAGGTGCTGGAAGAAGTACGCTCACGCCAAAGCTCAACTACTACCACTACTCGTCGGGAGGGTCGTTAATGTCTCCGAAAGCCTTTGCCAGCGCCGTGATTGCAGGTGCTGTCCTGCTGCTTGCCAGTCAGGGTTTGTACGTGGTTAACGAAACTGAACGTGCTATCAAGTTGAAATTCCGTGAAATTGTCGATGCGGATATTCAGCCCGGATTGCATTGGAAGGTGCCTTTTATTGAAACCGTCAAACTGTTTGATGCGCGTGTACTGACGCTGGATTCCAGTTCAGCCCGCTTTCTGACTGCGGGTAAAAAGTACGTGATTGTGGATGCGTTCGCGAAATGGCGCATTGAAGATGTACGGGCTTATTACCAGGCCACTTCCGGTAATCGGATGGAAGCATCGAAACTGCTCTCCAACCTGATGAACAAAGGGCTGCGTGATGAAATCGCTTCCCGCACCATGCACGATGTGGTATCCGGCGAGCGTGACAAGCTGATGACCAAACTGACAGCGCTGCTTAATACAGAAACCCAGGCCGAATTGGGGATTGAAGTATTGGACGTGCGGGTCAAGGCGATCGATTTGCCTGAAGACCTGAGTGAGTCTGTGTATCAACGGATGTCTGCAGAACGTGATCGGGAAGCCCGTGAACATCGTTCACAAGGTCGTGAGCTGGCAGAAGGTATCCAGGCCGATGCCGATCGTCAGAAAACGGTGATTGAGGCAGAAGCCTATCGGGATGCCGAGCGCACACGTGGTGAAGGGGACGCAGAAGCATCGCGTATCTACAACGCCGCGTTCAGCAAGGATCCGGAATTCTATGCGTTTACCCGCAGTCTGAATGCCTATACCGAGACCTTCAATCAGAACGATGTGATTTTGCTCAAGCCTGACAGCACGTTCTTCCGTTACCTGAAAGATCCTTCCGGTAACTGACCGGTTGGCGAGCAAGGCGGCAGGTGTCGGACTCATGGTCATCGCCGTGCAGCTTTGCTAAAATCATCAAAACCGGGCAAAGGCCCGGTTTTTTTGTGAAATAACCAAAGCATCAGGCACTTCGTCCTCCGGCAAGCAGGCTGATAAAGGCTGCACTGGCGTGTCATAAGGATCAAACCATGACATCCCTGTGGGAACCCTTGGGCCCTTGCCTGATATTGATCCCGGAAAGCCTGGGGCTTTCCTCGATTCCACAATATTGGCGCTACCAGATAACAGGGTAACTGCCGATAGTGACCGAACGGTACGTCTGGCGGAGTTGGTCAGCATTATGCTGCAATCGATACCTCTGGATGTTACCCATTGATATAGGCTGAACAATGACTCTAGCAGATCGCTGGCTACTGCCGGACGGTATTGAAGAAGTCCTGCCGCCTGGCGCGCAGCAGATAGAACACTTACGTCGACGCTTGCTCGACCTGATGGATAGCTGGGGCTACGACCTGGTGACGCCTCCGGTACTGGAATATCTGGATGCACTCCTGACCGGTACTGGCAAGGATCTGGACTTGCGTACCTTCAAGGTGACCGATCAGATTTCCGGCCGCATGATGGGCTTGAGTGCTGATACTACGCCTCAGGTCGCTCGCATCGATGCGCATAGCCTGGCACGAGACGGGATCAGTCGCTTCTGTTATTGCCGGACAATTTTCCATACCCGTGCTCGCTCCCTGCTGGCCAACCGTACGCCAACCCAGATTGGTGCTGAGCTGTTTGGTGAAGCCGGAGTGGCCGCGGATGTGGAAGTACTCAGTATGATGCTGAGTCTATTGACCGCCAGTGGCGTCAAGAACATTCATCTTGATATCGGTAATGTCGGTGTCTACCGTGCCATTGCTGAACAGGCAGAGGTGACGGATGCCCAGCAGACCGAGCTGTTTGATTTGCTCAAGCTGAAATGTGCCAGTGATATTGATGCCTGGGCAGAACGGGAAATTGCCGATAATAACAGCCGTAAGGCACTGCAGTTATTGGCACGTTTGCAAGGTACTCTGAGTGGTCTGGCCAACGGTTTTGACAAGCTGATTGCACTGGTTCCTGGTGTAGCCAGTGAGCTGGAGCATCTGCAGGCGGTTGCCAACCAGGTTCTGGAGCGTTTTCCTGGTGTCCCTCTGTATATCGACCTGACCGAATTGCGTGGCTATCAGTATCATACCGGTCTGGTGTTTGGTGCTTATATTCCCGGTTACGGTGATGCCATTGCCCAGGGCGGCCGCTACGATGAAACCGGCAAGGCCTTTGGCCGTGCTCGTCCGGCACGAGGATTCAGCGCAGACTTGCGGGTCCTGGCCCGACTGGGTGACTTTGCCCCGGAACGCAAGCCTCTGGTACTGGCACCGGCTACCGGTGATGCCGCACTCTGGCAGTATGTGAATGAACTAAGGCAGCAGGGGATGCGTGTTATCTCCTGCCGTGAGCAGGATACACCGCAGGCAGATTATTCCCTGCAAATCATCAACGGCCAGTGGCAGCTGGTCCAAGTGCAACCAGCTTAATATTGAGACAGACATGGGTAAAAGTGTTGTAGTTCTCGGCACCCAATGGGGTGACGAAGGTAAAGGGAAAATTGTTGACCTGCTGACTGAAAAAGCAGCGGCCGTTGTGCGTTTCCAGGGTGGCCACAATGCCGGTCACACACTGGTGATTGATGGTGAAAAAACCGCATTGCATCTGATTCCTTCAGGCATTTTGCGTGAAGGCGTTATCTGTGTGGTGGGTAACGGTGTGGTGGTGGCTCCGGATGCCTTGTTGAAAGAAATCCGGGCGCTGGAGCAACGTGGTGTACCGGTTATGGAGCGCTTGCGTTTGTCCCATGCCTGCCCTCTGATTCTGCCTTATCATGCCGCTCTGGATCAGGCCCGTGAGATCAAGCGTGGCAATGCCAAAATCGGCACCACCGGTCGTGGTATTGGCCCTGCCTATGAAGACAAGGTCAGTCGTCGCGGTTTGCGTGTTGACGATCTGTTCCAGCCGGAATTTGCCGACAAGCTGAAAGAAGTAATGGAATACCATAACTTCTCCTTGAAGCACTATTACGGCGTTGAAGAAGTCGACTACGAAGCAACTCTGGCGTCTTGCCTGGAGTGGGCTGCACAGATCAAGGACATTGTGGTTGATGCGGTCGACCTGGTGCATTCTGTGCGCGAATCCGGTGGCGATATCATGTTTGAAGGCGCCCAGGGCACCTTGCTGGATATCGACCACGGTACTTATCCGTTTGTTACTTCGTCCAACACCACTGCCGGTGGCGTGGCGACAGGTTCCGGCGTTGGTCCCTTGTATCTGGACCAGATTCTGGGGATTACCAAGGCGTATACCACCCGTGTCGGGTCTGGCCCGTTTCCAACCGAACTGTTTGATGAGGTTGGTACGCAGCTGGCGACCGTGGGTAAGGAAACCGGTACAACCACTGGCCGTAATCGCCGTTGTGGCTGGTTTGATGCCATGCTGGTAAAACACGCGATCCGGGTGAACTCTATCAATACTATTTGTCTGACCAAGCTCGACGTACTGGATGGTCTTGAAACCATCAAGGTCTGTGTCGGCTATGAAGATGAAAACGGCCAGCGCATGAATGTTCCGGCCAGTGCTGACAAGTTTGCCAAAATCACTCCAGTCTATGAAGAGCTGCCAGGCTGGACTGAGTCCACCTTTGGTGCCAAAGCACTGGAAGACTTGCCAGAGAATGCCCGTGCGTATATCCGTTTTGTAGAAAAAGCCATCAATGCGCCGATTGATATTATTTCTACTGGCCCTGATCGTCTTGAAACGATCGTACTGCGCCACAGCTTCGATATCTGATGAAGTACCTGCGGTTCTGCAAGGTTACGCATAAGTACTTGAGTACTTGCAGAACCGCGTCGCGGGACGCGCTTACCGATGGTAATCACGTCTGCACCCAAGGAAGGGAAGTCCCCGTCACTGCTGTCATTTCGCCGTGGAGCTGCTGGTTTGCCAGTACGCCGAACCCGATGATGCAATGCTCTTAGGTTATTTCTATTTATGAATATTGATTTTCCGCTCATCTTGATGATTGCCACGCTGTTTACCGGCATCGTGGCCTTGATCGATAAGTTGTTTCTGGCATCCCGGCGCGTTGCCCGTGCTGATGCGGCAACAGCAGCAGGGAATATGGATGCCGCTGGGAAGGTGGCACAAGAGCCTTTTCTGGTTGAACAGAGCAAGTCGTTTTTCCCGGTACTGGCAATTGTCTTTGTGCTGCGCTCATTTATTGCAGAGCCATTTCAGATTCCATCGGCATCGATGGAGCCTGGTCTGACAGAGGGTGACTTTATTCTGGTCAGCAAATTTCATTATGGACTGAGAATGCCGGTATTCGGCAATACGCTGATCCCTGTTGGCGAGCCAGAGCGGGGGGATGTGATGGTATTTTTCCCACCGGAGGACCCACGTTATTTTATCAAGCGGGTTATCGGCTTGCCGGGGGATCACATCGAGTATCGTGACCGCCAGCTGACCATTAACGGTGAAAAAATACCGACCCGTAACCTGGGAGGCGAGCCGGTTTACCGCCCGGTAAAGTATCTGGCGGAAGAATCGCTGGGTGATCATACGGCTACCGTAAAATGGGTTGTAGGACGGCCGGTAGGCGCTAGTGATCTGGTGGTTTGGGCGGGGCCTGAAGGGGTCTGGGATGTGCCGGAGGGGCATTATTTCATGATGGGTGACAATCGCGGTAACAGCAGCGATGGTCGGGTGTGGGGTTTTGTACCGGAAGAAAATATTGTGGGTAAAGCCGTGGCCGTCTGGATGCACTGGAAAGGCTGGGATGAACTGCCATCATTTGATCGTAATGGCTGGATTCAGTAAGCCTCTGCAGCTGCCGGAAAGCAACGCAAGCTGTGAATAAGCGGGGCCATACAGAGATTGCTGGTGACTATCCTTGTTTGCGGATTGCACCCGGCGGCCAGCAAAAAGGAAAGGTTTATGACCGGTGAAACTGTTTTTCCAGGACGATCAGATGATTGTCAGGTGGTGGTTTAAAAAAGTCCTTGTTCAGGGGTTGCCGTGTGGCAAAACAAGACTACAATGCGCGTCGATTTCATGCGGTTGAGTCTTGATGATATGAACGTAGCTCGTCAACTGAAAGGCATGGCATTTGATCTGGTCGACCGAGTCGTCCCGGTCAAACCGGTTGTACATGCCCCTGATCTGCAAACAGTACTGGATCGTGAATCCCGTCGAATGCATTTGTACTTTTCGCGTAATTGTCCGGCTTCTATCCAGGTGCGACGCCATTGCCTGCGGCTTGGTTTGCGGGTAGTGGAAAAAGACGTTGAGCGTGTTGATGCTTATCGTAATGAGCTGGTCAATGGCGGTGGTATACCTCGGGTTCCTTGCTTGCGTATCGATGGTGAGCAAAACAGCGAATGGCTGTATAGCCCGGATGCGATTCATGGGTATCTGAATCGACGTTACTGAGTCTCGCTGCTTTTCTGTATGCTCTGCTGGCTGGTTATTCTGACCTGCCTGTTCCTCGCGGTCTGCGATATGAGACTGCCCCTCTGCTGTTTGCCATAAACCAGTGAGCCATTTGGCTGGCTGTGTGGTGTTGGCTCGTCTTGCCTGTTCTCTGTTGTGATAATCGATCGGCCGTGTTTATGGTGTGGGTGCTTGCCAGGCCGTGACGCCGTGTCTGTTGTCAGTCCGGTTCGATACTATGAATATGGACTCTGATATGAACTCTGAATGGCGGTTATCCCGGTGAAAATATAGTGATAAAGCAATCTGCTTTTTGTCTTGGGGCGATTATCGCTGTGTTACTGGCCAGTGTGCTGGAACCTGTCAGTTCACAATGGTTGGCGTTTGACCGTAGTGACATTGGCCAAGGTCAGTGGTGGCGCTTGTTAACGTGCCACTGGGTGCATTTATCCTGGCCTCATGCGCTGGGTAATGTGGGTGGGCTGGTGTTGCTGGCTGTGATCGCCGCTGGAACGGTACCAAACAGGGTGTTTGTGGGGTTGTTGCTCTGGTGCAGTGGTGTTGTTGGACTGGGGTTGATGCTGTTTGCCGGGGATCTGCAGCGCTATGTGGGTTTGTCCGGGGTGTTGCATGGCATGTTGATGGTGGCTCCATTTGTTGCGCTTGGATATAGCCGCCGTATGGCGATGCTGTTTGCCGGACTGGTGGTACTCAAGGTGGTATGGGAACAGTCGCCTTATTACAGCGGTGGAGCGGTGAGTGAGATGATTGGTGGGCGAGTGGCAACCGAGGCTCACTTGCTGGGAGGGATCGCCGGTGGCGTCTGGTTGTTGGCTATGGCAGTCTTTAGCCCAATTTTTTGCCGGGATAATGATCATGTCTCAGAATGACGAACAGCAACGGGGTCCTTGGCGCATTGTCAGCGCTCAGACGGTGTATGAAAATCCGTGGATGCGGGTCGACGATCACCAGGTGATTGCACCGACAGGCAAGCCGGGTATTTATGGCACAGTGGCGTTTAAAAATCGCGCGATTGCCATATTGCCTATCGCCGAGAATGGCGATACCTGGTTGATCGGGCAGTACCGCTTTCCTTTGGATCAATACAGTTGGGAATTGCCAATGGGAGGCGGGCCATTGGATGAGTCCCCGGAACTGGCTGCTCGACGTGAACTGAAGGAAGAAACTGGCCTGAGCGCTGACGAGTGGCAGCCGCTAGGGTATTTTCATGTCAGTAATTGCATTACCAATGAAGAAGCCTTTGCTTTTCTGGCGCAAGGACTGACGGAGGGTGAGACTTGTTTTGATGATACCGAGCAACTGGATATTCAGCGGCTGCCTTTTGCTGAGGCACTGGCCATGACGCTGGACGGGCGTATCACTGATTTGCTGACGGTTGCGGTGATCCAGCGTGCCAGCCTGATGGGCCTGGCTGGTCGCTGATCGCTGTGGGTGTTTAACAGGATTCTGCAATCGATACACTGGCATCCTGACGAAACTGTGCCGGACTGATATTTTCATGTTTGTGAAATATACGATCGAGCGCCCGTCTGCCAGATAGTCCCAGGGTTACGGCAATTGCATCGATACTGTCATTGCTGCTGGTTAACAGATGCTTGGCTTGTTTTATCCGTACTTGAGTGATCAGTTGTTTTAATGAAGTCGCTTCCTGTTGCAGGTGGCGATTCAGAGTGCGGGTGCTGATATTGAAGTGCTCGGCAATGGTTTGCTGGGTGGCCGAGAAACTGAGCTGGCCATTGATCAGGGCACGTTGGATGTGATTGCAGAGTGAACCCGCCCGGACGAGTTTGCGAAACTGTTTTTCAACTACCTGACGCATCATTTGGGTGATGTTCGGGTTGGTATGGTGTAACCCCAGATCAAGGCTGTCCGGCTGCAGCTCAATGGTACATTGCGAGGCATCAAAGAGTAGTTCGGTTTGCCATTGCTGGCTATAGCGCTGAGCGTAATCCGGCTCCTGCCATGGCAGCAGAATCCGCTCTATGATCAGGCGTGAGCCACATAAATGGCGAAACCAGCTGAGTAGTGTGCTGATCAGTAATTCCATCCGCCAGCGGCAGCTGCCGGTGTCTATGGGTGCCTTCAGGTCGATACGGATACGCAGAGGCCCTTGGCGGGTTCGGGTAACATTGACGACCATGTGTTCCGATAACAACGAGGCAAACTTTTCCAGGTAATACAGAGCTTCGCGTAATGTGTTACTGCATAAAAACAAATGGTGTAACGGGCCGCTGGCTCCGGCGTCGAACCGCAACGGTGGCAAAACACAAAAGTCGTTGCTGTTGTGTGTGGCATGCAGGTGGTTGATATATTCCTTGGCGGTACAGGCATCCAGTATGACAGGCAATTCTGGAGTGCTATGGCCGAGTGGTGGTGGCAGGTGTTCTCTGTGTTGGTGTGGCAAAATCTGCAGTAATGGCATCACTGTCAATGCTGCGAGATAGCCTTGATCCGTCGTCATAGTGTTTGTCTGCTGCCTTACTGCTTGAGTACCGCGATGGGCATCTGGGAGTATTGAGTCGATTGTTTTTCAAATATTGACTTAATTATCAGTAAGTTAGTTTTTATTATCAATCATGAATTTACCAGCAGAATTTTCTGGATGTGATCGATAGGCAGGAAAATAGTCAGTCTGGTCTATAAACATTCAGACTTTTTGGTCTACTGTAACCCGGTTGTTGGTAACGACTGTCAAAGTGAAGATTTCATCAAGGATTAATCAAGGCGTGGCTTTTACAATATACGGTACTGATGGCTGCCACTTGTGCGAAGACGCAGACAAGCTGTTGCAACAGGCTGCCAGCGTGCTGCCGATAACGTATCACTACATCGATATCGCTGATGATGAAACATTGGTGGAGCGTTATGGTATTCGCATACCAGTGATTCGGCATGATAGCTCATCTGATGAGCTTGGTTGGCCATTTGATTTTGAAAATATGCTGTCATGGCTGGCAGTGCATCAATCTCCAGCAAAGGAAGACTGATTTATGCGAATAAAAAATATGATCACAGGAACCGGTGTGTTGTGGGGTCGAACGTCGGTTATTGCTGTGGCTTTGGCTATCGGTTTGTCTGGCTGTGCAACGACGAGCGGTGGGCCGTCATTATCACCCAAGGGTGAAGCGATTTACGATACGCTGGCTTTGGATACACGTTTGCGGACATGGGCCGATAGCTGCACGCATGTCAGCTATCGGGCAGACAAGGCAGCACAGCTGGCGCGTCAGAACTGGTGGAACCGTAATGGCAGTTTGGTGAAAAGTGCAGATTATGGCTTGGCGTATGATCTGGTTACGATAACCGATACACGTCAACCAACCGGTGCTCGACTGGCGATGGCGCTGACCTGGGGAATCGTTGAAGCAGCAGAGCAGGAAGTGGCAGCGGCTCTGGCGGATAAAGAGAATCAGGAAAGCCGATGCCTTGAGGTTCTGGATGCCTTTGATCGGGGGGATTTGGATCTGGCTGATCGAGAGGTAACTTACAAGGCCTTGTTGGAGATGCAGCATCATCGGGATATGAAAGGTGATGCATTATTGCTGAGAGAAGCGGCAGTAGAGAAACAGACCGGCAAGGTGTATGGCCGTTCCTACTATGTTGTCGAAAAGCTGACGCAGCACCTGGCTTGTCCTGGAGCGGAAGTCAGCTTGCTCAGCAGTGCTTGGCCAGATGAGGTCTATCAGGCCCGGTGTGAAGATGCCAGTTTCTTGCTGTTACGTTGTGAGTGGGGCAACTGTCGGGTAGTTAAATAAGCATTATTCTGCTTGATCCGCTATAAAAAGAAAAAGCCGCTACCGGTTTGTTCCGGTAGCGGCTTTTTTATGACGGAAGGCTGCGCATCAGACAGATTCGCAGCCGTCGTGCATGATTAACGCGCTGCTTCTACGATGCGTTTCATGTCGGTCATATAGCCACGCAGTTCCTGGCCAACCCATTCAACCGGGTGGTTACGGATGGCGTCGTTTACTTCGATCAGGCGAGCGTTATCAACCGAGTTGGTTTTCAGCTTCAGTCCTTTACCAATCACATCGGTGCTGATATGTGGCATGAACTTCTCGCGCAGCAGGGGTACCGCTGCGTGGGAGAACAGGTAGTTACCGTATTCTGCTGTGTCGGAAATAACGACGTTCATTTCGTACAGTTTGCGACGGGCGATGGTGTTGGCGATCAGTGGTGTTTCGTGCAGAGACTCGTAGTAAGCAGACTCTTCAACGATGCCGGACTCAACCATGGTTTCGAAAGCCAGCTCAACACCAGCCTTGATCATGGCAACCAGCATGATGCCGTGGTCGAAGTATTCTTGCTCATCAATTTCAACGTCAGACGCCGGTGCTTTTTCAAAGCCGGTTTCTGCGGTTTCTTCACGCCAGGTCAGCAGGTTTTTGTCGTTGTTGGCCCAGTCTTCCATCATGGTGCGGGAGAACTCGCCAGAAATGATGTCGTCCTGGTGTTTGCGGAACAGGGGACGCATCAGTTCTTTCAGGTCTTCGGCCATATCGAAGGCTTCGATTTTGGCCGGGTTGCTCAGGCGATCCATCATGTTGGTGATGCCGCCATATTTCAGAGCTTCTGTGGTGGTTTCCCAGCCGTACTGGATCAGCTTGGCGGCGTAACCTTCATCTATGCCGTCTTCAACCATTTTTTCGAAGCCCAGAATGGCACCGGTTTGCAGCATGCCACACAGGATGGTTTGCTCACCCATCAGGTCGGATTTTACTTCGGCAACAAAGGAGGATTCCAGACAACCGGCACGGTGACCGCCAGTACCAGCCGCCCAGGCTTTGGCAATTTCCAGGCCGTCGCCATTCGGGTCGTTCTCTGGGTGAACCGCGATCAGCGTTGGGACGCCAAAGCCACGTTTGTATTCTTCACGTACTTCAGAGCCCGGGCACTTGGGTGCAACCATGATGACGGTCAGGTCTTCACGGATTTGCATGCCTTCTTCAACAATGTTGAAACCATGGGAATAGCCCAGGGTAGCCCCTTGTTTCATCAGTGGCATAACAGCAGAAACAACGGCAGTATGCTGTTTGTCTGGAGTCAGGTTCATGACCAGGTCAGCCGTTGGAATCAGCTCTTCATAAGTGCCGACGGTGAAGCCGTTGTCGGTGGCGTTTTTCCACGACTGACGTTTTTCTGCAATCGCCGCGGCACGCAGTGTGTAAGACACGTCCAGACCGGAGTCGCGCATGTTCAGACCCTGGTTCAAGCCCTGGGCACCACAACCGATAATGACAATTTTTTTGCCTTTCAGGTAATCGGCTTCGGACTCAAATTCATCACGGTTCATAAAGCGACAGCGGCCCAGTTGGTCCAGCTTTTCGCGCAGGTTCAGAGTGTTAAAGTAGTTGTTGCCCATACCAGTCTTCCTCATTGCAGGGGTGTACAGAATGTCGATGCGGGCATGGTAGGCCAATGCTTACGTTGCGTAAAATGCTATATTTGCGTTGCTGTGTTGCGTTTTATGCAAAGAGTCGTGAATGCTTGCGGTATTTTTGTTCCGAGTCTGGTCAGTGATTTTTATGAATAGGTAAAACTCCATGGATTACAAAGACTTGCAGTCTTTTATCTGTCTGGCGTCGGTATTGCATTTGGGACGGGCTGCAGAACAGCTGCATATGAGTCCATCGACACTCAGTCGCAGGCTGGCACGAATGGAACAGGAAGTTGGGGTACCTTTGCTGAATCGTGACAGAATGCAGCTGTCGTTAACCCGTGCCGGAGAACGATTTGGCCAACATGCGGAACAGACCCTGTTCTCCTGGCAAACCCTGAGGCATGAAGTCAATGTGGGGGTCAGCAAGCTGTCCGGGCGACTGACGCTGTTTTGCTCGGTGACGGCCAGTTTTACGGTGTTGCCTGATCTGTTATCCCGGTTTCGGGAGCGCTACCCTTGTATTGATCTGAATATACTGACGGGTGATGCGGCGGAATCAATTCCCAGGCTGCGCTCAGGGGAAGCCGATATCGTAGTCGCTGCGCGTCCGGAAACACTGGATCGTGAGTTGTCATTTCGGGCACTGACGTCCAGCCCTCTGCTATTTATAGCACCGAGAAATGTCGCTATTATTCCTGAGTTGGCCAAGCCGGAGCCGGATTGGCAAAAGGTTCCGATGGTGCTATCGACCAGTGGCTTGGGTCGTTCCCGGGTGGATCAGTGGTTTGCTGCCAGATCAATCCAGCCGCATATCTATGCACAGGTGTCGGGTAGCGAGGCTATCGTCAGTATGGTGGCTCTGGGAGTCGGGGTTGGCGTTGTGCCGGAATTGGTGTTGCGCCATAGTCCGATGTCGTCCCGGGTTCGGGTGCTGGCTGTACAGCCGGAGCTGGAATCCTTCCTGATTGGATTGTGCTCTCACGTTCACCGCTTGAATGATCCACTGATTCAGGCACTCTGGAAGACAGCCTTTGATGGATAACGCATAATAGCGTTTGTCAGGCTGTTTCCGTAACAGACCCGTGCCAGCAAACGGCAGATTCCTTTCGGCAGTGAATATTTCATCATACTGCCAGTGCATGATAAGGCCATTGAATGAAACCAGTTCAGCAACACCCCAATGAAGAAGATCCGTTAAACGAATGCAATAACAAGAGTGACGACTCGCAGCGCCACTCTGGCTGGGCCGGTGGTCGGGGCATTTATTTGCTACCTAACCTGTTTACTACAGCTGCCCTGTTTTCCGGTTTTTACGCTATCACCGCGAGTATGAACGGGCACTTTGAAACCGCTGCCGTAGCGATCTTTATTGCCATGATTCTGGATGGGCTGGATGGCCGTGTTGCACGCATGACCAACACCCAAAGTGATTTTGGCGCAGAGTACGACAGTCTGTCCGATATGGTGTCATTTGGTATGGCCCCGGCTCTGGTTGCGTTCAGTTGGGCGTTACAGGATCTGGGTAAAATAGGCTGGCTGGCTGCTTTTGTTTATGTCGCCGGGGCGGCGTTACGGCTGGCCCGTTTCAATACGCAACTGGGCGTTGCCGACAAAAACTTTTTTACGGGGTTGGCCAGTCCCTCTGCTGCTGCAGTGGTTGCCGGAACCGTATGGATGTTTTCGGATGCCGGCGTTAGTGGCGAGTCCGTCGCCTGGTTAATGGCGGTACTGGTACCTGTATCGGGCTTGCTGATGGTCAGTAATGTCCGTTATCACAGCTTCAAGGGACTGGACTTGAAAGGCAAGGTGCCGTTTGTGGCCTTGTTGGCGGTGGTGCTGGTCTTTGTGGTGGTTTCCATCGACCCGGCCAAGGTGCTGTTATTGTTCTTTGTTGGCTATGCCTTGTCGGGACCTGCCTTTGAAGTGTGGGATCGACTAATAAATCGTAAGAACTAGCAACCTTCTGCGACTACTCTATATCAAAGAGATCAATCTTCTTATCAGGGAGTCGCAGCATGATGATATTAAAACCTCGACGTAGCGATCCAAAGCCGTCAGAAATCACCCCCAAAGATACATATCTTAATCGACGCGCCTTTATGGGAGCGTCGATTGGTACTGCCTTGAGTGCTTCTGCCGCGATTTCTGCGGCAACCATGAGTTTGCCAGCTCTGGCATTAACCACCCGAAAAAATCCTGAAACAGCAGGCCCCGGCTGGCTGCAACAGCAAATTGGTGCGGCGAAAGAATCGCCACTCAGTACGACAGATGCCCCCGCCCCTTATAGCGCCATTACCAACTACAATAACTTCTATGAGTTTGGCTACGACAAAGCCGACCCGGCACGGTATGCCAGCAAACTGTCGACAGATCCCTGGTCTGTGGAAATCAGCGGTGCCTGCGAAAATCCAGGAGTCCTGTCGCTGGAAACAATAATGAAGGATATGGAGCTTGAGGAGCGTATCTATCGACTGCGCTGTGTTGAGGCCTGGTCTATGGTGATTCCCTGGATTGGCTTCTCCTTGGCCGATCTGATCAAGCGTTGCAAGCCGCTGTCCAGCGCCCGGTTTGTTGAATTCAAGACCTTGGAAGATCCAAAACAATTCCCTGAGCAGCGTAGCCGTTTTTCAACCATTGACTGGCCGTATCGGGAAGGCCTGCGCATGGATGAAGCCATGAACCCACTAACCATACTCGCCGTTGGATTGTATGGTGAAGTATTGCCAAACCAGAATGGCGCACCATTGCGATTGGTTGTGCCCTGGAAATATGGCTTTAAAAGCATCAAGTCAATCGTCTCGATACGCTTCACTGAAACGCAGCCAGTCACAAGCTGGAATTCATTGGCCCCTAATGAATACGGCTTTTATGCCAACGTAAACCCGGAAGTCGATCACCCTCGCTGGAGTCAGGCCCGTGAGCGCAGGCTGCCCTCTGGTCTGCTATCCGCCAATCGGATCGAAACACAGATGTTTAACGGCTATGCCGATGAAGTTGCCCATTTGTACCGGGGAATGGATTTACAGAAGCTGTATTAAGCACAGGTCCAAAAGAGGGGGGAGAGGTATGGCGTTATCAACACGAGTCTGGCGCGGCTGGCTGGTTCTGATTGCCGGTTTGTTACCACTGGTTTACTTGTTATGGCTGGTGGTTCGGTTGCAGATGGGCGAATGGGATGTATTGGGGCCGGAGCCTGGCCGGGCGATTGTCTTTTTTACCGGTAGCTGGACCTTTAATCTGTTATTGATCGGTCTTGCCATCTCACCCTTACGAAGAATGGGGGTAAAGTGGCCAGCCACTCACCGCCGTATGGTGGGATTGATCACATTTACTTACGCCACCTGTCATCTGCTGGCTTACTCTGCCTTCCTGCTGGAATGGCATTGGCAGGAAATAGCGACCGAGCTGGTAAAGCGCCCTTACCTGACATTGGGAATGCTGGCCTGGTTACTGCTATTGCCATTGGCCGTGACGTCTCACAGCTATTGGCAGCGACGCCTTCGTCAGCGCTGGAAGCAGCTGCATACATTGGTTTATGCGATTGCTGTACTTGCCGCGATTCACTATTTACTGCAAATCCGATCCAACTGGCTTGAGCCCGTTCTCTACAGTGTCTTTGTGGCGTTGTTATTGGCTGAGCGTTTATGGCGGAAACAGTGGAAAAAGCCGTTGGCCCGGACTCGGGTAGCGTAGCAACGGGTATTACAATGCTGAATTATTGAAAATGACCGCTAATTGTCATCAAAGTGAAAAGAATAGTTGACGGCAATATGGATATCCCTATACTGCGCGCCTCCCTACTGCTGATGCGGCAGGGAATGGAGCAAGATTCATCGTTATATTGGATGGATCAGCTTCAGTTCTGGTTTGGCAACACATCCTTTGGATCTGAACCGCCAATCAGAAAAAACGGATTTAAGGGTTGAATTACTGATTTATCAGTGTATTATTCGCCACCTTGATTCGG
>NZ_JAUYVV010000069.1:0-1028 GCF_030689165.1 Oceanobacter sp. 4_MG-2023 | reverse complement strand
GACTACGAGACCAAGTCCAGCTACAACTTTACTGTAATCGCCACCGATGGGGCTGGTCACTTCACTGACCAGACCGTGACACTAGCGGTCAATAACCTCGATGAAGCAGCGCCGACGATTACCTCTGGTGATACCGCGACTGCCATCGATGAAAATAGCGGTGCCAGTACTGTGGTGTATACCGCCACCGCTGATGACTCTGCAGATATCTCCGATGGCGTGACTTTCTCGCTCTCAGGTGACGATGCGGCGTACTTCTCGATTGATGCCAGCACCGGTGAAGTCACCTTATTGGCCGACGCTGATTACGAGACCAAACCAAGTTACAACTTTACTGTAATCGCTACCGATGGAGCTGGTAACTACACCGACCAAATCGTTACTTTAGCAGTCAATAACCTGGATGAAGCAGCGCCGACGATTACTTCTGGCGTTATCGCCACTGCGATCGACGAAAATAGCGGTGCCAGTACTGTGGTGTATACCGCCACTGCGGATGACTCTGCCGATATTTCCGATGGTGTGAGTTTCAGCCTGTCTGGTACAGATGCGTCACTGTTCAGCATCAACTCCGCCACCGGTGAAGTCACCTTATTGGCCGACGCTGATTACGAGACCAAACCAAGCTACAGCTTTACTGTCACCGCTACCGATGGAGCCGGTAACCACACCGACCAAATCGTTACTTTAGCAGTCAATAACCTGGATGAAGTCGCACCGACGATTACTTCTGGCGCTATCGCCACTGCGATCGATGAAAACAGCGGTGCCGGGCAAGTGGTGTATACAGCCACTGCCGATGACTCCGCAGATATCTCTGATGGTGTGACTTTCTCGCTCTCTGGCGACGATGCAGCGTATTTCTCGATCGATGCCAGCACCGGTGAAGTCACCTTGTTGGCGGATGCGGACTACGAGACCAAACCAAGCTACAGCTTTACTGTCACCGCTACCGATGGAGCCGGTAACCACACCGACCAAATCGTTACTTTAGCAGTCAATAACCTGGATGAAGTCGCACCGACGAT
>NZ_JAUYVV010000068.1:0-1235 GCF_030689165.1 Oceanobacter sp. 4_MG-2023 | reverse complement strand
TGTTCTGGTTGAATATCCCGGACACCTCAAGAAGAGATAAACTCTTCACCAACAGAGGTGCCAACCATGAGCCAGAAACGTAGTTACAAGCAATATCCGCCAGAATTTAAGGAAGAAGCCGTCTCTCTCGTGACCGAGCAAGGTTATTCAGTTCCGGAGGCCGCGAAGTCTCTGGGTATCGCCACCAACTTGCTCTATCGGTGGAAGGAAAAACAGGCGCAGTCAACCAGTGAATCAAAGCCTGCAGAAACGGAACTGGAAGAGCTGAAGCGGCTTCGTCAGGAAGTCAAAACCCTGCGCATGGAGAAAGAGATTTTAAAAAAGGCCAGTGCTTTCTTCGCGAAAGAAATGAAGTGAAATACCACTTTATTGAAAATCACAGACAGAGTTATCCGGTGCGATTGCTCTGTCATGTGATGAACGTCAGCAAGTCGGCGTTCTACGCGTGGAAAGCTCGTCCAGCCAAGGTGATCACTGCGGAAGAATTGCACCTGTATCGACGTGCCAAAGCACTGTTCAAAGCCTCCAGAAACAGCTTGGGGAGTCGCGAATTGGTCAAAAAGTTGAGTGAAGAAGGCATTCAGGTGAGTCGACATCGAGTACGAACAGTGATGCAGCAACTGGATCTTAAAGTCACGCAGCGCGTGGCTTACAAGGCGACAACCAAACGAAAACACAGTGACCGAGTAGCCGATAACCTGCTCAATCAACAATTTAATCCGGTGGGTAAAAATCAGGTTTGGGCAGGAGACATCACCTACCTGAAAACCGGTGAAGGCTGGATGTATCTGGCGATCGTTATGGATCTTTACTCGCGCAGGATAGTTGGATGGGCCATCGACAAACGCATGACCACAAGTCTGATCAGTCGAGCCTTGATCAAAGCTTATAACCTCAGGCAACCACCGAAAGGCCTGGTGTTCCACAGTGATCGAGGATCACAGTACACCAGTGAATCCTTCGCCAAACTGCTGAAAGGGTATGACATGAGAGCTTCAATGGGAGACGTTGGTGCATGCTGGGACAACGCCGTGGTTGAACGCTTCTTTGGGAGCCTAAAACATGACTGGCTGTTCAAAGTACACCAGCCGACGCGGGCTCATATGAAACAGGATGTTGCGGCCTATATGAAATATTACAACCTGGATCGACTGCACTCCTCGAACGGTGACTTGTCACCGGCGGAGCATGAGAAATTAGCCAATTAATGTGTCCGGTTTTGTTGACCAGAACAG
>NZ_JAUYVV010000066.1:0-1476 GCF_030689165.1 Oceanobacter sp. 4_MG-2023 | reverse complement strand
TTCGATCTTTGTGCAGGCGTTTAATGCCGATGGCTCCTTGAACGGCACCACGGTACAACTGGAAGCACCGGGTAATGCCAACCATAGCTCCCAGATCACTGAGGTAGGCAGCGATGGCGCCTATGTGGTGACCTGGTACGGAAGGGATAGCGACGGTGACTATTCGGTCTTTGTGCAGGCGTTTAAAGCCGATGGTTCCGTCAACGGTGCCACGATACAGTTGGAAGCGCTGGGTAACACCACTGGTCATGACTATGATCCACAAATCACTGCGGTGGGCACTGATGGCGACTATGTGGTGACCTGGTACGGAAGGGATAGCGACGATGATGATTCAATCTTTGTACAAGCATTTAACGCCGATGGTTCCTTAAGCAGTGCCGCGGTACAGTTGGAAGCACTGGGTGAGACCACCAGTGGTGACTATCTGCCTCAAATTACCGCTGTGGGCACTGATGGCGACTATGTGGTGACCTGGCAGGGGTACGATAGCGACGGTGATTTTTCAATCTTTGTGCAGGCGTTTGATGTCGATGGCTCCTTCAACGGTGACATGGTACAGCTGGAAGCGCCGGGTCATACCACTGGTGCTGACTATTTTCCTCAAATCACCGCGGTGGGCACTGATGGCGCCTATGTGGTGACCTGGCAGGGAGTCAGCGGCGGTGATAGGTCGATCTTTGTGCAGGCGTTTGATGTCGATGGCTCCTTCAACGGCACCACGGTACAGCTGGAAGCGCTGGGTAATACGGCAGGTCAAGACAGAAATCCCCAAATCACCGCGGTGGGCACTGATGGCGACTATGTGGTGACCTGGTACGGTGAGGATAGCGACGGTGACTATTCGATCTTTGTGCAAGCCTTTAACGCCAATGGTTCCTTCAACGGTGACACAGTACAGCTGGAAGCGCCGGGTAATACCACTGGTGATGACTATTTTCCTCAAGTCACCGCCGTGGGCAGTGCTGGTGCCTATGTGGTGACCTGGTACGGGGCCGATAGTGACGGTGATGATTCGATCTTTGTGCAGGCGTTTAACGCCGATGGTTCTTTCAACGGTGACACAGTACAGCTGGAAGCGCTGGGTAAGACCAACGGTGATGACGAAAGTCCCCAAATCACTGCGGTGGGCAGCGCTGGCGCCTATGTGGTGACCTGGTACGGGATCGATAGCGACGGTGATGAGTCGATCTTTGTACAGGCGTTTAATGCCGATGGTACACCGGTGATAGATAGCACCTATGAAACAGGGGAGTTGGTCACATTACAAAGCAATGAAGCAGGTACGGTGTATTTGGTGAGCGATACAGTGGCCGTGACCACTGAGGCCGATATCACCAGCGCCAGCAGTAACCTGTGGGCTACCGCGACATTAGCGGTGGCGGGTACGGTCACTGTAGATACCACGACATTGGCGCTGGGCGGTTATTACGCCTATGCCGTCGACAGCGCCGGCAACCTGAGCCTGGCTTCCAG
>NZ_JAUYVV010000065.1:0-1502 GCF_030689165.1 Oceanobacter sp. 4_MG-2023 | reverse complement strand
GTCACCGCCACCGATGGAGCCGGTAACTTTACTAATCAGGCCGTTACCCTGGCGGTCAATAACCTGGATGAAGCAGCACCGACGATTACCTCTGGTGATACCGCGACTGCCATCGATGAAAACAGCGGTGCCGGGCAAGTGGTGTATACCGCTGTTGCTGATGACTCTGCTGATATTTCTGATGGCGTCACCTTCAGTCTGTCAGGCGACGATGCAGCGTATTTCTCGATCGATGCCAGCACCGGTGAAGTCACCTTGTTGGCGGATGCTGATTACCAAACCAAACCAAGCTACAGCTTTACTGTTACAGCCACCGATGGGGCCGGTAACCACACGGACCAAGCCGTCACCTTGGCGGTCAATGATCTGGATGAAGTGGCACCGGCATTTACATCCGGTTCAACAGCGACCGCCATTGACGAAAACTCTGGTGAGAACGCGGTTATTTACACCGCGACCACGGACGACGCGACGGCGGTTTATAGCCTCTCGGGAGCCGATGCAGGGCTGTTCAGCATCAACTCCGCTACAGGCGAAGTGACTTTGTTGGCGAATGCCGACTACGAGACCAAGCCCAGCTACAGCTTTACCGTCACCGCTACCGATGGAGCCGGTAACTTTACCGATCAAACCGTCACCCTGGCGGTCAATAACCTCGATGAAGTGGCACCGACGATTACCTCTGGTGATACCGCGACTGCCATCGATGAAAACTCTGGTGCGGGCAGTGTGATTTATACCGCCACTGCCGATGACTCTGCTGATATCTCTGATGGCGTCACCTTCAGTCTGTCGGGTGCAGATGCAGCGTACTTCAGTATCAACTCAGCCACCGGCGAAGTCACCTTGTTGGCGGATGCCGACTACGAAACCAAACCAAGCTACAGCTTTACCGTCACCGCCACCGATGGGGCCGGTCACTTCACTGATCAGACCGTGACACTGGATGTGAATGATCTGGATGAAGTGGGGCCTGTATTTACCTCCGGGACTCTGGCGGATGCCATTGACGAAAATTCTGGTGCCAGCTCGGTTATTTACACTGCGACCACGGACGACGCGGCAGCGGTTTATTCGTTGTCTGGTACAGATGCGTCACTGTTCAGCATCAACTCAGCCACCGGCGAAGTGACGTTATTGGCGGATGCCGATTACGAAACAAAAGCTAGTTACAGCTTTACCGTCACCGCTACTGATGTGGCGGGTAACTTTACCGATCAAACCGTCACGCTGGCGGTCAATAACCTGGATGAAGTGGCACCAAGCATTACATCTGGCGCTATCGCCACTGCGATCGACGAAAATAGCGGTGCCAGTACTGTGGTGTATACCGCCATTGCGGATGACTCTGCCGATATTTCTGATGGTGTGGTTTTCTCGCTCTCAGGCGACGATGCGGCGGATTTCAGCATCAACTCAGCCACCGGCGAAGTTACTTTGTTGGCGGATGCCGATTACGAAAGTAAATCCAGCTATAACTTTGTCGTGATCGCCACCGATGG
>NZ_JAUYVV010000064.1:0-1574 GCF_030689165.1 Oceanobacter sp. 4_MG-2023 | reverse complement strand
GTACCAGACAACGAATAAACCACTGCCGCGTCGTCCGTGGTCGCGGTGTAAATAACCGAGCTGGCACCAGAATTTTCATCAATAGCATCCGCCAGAGTCCCGGAGTTAAATACCGGTCCTGACTCATCCAGATCATTGACCGCCAGAGTGACGGTCTGATCAGTGAAGTTACCAGCCCCATCTGTGGCGGTGACGGTAAAGCTGTAGCTTGGTTTGGTCTCGTAGTCCGCATCCGCCAACAAGGTGACTTCACCGGTGGCTGGGTTGATACTGAAATACGCTGCATCGTCGCCTGAGAGCGAGAAGCTCACTCCACTGGATATATCCGCTGAATCATCGGCAGTGGCGGTATAAATCACACTACCCGCACCGCTGTTTTCATCGATCGCAGTGGCCGTAGCGCCAGAAGTAATCGTTGGTGCCACTTCATCCAGATCATTAACCGCCAGAGTGACGGTCTGATCAGTTAAGTAACCAGCCCCATCGGTGGCGGTGACTACAAATGAATAGCTGGCTTTTGTTTCGTAATCCGCATCCGCCAACAAAGTCACTTCGCCGGTGGCTGAGTTGATACTGAAGTACGCTGCATCTGCACCCGACAGACTGAAAGTGACGCTATCAGAGATATCTGCGGAGTCATCAGCGGTGGCGGTATACACCACTTGCCCGGTACCGCTGTTTTCATCGATGGCAGTCGCGGTATCACCAGACGTAATGCTTGGCGCTGCTTCATCCAGGTTATTGACCGCCAGCGTGACGGTTTGATCGGTGAGGTTACCCGCTCCATCGGTAGCGGTGACAGTAAAGTTGTAGCTGGACTTGGTTTCATAGTCAGCATCAGCTTTTAGAGTCACTTCGCCAGTATTGGTATCAATGGTGAAGTAAGCCGCGTCAGTGCCGCCAAGGCTAAACGTTACGCCGTCCGAAATATCAGCAGAGTCATCAGCGGTGGCGGTATACACCACTTGCCCAGCACCAGAGTTTTCATCGATCGCAGTAGCCGTAGCGCCAGATGTAATGCTTGGCGCCACTTCATCCAGATCATTGACCGCCAGGGTAACGGCCTGATTGGTAAAGTTACCAGCTCCGTCGGTAGCGGTGACAGTAAAGCTGTAGCTGGACTTGGTCTCATAGTCGGCATCGGCCAACAAGGTGACTTCACCGGTGCTGGCATCAATCGAGAGATACGCGGCATCGTCGCCTGAGAGCGAGAAAGCCACACCATCGGAGATATCCGCGAAGTCTTCAGCGGTAGCGGTATACACCACCTGCCCAGCACCGCTGTTTTCATCGATGGCAGTGGCGGTATCACCAGAGGTAATCGTCGGTGCCACTTCATCGAGGTTATTGACCGCCAGCGTGACAGTTTGATCGGTATGGTTACCCGCTCCGTCGGTAGCGGTGACAGTAAAACTGTAGCTTGGTTTGGTTTCGTAGTCAGCATCAGCTTTTAGAGTCACTTCGCCAGTATTGGTATCAATGGTGAAGTAAGCCGCATCAGTGCCGCCAAGGCTAAACGTTACGCCATCCGAAATATCCGCGGAGTCATCGATAATCGCTGTGTAAATAACCGA
>NZ_JAUYVV010000063.1:0-1575 GCF_030689165.1 Oceanobacter sp. 4_MG-2023 | reverse complement strand
TAACAACGTCCGGGAAAGCGCGCAAGGATTCTGAAAAAGCGCGCATTGATTGGGGCAAACTTTCAATCATACTGGATATGCATACACATCAGATCAAGGAATGATCAATGTCCAAACGAGCGGCAACTTCCTGCACCTGAACATCTTCTTCCAAACTCATCTCAACCGCTGATCGCTTGAATTCGAGCGAATATTGCTTGGTCTTTTTCTGGTTTTTATAGGCTGGCATTGGGCACCTTTTATTGTGTAAAAAGGTGTCCGTTAGAGCGGGGCAAGATCAACCAGTCCGACAACATGCCTTGTTACATGCTGTTTTCGTGAACGACATTGTACGCCCATTCGGTGAATAGCCGCTCAGTGGCATATCGTTTTTGCATTTCGTTACTTGAGGATTTGATGTCGTCATATTTATTTTTTACTTTAAGAAAACTATCATAGTTATCAACTAACTTTTTGCAGACTATTTTTAGTCTTTCTTCTGAATCCAAAATTAAAAAAGGTAATTCAATGGTTCGAGGCTTTATTTGTGTCTCTATCGGCGTAGAGAATGATTTGCTCGTTACCTCAGAAACCTCCAGCGCTCTAATGTGCTTAAACAAGCTATACTCTATTGTATTTTCTAGGTAGTAGAACAGGTCACAATATACCTCTGTTTCACAACCATCGTTCTTTTCCGGATAGGTTATAAATTCAATATTTGGAAACGGAATTTGGAGATTTTCACTTCTAAACCTCACTACCAGTAATTTATGTAACTCAACGCCTTTGTACTTGAGGTGGTAGTAAAACCGATCAGGCTTTTCAAACAACCCCTCTTCCCACCAGTACTTCCCTCCAGAGCCTTCGTCACCACCTATCTCTATCGTGTAATCTGGGTCAATATCGTAGAAAGCCTTACTGATACCATCATATTTCCAATTTTTGAAATCTACCAGCACATTAATAAAACGTTCGGAAGCCTTCTTATCCAAGCCGAACCGTTGACGCCACATGGCTTCAACCTCATAGGGGTTTGCACTTCCATCCTTTGGTGTATTTGAATCACCCATACGAGAGTATACTGTGCCAGCACGGACTGTAGTTCTTTGCTTGGTCTCATCCCTGGTCAAGAAATAAGGCTTATGATCCTCATTTCTTATTGTAAGAACATCCAATTCTTTCCCATCAATTAGAATCGAGTCCAATTTTACATTTGGTATTTTGTGGTATGCAAAACTCTTAGTTCTCAAGAAATTAAAAATATCCGCCTGTGTATAGCGCACATCGTTTTCGCTCAGGCCGGTTATTTCATAATCGTCACTCACTCCAAATATGATAAAACGGTCGCCGTCATAGATGATATTTGCCAAACATAAAAGATCATGAAGAAGATCATGAAGGTTTGAATGGTGTTGTTTTTTAAAGTCCCACCAATCACCCTCTCTCTTTTGCTTCACTAACTGTTCAACTAATTCTTGCATATAACCTCAGAGCTAGGCATGTAACAGTTTATTAGTGAGCATGCGCGGTTTCTGGGCAAGCCGGTTTCTGGGAAATCACCGTAACTACTTGAATAATAGGAAGTAAAATCCATTT
>NZ_JAUYVV010000062.1:0-1616 GCF_030689165.1 Oceanobacter sp. 4_MG-2023 | reverse complement strand
GCCAGCCAGCTCACTCAGCAGCACATCCAGCACGCGCTCGTCGTCGATCGTGCGGATGTGTCCGGCATAGCTGGCTACGCGGGCAGCAGGTGATTCCCCCAGGCTACTGTGGCGGCGGGTGTGGTATTCGTGCTCCAGCCAGTCGTCGCAGTATTGCTGCAACTCAGCCGAGGACATTTTCACTTCGATCAACTCGTCTTTTTTAAACAGGCGGTCGCTGAAACTCTTGCGCGCTTCAATGGCCTGGCGTTCAACGATGTTGTGGCCGATAAACCCTGGCAGCAGCTCGGCAATGTCGTGTGAAAACGTTTTGAAAACCCGTTCGATATGCGGTTTTTTCCAGCCCTGGAACGGTGGACAAAATTCTTGTTCTACGCCCAGGGAGCGGAACACATACTTGATGTATTTGGATTTGTAGTCGGCACCGTTATCGGTTTTGGCAACCTCTGGTACACCCCAGCTCAGCAGACAGCGACGGATTACCTGCGCAACGCCTTTGCTATCAGAGGTGGGCATTACGACAAACAGGGTGCGGCGGCTATAAACGTCAATTGCGCCCAATATGGAATGACGACCATCGGTCAGCATCAGATCGGCAGGCGTACTGTCGAACTCCCAAAGCTGATTCAGCGCGTGAACGTGTTCGCTGGCGCTGCCTTGGGCGTCCATATATTTGTTTTTCCAGGCGTCCGGGTTGGTAACGGCGGTGTATACCTGAATATTGTCGGCCTTCCACTGGCTGACCCAGTCGCCCAGACGGCGCTCTGACGGCAGGCTCACGTCTTGCCCGGCAAACTCGGCACGCAGGGCCTTGGCCAGCGTGGTGATTTTGATATGCGGATGGCCAACGACCATGCCGACGATGTATTCACGCAGTGCGGGTTGGCTATCGACAATGCCGCTGCCACGGCGGCCTTTGCCGGTGTCACCGGCCAGGGCATCAATGCCTTGTTCGCGGATCTTCTTTTCCCACAAATACAGGCTGGGGCGGGAGCACTTGGGTTCGATCTCGCGTACCCAGGCTTCTACTGTGATTTCTTCGGCTTTATACAGCGTGGCAAACTCGGTATATGCCTTGCCTTTGGGTAAACCACTGGCGTGGTGAAATTCTTGCGCGGCGGTCAATACCGCAAGAATGGCATCGACCTTTTTCTTTTGGTTGGCCGACAGCTTTTTATAGCGGTTCAGTGACTGTTCACGATGTTGCTGTTGCGCCAGATCTCTGGCCGCCAAGTCGGCCAGTACCGGGTTATTTTTTGCGGCAGCGGCGGCTTTTTTAGCCTGACTGATACGCAGGGCGCGTTGGCTTTTGGCCGGTAATGAGCTGATGTGGTATTCGTTGCCTTTGCCAACCGCTTTAGGGCGAGATTGCCAGGCATCTGCATTGGCCTTTTTCAACAGCCCTGGCACGGTGCCGGGTAAGCCGCTAATTCCTGCCAATTCCTGAGTGCTGAACCAGTCGTTCATTCGTCACCCCCAAATAATTCCAGCTCGGGTGATCCCATACGTTCAACCCGAACGCGATGACTGGCTACCTCTGCCATATGGCGTGCCAGCTCGGCCTTAGCGGCTTCGCCATCTTCATTGCTCATATAAAAAGCCGCGAGTACGGCAAC
>NZ_JAUYVV010000061.1:0-1628 GCF_030689165.1 Oceanobacter sp. 4_MG-2023 | reverse complement strand
GTATCGCTCACCAAATACACCGTACCCGCTTCATTGCTTTGTAGTGTGATCAACTCCCCTGTTTCATAGGTGCTATCTATCACCAGTGTGCCATCGGCATTAAATGCCTGCACAAAGATCGACTCATCACCGTCACTATCAGTCCCGACCCAGGTCACCACATAGGCACCAGCACTGCCTACCGCAGTGATTTGGGGGGCATAGTCAGTGGTATAACCCAGTGCTTCCAGCTGTACTGTGTCACCGTTGACGGAACCTTCGGCGTTAAACGCCTGCACAAAGATCGAAAAATCACCGTCGCTATCCCTTCCGTACCAGGTCACCACATAGGCGCCATCAGTGCCCACGGCGGTAATTTGAGGCCAATAGTCGCCACTGGTGGTATTACCCGGCGCTTCCAGCTGTACTGTGTCACCGTTGAAGGAACCATTGGCATCAAACGCTTGCACAAAGATCGAATAGTCACCGTCGCTATCATCACCGTACCAGGTCACCACATAGGCGCCAGCGCTGCCTACCGCAGTGATTTGAGGGTGCCAATACCAATCATCCAGTGTTCCCAACTGTACCGTGGCACCGTTTAAGAAGCCGTCAGCATCAAAGGCCTGTACAAAGATCGCCAAACTACTGTCGCCATTCCTTCCGTACCAAGTCACCACATAGGCGCCATCACTACCTACCGCAGTGATTTGCGGATAATAGTCATTATCATTGGTCTTACCCAGTGCTTCCAGCTGTACCGTGTCACCGTTGAAGGAGCCATCGGCTTTAAACGCCTGCACAAAGATCGAATAGTCACCGTCGCTATCATCACCACGCCAGGTCACCACATAAGCGCCAGCGCTGCCCACCGCAGTGATTTGTGGATCATAGTCATGACCAGTGGTATTACTCAGCCCTTCCAGCTGTACCGTGGTGCCGTTGACGGAGCCATCGGCATTAAACGCCTGCACAAAGATTGAATAATCAACGTCGCTATCCCTTCCGTACCAGGTCACCACATAGGCGCCAGCGTTGCCCACCGCGGTGATTTGAGGATCAAAGTCATGGCCAGTGGTATTACCCAGCCCTTCCAGCTGTACCGTGGTGCCATTGAAGGAACCATCGGCTTTAAACGCCTGCACAAAGATCGACCGATCACCTGAATAGCCAGCACCCTCGTACCCGTACCAGGTCACCACATAGGCGCCATCACTGCCCACCGCAGTGATTTGGGGACTTTCGGCCTTACCCAGCTCCAGCTGTACCGTGGTGCCATTGAAGGAACCATCGGCGTTAAATGCCTGCACAAAGATCGACCAATCACCGTCGCTATCCTCACCAGACCAGGTCACCACATAGGCGCCAGCGCTGCCCACCGCAGTGATTTGAGGATCAACGTCATAACCATTGGTCTTACCCAGTGCTTCCAGTTGTACTGTCGCGGGCGATAACACAATACTGGCTTCTGGGGCAATATCGTTAACATCGAGGGTAACCGCTTGGTCGGTATGGTTACCGGCGCCATCGGTAGCGGTAACGATAAATGAGTAACTGGACTTGGTTTCGTAGTCGGGGTTGTTCAGCAAGGTAACAACGCCCGTACTGCTGTCGATGCTGAAGTCACTGGCGTCAGTGCCAGACAAGGA
>NZ_JAUYVV010000060.1:0-1704 GCF_030689165.1 Oceanobacter sp. 4_MG-2023 | reverse complement strand
TGCGGATTATGAGAGCAAGTCCAGCTACAACTTTACTGTAATCGCCACCGATGGAGCCGGTAACCACACCGACCAAACCGTCATCTTAGCAGTCAATAACCTCGATGAAGTCGCACCAACCATTACATCTGGCGCTATCGCCACTGCGATTGATGAAAACCCTGGTGCCGAGCAAGTGGTGTATACCGTTGTTGCTGATGACTCTGCTGATATCTCTGATGGCGTAGTTTTCTCGCTCTCCGGCGACGATGCGGCTTACTTCTCGATTGATGCCAGCACCGGCGAAGTCACCTTGTTGGCGGATGCCGACTACGAAACCAAGTCCAGTTATAGCTTTACCGTCACCGCGACTGATGGGGTTGGTAACTTTACCGATCAAACTGTCACCCTGGCGGTGAATAACCTGGATGAAGTGGGGCCTGTATTTACCTCTGGGACTCTGGCGGATGCCATTGACGAAAACTCCGGTGAAAACACGGTGATTTACACCGCGACCACGGACGACGCGGCAGTGGTTTATTCGTTGTCTGGTACAGATGCGTCACTGTTCAGCATCAACTCCGCTACAGGCGAAGTGACGTTATTGGCTGATGCCGACTACGAAACAAAAGCCAGTTACAGCTTTACCGTCACAGCTACTGATGGGGCGGGTAACCACACGGACCAAGCCGTTACGCTGGCGGTCAATAACCTCGATGAAGTCGCACCGACGATTACCTCTGGTGATACCGCGACTGCCATCGATGAAAACAGCGGTGCTGGGCAAGTGGTGTATACCGCTGTTGCTGATGACACTGCTGATATTTCTGATGGTGTGAGTTTCAGTCTGTCGGGTGCAGATGCTGCGTATTTCAGCATCAACTCGGCCACCGGTGAAGTCACCTTATTGGCCGACGCTGATTACGAGACCAAACCAAACTACAGTTTTACTGTAACTGGCACCGATGGGGCCGGTCACTTCACTGATCAGACCGTGACGCTGGCGGTCAATGATTTGGATGAGTCAGGCCCGGTATTTAACTCCGGGAGTCTGGCGGATGCCATTGATGAAAACTCTGGTGCCAGCTCGGTTATTTACACAGCCACAACCAATGATGCGATAGCGGTTTATAGCCTCTCGGGAGCCGATGCAGCGTATTTCAGCATCAACTCAGCCACCGGTGAAGTCACCTTATTGGCCGACGCTGATTACGAAACCAAACCAAGCTACAGCTTTACCGTCACCGCCACCGATGGAGCCGGTAACCACACCGATCAAACTGTGACGCTGGCGGTGAATAACCTGGATGAAGCAGCGCCAAGCATTACATCTGGCGCTATCGCCACTGCCATTGACGAAAGCTCAGGTGCCGGGCAAGTGGTGTATACCGCCACCGCTGATGACTCTGCTGATATTTCTGATGGTGTGAGTTTCAGTCTGTCGGGTGCAGATGCAGCGTACTTCAGTATCAACTCAGCCACCGGCGAAGTCACCTTGTTGGCGGATGCCGACTACGAAACCAAACCAAGCTACAACTTTACTGTCATCGCCACCGATGGTGCGGGTTTACAAGATAGCCAGACCGTCACTCTGGCGGTCAACAACCTGGATGAAGTGGGGCCTGTATTTACCTCCGGGGCTCTGGCGGATGCCATTGACGAAAATTCTGGTGCCAGCTCGGTTATTTACACCGCAGCGACCGATGACGCGACAGCGGTTTATAG
>NZ_JAUYVV010000006.1:0-173933 GCF_030689165.1 Oceanobacter sp. 4_MG-2023 | reverse complement strand
GGCCTGCAAGTCGGCTTCGTGATTCGAAACCATCCGGTAGCCCAGAGTGAGCACCGGATTAAATAGATGCCCCCTATAGACTTTCTGCTTTATAGCTTGCTGTTCCTGGACGCCAGGAATCACATGTTTGTGACAAAAAATCACGATTACGATGACATTGAGCATTCTTGCCTTTGTTCCCTACACCACAAAAAGTCCCTTGGATGTGCTGTACGGAATACGACAAATAATCAGGTTGGAATATAAAAAACCAATAAAAACAAAGCGTTATATTTAGGCATTGGCATTGCAACGACTTGTTAGCAACCGGCCCACCCGGGTTATCAGAGATTCACCTGCCGCAGGCAGGTCATAATGAAGGAGCTGAGACCATGCAACTGACAGTGCTTGGACAAGACGAAAGCAAAGAGGAAACCGCAGCCACCAGTAGCTGTGCCTCTGGTTCGTGCGGCAGTGATAACGACCAGATGTCGGCGCTGCCGGATTCAATTCGTGACAAGGTCAAGAACCATCCTTGTTATTCCGAAGAAGCGCATCATTATTTTGCTCGTATGCACGTAGCGGTCGCCCCCGCTTGCAATATCCAGTGCCATTACTGTAATCGCAAGTACGACTGCTCCAACGAATCTCGCCCTGGTGTGGTATCTGAAGTATTAACGCCAGAAGAAGCGGTGATGAAAACCAAAGCCGTTGCGGCCAATATCCCGCAAATGACGGTACTGGGGATTGCCGGCCCGGGCGACCCGTTGGCCAACCCCGAACGCACGTTCGAAACCTTCCGTATGCTGAGTGAGCAAGCGCCGGATATCAAGCTCTGTGTATCGACCAATGGCTTGTCTTTACCAGACTCAGTGGAAGAGCTGGCCAAGCACAACATTGATCACGTCACCATCACCATCAATTGTGTCGATCCGGCGGTGGGGGCCAAAATCTATCCCTGGATTTACTGGAATAACAAACGGATCTACGGTGAAAAAGCCGCCAAGATCCTTATTGCCCAACAGCAAAAAGGCCTCGAGATGCTGGTTGAACGCGGCATTCTGGTGAAAGTCAATTCGGTGATGATTCCTGGGGTGAATGATGAGCACCTGAAAGAAGTCTCGCGCACCGTCAAATCCAAAGGCGCTTTCCTGCACAACGTGATGCCGCTGATCTCTGAAGCAGAACACGGCACCTTCTTCGGCATTATGGGGCAGCGCGGGCCTGAGCCGGAAGAGCTGCAAGATCTGCAGGATGCCTGCTCCGGTGATATGAACATGATGCGTCACTGCCGTCAGTGCCGTGCCGATGCCGTTGGCTTGTTGGGTGAAGATCGGGGCGAAGAATTCACCCTCGATAAAATTGCTGCCATGGATATCGATTACAACGCCGCCATGAAAACCCGTGCCGTGGTACACGCCGGTATTCTCGAAGAACTGGACGAAAAAGAAGCCAAGCGCAGCCGTCTGGCCGCGGTTTCTGTACCGACTGTGGAAAATACCATCGCCAGCGATCTGCGCCCGGCACTGATGGCAGTTGCCACCAGTGGCGGCGGTCTGATCAACCAGCACTTTGGTCATGCGACCGAATTCCTGATCTACGAAGCCTCTCCAAAAGGCGTGCGTTTTATCAGCCATCGCAAGGTCGACCAGTTCTGTGTGGGTGACGACAGCTGTGGCGAAAAGGAAAGTGCCCTGGCCGGATCGATTCGTGCCCTGAGTGGTTGCGAAGCCGTGCTGTGCTCAAAGATTGGCTACGAGCCATGGTCGTTGTTGGAAGAGGCCGGCATTGTGCCTAACGGCGAACACGCGATGGAACCCATCGAAGAAGCCGTGATGGAGGTTTATCAGGAAATGGCTGCCAGCGGCGTGCTTGACGAAGCGGCCGCAGAGACATCTTCCGCACAACGGGCTTCTGTCTGAGTCATCACCAGGCCGGGCATAACCCGGCCATTCACTGCACCTTCGGAGGTTAGCATGGCGTTATCTATTGTTGATTCTTGCGTGAACTGCTGGGCCTGTTACGACGTATGCCCGAGCGAAGCTATTTATGACAGCAAACCGCATTTCAAAATCAATGCGCGCAAATGTACAGAGTGTGAAGGGGATTATGCCCAGCCTCAATGCGCCAGTATTTGTCCGATTGAAGAGGCAATTCTGGATGCGTCTGGTGTGGCAATCAATCCACCGGGTTCCCTGACCGGTATTCCACCAGAAAAAATGGCTGAAGCCTTACAAGAAATCCAGGCTCGCTAACGCTGGTTAGTCATCGTCGCAAGAACCGTTTTATGGTCGAAACAGGAGGTTTTATCGTGCTGCATTTTTATGAAAAACCCGGTTGTATCAACAACACCCGACAGAAAAAAATTCTACGTGAAGCGGGTGTTGATGTGATCGAACATAACCTGCTCGATACGCCATGGCAGGCACAGCAGTTACGACGGTTTTTTGGCTCCTTGCCGGTCAACAAATGGTTCAACCGTTCGGCTCCGGCAGTCAAGGCTGGCCATATTGATCCTGACAACTGCACTCCGGAACAAGCGATGGTTGCCATGATTGCTGAACCCTTGCTGATTCGCCGGCCGCTCATTCAGCTTGAGGGCTGGTATCACTGCGGCTTCGATTGGCCGCGTCTGCAGCAGCAACTAGGCCTGAGCACCCGTAGCCGGGAAGAACTGGATGTACCGGACGATATAGAAGGCTGTGCCAGCAAGCATACCCAGGGCAATGGTTGCCCAACACCGCTGGCAGGAGAAACGGTATGACTTTGGCTGTAACGGTAAAACCCACACTCTGGCGCCAGATTATGACCCAGCTATTACCCGCATCGACCAGCGAACGCGAATCCCTGCGTACCAACACCAGCCGTTGGTTGGGGCAGATACTGCGTAGTCAGCGGCAGGGACGGACGTGCCTGCCGTATTACCTGGGGCTGAAACCGGTTGATTATCGCTGGTTCTTGCACCGCTATCTGTATGGCCAGAATCGTTATCAGAGTTTGCCCTTTCCGCAGCAGCAAGACCGTGACAATCAACGTCATGGTGCTGACCTGCGTCAGCAACTGCTGGAAATGCGTGAAGATGAGTGGCTGGAAATCCGGCAGTTATTACTACAACACCGGGCTGGCAAGGATGATAGCGAGTTGTTGATGGCCGATATCGTTGCGGCCGGTTGCCTGGGCAAAGAGCATCTCTGGCGTGACCTCGGTTTGCTTAACCGCGGTGAACTCAGTGCCTTGCTGTCGCAGAACTTTCCTGCGCTGGTGGCCGCCAACGATCGCGACATGAAATGGAAACGCTTTTTTTACAAACAGCTGTGTGAAGCCGGTGGCGGTTATGTCTGTCGTGCTCCCAGCTGTGATGACTGTACGGCTTATGCTGAGTGCTTTGGCCCTGAAGACTGATTGCAAGTGCTGCAAGTACTGCAAATGACCCGTTAACAACCCACTTTTCTGGAAGAGGATCTCACCATGACCCAATGGCAAACCCTGTCTGTAACTGAAGCAGAAGCCATGCTGTATGACAGCCCTATGTTGCTGCTTGATATGCGTGATTTCCGTTCTTATCTGTCCGGGCATCATCCCGCGGCATTGCATCTGAACGACACCAATCTGCGCGCCTTGCTACGACATACCGCGCGTTCGGTCCCGGTGTTGATCTACTGCTATCACGGCCATGCCAGTCAGGATATGGCCCAGTTGTTCAGTGATTTTGGCTTTACCAGCTGTTATAGCCTGGATGGCGGTTACGAAGCCTGGTACCCGAGTATCAGCCGTCCGCTGGATGCCTTGAGTCATCCGCTGCGTGGCTGGCTGGTTGAGCACGGCTTTGATCCTTACAACCTGGATCAGCGGGGTGACAATCAGGACACCGCCCTGATGCAGGCCTGCCGTGATGGCAATCTGGATATTGCCCGTGAGTTGGTGATGGCAGGGGCAGGGATTGATCTGGTCAACAAGGATGGCAATAACGCCCTCTGGATGGCCTGTCTCAGTGAAAACAGCCGTATCGTGCAATTACTGCTCGATAACGATATCGATATGGATCAGCAAAATGATCATGGTGCGACGGCACTGATCTATGCCGCATCCATTGGTCATGACGCGCTGGTGGCACAACTGCTGGAAGCCGGTGCCGACGCCTCCCCAACCACGAAAGATGATTTCTCGGTGCTTGACGTCGCTGCCAGAGCCAGCACCTTACGCTTGTTGCAACATCACATTCTGCCGGATACCCATCCGGTCCATCGCTTTGTCGCCTGAGGAAAACACCATGAGCACGACCGATATTATCCAGACCATCAATAAGCAAATCAGCAGCAATCCGGTTCTGATTTATATGAAAGGCACCCCGGAAGCACCGGAGTGCGGTTTTTCTGCCGCAGCAATCAAGTCACTGCAGGTAACCGGTGTTGATTTTTCCTACGTCAATATTCTGCAAGCTCCATCAATCCGGGAACGTTTGCCAATGGTTTCCAATTGGCCAACCTTTCCGCAGTTGTTCGTGAACGGAGAACTGGTCGGTGGCAGTGATATTGTCTGTAGCATGGCGGCGGATGGCTCGCTGAAAACACTGCTGCAAGAAGCCACTGCCAGCGCTGAATAACAGGACGACGTTATGGAAACCAGCGAAGTGCATCAGCGTATCCAGCAAGCACTGGACGACTCGGCAGCCAAGATCGAGATCCATGGTGCCGACTGCAATTTTACCGCCCGGATTATCAGTAATGTCTTTGAGGGATTGCGACCGGTGCAGCGGCAGCAACGTATCCTGGCCGCTTTCAGAGAGCCATTGGCCAGTGGTGAATTACACGCCCTGACCGTGGAAGCCTTTACGGCAGCGGAATGGCAAGCCAAAGCCCAGGGTGGCCTGACTCAATTGATGTAATCGGAACCGGGTCTGACAACCGCAGACCTGGCAAGACACCTGCTCAGACTGCCCTGGTGGCCAGCGAGAAAAGGTGCCCAATAATGAGATGGAGATTAGCGATGAGTGAACTACCGCCTATCAGCCGTGAAGCGGCGCTTCGAATAGCCATGGCTGCCCGTATTTTGCCGGATACCAGTGTGGGCCAATTACTGGATATTCTGACTCGCCGGATCGAGGGTGAGTTATCAGAAGAATCCCTGGCGACCATTACGGTTACGGATTTGAAAACCGGCTTCGGCAGTGCCGACGGTGAAGAAGATGGTGAAGACATCAGCCTTGGCTTACCCGCCATCAAGGAAGCTGTGCGGATTCTCTGGGGTGAAAGCGAAGAAGAAGATCTGCCACAAGCAGTCGCCGATGCGGAGGCTCTGCCCAATTCCATTCGTGTGGCGGTGGCTTCCAACAGTGGGGAGTTACTGAATGGCCATTTTGGTTCTTGTTTGCGATTTCTGGTGTATGAACTGAGTGCCGAGAAGTACCAACTGGTTGATGTTCGCTCGGCACTGGAAGCTGATCTGTCAGATGATCGTAATGCGTTCCGTGCCCGCCTGATTAATGATTGTCAGGTCGCCTATGTACAATCCATTGGCGGTCCGGCGGCGGCCAAGGTGGTTCGTGCCGGTGTGTACCCGATCAAGCAAAAAGACGTCTGTGAAGCCAGCGAAGTCCTGTCGCGCTTACAAGGCGTGATGGAAAACTCACCACCACCCTGGTTGGCCAAGATTCTGGGTGTGGCTGCCGAAGACCGGGTGCGGTTTGCCAAAGAAGCCTGAGTTGTACACCTGCTCTGGACATCAGCGACTTCCGGTCGCTGGTGTTTTTTTGTTTGCGGATACTGTTGCTTGTGCCCGATGGGGCAAGCCCAGCACAGATCTCGTGTCTGCTTTGTCGGATAGCGTCGGTAATGTTGTGTTGTAAATCCGACATTATCGCTCTGATGTGTTTTCAGTCCCTTGTAACATTTTGATATTAAAAGATTTTTTGTTAATGGCTGGAGAATTTTGACGGCAAGATTCTTGAAAGCAAAGAGCAGGCATTCATCACTATTAACAGGAAATTACCATATGCTGCTTACTACCTATAAAGAAACCGGGCGTCTGTTCTATTCCAACTTTCTGGAATCCACCCAAGAATCCGGTATGCAGGCCTATCGTGGCGATCTGGTGATTGTGGCCGGAGAAGTGGGCGACGATAAAGGCCATACCTTGCCACCTAAAGAACTGATGCGGGAAGCCGTTATTCTGGCGGATGACAAGATCCATATGTTGGTGGGAGCACTCGATAAAATGTCATCGATCACTGGCCTGGTCGATTATTACAAAGATGATTTTGCGGATGATATGAAAGCGGTCTTGTTTGTTGTGAACCTGACCAGTCCGGCCCAGGTCGATATCAATGGTATCAACTTTGTCCTGATTCCTATGGTGCAGGGGGTACCATGGAACGAATTGATGGAAGAACTGGCGCTGGAAAAAAGCGACTTCAAAGGCCAGAAACCTGCCGCCAAGCTGGAAACCATGTACTCCGAGCTGAAAGGCTACAAACCCAAACGCTACCCGCTGGTGTCGTTGGACGATGTAATGGCAATGACCAATACAGCAGTTCGTGAGATACACGGCGCGCTGTAATGTCTGTTTGATCGACGGGCGCATGATGGCGCCGGTCGAGCGTCTGGCTGCCTGATTGCTCAGGCAGCTTTCCTGCCTTAACGCCGCTTCTCTTCTTTTTTCTTTTTCTTCTTGCTGCTTGTTGATGTAGCCGTGGTTGCTGTTGGTTGTTCTCCAATCGGTGTCAGTTTCCAGATTTCCTCGTTGTACTGACTGATGGTGCGATCAGTGGAAAACATGCCACTGCGAGCCGCGTTGATAATGCTCATGTCGGTCCAGTGCTCGACGTTACGGAAGGCATTGGCGGCATGTTGCTGGGCATCGACAAAGCTGCGGAAGTCGGCCAGTGTCACCCAAGGGTCATTGGCGGATTTCATGCCATTGATCAGGTCGTCGAACAGCCCTGGCTCAAAGTGATTGAAGTGACCGGATTCCAGCAACTCGAAGACGGTTTGCAGATCAGGGTCCTGATCGATATAGGTCTGTGGATGATAGTGGTGGCGCAGTTCGGCAACCTCGCTGGTCTTCAGGCCAAAGAGGAAGAAGTTGTCTTCACCAGCGGCCTCCAGAATCTCAACATTGGCTCCATCCAGAGTACCAATGGTGACAGCACCGTTCATCATGAACTTCATATTGCCGGTGCCCGATGCTTCCTTGCCTGCAGTGGAAATCTGTTCCGACAGGTCGGTGCCCGGTGCGATGATTTCCATCACCGATACCCGGTAGTTGGGGATAAAGGCCAGTTTCAGCTTGTCGCCGATTTCCGGGTCGTTGTTGATAATTTCGGCAACGTTGTTGATCAGCTTGATAATGGTCTTGGCCATAAAGTAGCCCGGTGCCGCTTTACCTCCGATCAGTACACAACGATTGGTCCAGTTGTGGGTATCGCCGCGCTTGATACGGGCATACAGATGGATCACATGTAATACGTTGAGCAGTTGGCGCTTGTACTCGTGAATCCGCTTGACCTGCACATCGAACATGGCATCCGGGTTGAACACCACGCCGGTATCCTGTTGTACCAGTTGTGCCAGACGTTTTTTGTTATCACGTTTGACGTCCCGCCAGGACTGACGGAAAGCCCGATCGTCAATATATTGCTCAATGGCGGCCAGTTCGTCGAGATGGGTGATCCAGTTGTCGCCAATGGTTTCTCCCAGCAGTTGGCGCAAGCCGGGGTTGGAGCTGGCAATCCAGCGCCGTTGGGTCACGCCATTGGTTTTGTTGTTGAATTTCTCTGGCCAGAGCTGGTAGAAATCGTTGAACAGTCCATCTTTTAATAACTGGGAATGCAGGGCGGCTACGCCATTGACGGAAAAACTGCCAACAATGGCGAGGTAGGCCATCCGCACGTTGTCGTGTTCATCAATCAGGGACATCTGCCGTAAACGGTTGTTGTCACCAGGCCATTTCATCGCTACCTGCTTCAGGAAGCGGGTGTTGATTTCATAAATAATATCGAGCAGGCGCGGCAGCAGTTTCTGGAACAGTGATACCTGCCAGCGTTCCAGGGCTTCTGGCAGCAAGGTGTGGTTGGTATAGGCCATACAGCGGCTGGTGATGGCCCAGGCCTTGTCCCAGTCGAATTCCATATCATCGAGCAGAATACGCATCAGCTCTGCGACCGCCAGGCTGGGGTGGGTATCGTTCAGCTGGAAAACATTATGGTCGTCGAAATCGTCCATATTGTGGCCGTGTTGTTCGATCCACTGGCTGACCACATCCTGCAGTGATGCCGAGACAAGGAAGTACTGCTGCTTCAGGCGCAGCTCCTTGCCGTTTTCGCTGGTGTCATTGGGGTACAACACCATGGTGATGTTTTCTGCTTCGGCCTTGGAGGATACGGCTTCGAAATAAGACCCCCGGTTGAATTCAGAAAAATCAAAGATTTCGGTGGCCTGGGCAGACCACAGGCGCAAGGTGTTGACGATGCCATTCTTGTAGCCCGGAATGGGGACGTCATACGGCACGGCCAGTACTTCTTCGGTATCTTCCCAGCGCACTTCCAGGCGATTGGTCTGGTGGTCGCGGTAAGGGCGCGAGACGCCACCAAAGCGGACCACGCGGGTATATTCCCGCCGCGGGAACTCCCAGGGGTAGTTGTCGTAACCGAGCCAATGGTCAGGGGCTTCGATCTGATGGCCATTCTGGATCAGCTGTTTGAACATGCCGTATTCATAACGCAGGCCGTAGCCCATCACCGGCAGGCTCAAGGTAGCGCAGGAGTCCATGAAGCAGGCGGCCAGACGGCCCAGGCCCCCGTTACCAAGACCGGCATCGGCTTCGGCATCTTCAACGTGTTCCAACAACAGGCCCAGTTTGTACAGGGCCTGATCAACCTTGTTCTCAATGCCGAGGTTGAGCATGTTGTTGCTTAACGAGCGGCCGATCAAAAACTCCATCGACAGGTAATAGGCTTTTTTGCTTTTTTCCTGATGGTAGCCAGCCCAGGTCTGCTTCCACAGTTTCATCAGGCGATCGCGCACGGCGTAGGCCAGCGCCTTGTAGTGGTAATCCGGCTCCGAGGCCAGGTTGCGCCCCAGTGTGTTGTAGAGGTAGTCAACAAAGTCTTCTTCGATGTCGGTCACGTTCATGCCGACCTTCTTGAGCAAGTCTTCTATTAACTGGCGCTGTTCTTGCGGAGACAGGGCATTCGGGGTTGTCGCGGGAATGTGTGCCGACATAATAAAGCTCTCCTGCTGAATTACTGAATCAGGTTCAGATAGTGTTGGGCGCTGTTCTGCCAGCCAAAATGCTGTTGCATGCCTTGTTTTTGCAGCTTTTGCCAAGTCCGTTTTTTGCCAAACAGGTGCAGGGCATGCTGTAGGGTTGATTTCAGGGCATGCAGGCTGGGGTCGTAAAAAACAAAGCCGGTGGCGGTGCCGTCATCGAGGTGTTCCTTGGTGGCATTCACCACGGTATCGGCGAGGCCGCCGGTGCTGTGCACGATAGGTGGAGTACCGTACATCAGGCTGTAAATCTGGTTGAGGCCACACGGCTCAAAACGGGAGGGCATCAGGAACATATCGGACCCGGCTTCGACCAGGTGAGCCAGTGCTTCTGAATAGCCCAGATAAACCAGCACCCGGCGCGGATAATTGATGGCCAGTCGCTGCAGGGCTTCGTGGTGCTGGCGATCACCGCTGCCCAGTACCAGAAAGATGGCATTGTGCTGCTCAAGCATTTGTGGAATCAGATCCAGTACCAGATCCACGCCTTTCTGCCAGACCAGACGGCCGACCATTCCAATCACCGGGACCTTGAGATCGATTTCGGATTCATGCCAGCCAAAATGGTTAAGCAAGGCCTTCTTGTTATCAGCCTTGGCCGCTACCCGGCCTTTTTTGGCGCTGTAGGTACGGCTGATCAGACGGTCGGTCTCAGGGTTCCAGACATCCTCGTCAATGCCGTTAATAATGCCAACCAAACGGCCTTCGCGCTGTTTGCGGGCCATCACACCTTCCAGCCCGTAAGCAAATTCCGGCAGAGTGATTTCCTGGGCGTAGGTGGGGCTGACGGTAGTGACCCAATCAGCCATCTCGATACCGGCTTTGAGCATCGACATCTGGCCATGGAATTCGATACCACCTTCGGCGTTCCACCAGTGCCAGGGCAGGTTGAGATAATTAAACAGGCTGTTGGGGAAATTGCCCTGATAAGCCATGTTGTGGATGGTAAAAATAGTGGCCGGAGGCTGGCTTTCTTCGGCCAGATAAGCCGGTACCAGGCCGGTTTGCCAGTCGTTGGCCTGAACCAGGTCGGCGCGCCAGCCGATGCCGTGTTTGTCCATGGCCAGCTCGGCAACAATGCGGGAGAACACCCCGAAACGTTCGCCATTGTCCCACCAGTCCCGGCCATCATCGGCCAGGTAAGGATTCCCTGGACGGTCGAACAGTTCAGGAATATCGACAATCCATAGCGGAACATCGATGCCTTTGCAGCAGGCCTCTTTGATGATCACGGAGTGACTGTAAAAACTGGTGTGAATCTGGAACGCGGCAATTTTGCGAACCTGGGTCAGCTTTTCCCATACCGCGAGGTAACCCGGCAGTACAACACGTACCTGGTTGTCGAGACGGGAGTAAGCATTCGGCAAACCTCCCGATACATCCGCCAGACCGCCGGTCTTGATCACCGGATGAATTTCAGAGGTGGCAAACAATATATTCATGAAGGATGAGGACCCTTGTAATCCTGGTATGTCAGTACCACTGCGCCAAGTGGTGGTAATGTCACCAGCGCGGAACAGGGTTGACCCATAAGCGGTTGTTCTTGTGTATAAACGATGCCCTGATTACCGGCATTACTGCCGCCGTACAGTCCGGCATCGGTATTCAGGGTTTCTTGCCAGCTGCCGGCGTGCGGCATGCCAACCGGATAATGCTGGCGTGGTAGCGGTAAAAAGTTGAACAGACAGACCATGCATTCGTGGTCGCCTTTGCGGATAAAACTCAGCAGTGAGTGCTGGGAATCATTGCAGTCGATCCATTCGAATCCCTGTTGTTCAAACTCGTACTGATGCAACGCCGGTGCCTGGCGGTACAGGTGGTTGAGGTCACACACCAGCTGCTGGATCCCTTGATGATCCGGGTAGTTGAGCAGATGCCAATCGAGGGAAACGGCTTCGTTCCATTCAGTCCACTGGCCCAGTTCGCCCCCCATAAACAGCAGTTTTTTGCCGGGGTTCAGCCATTGCCAGGCCAGTAATAGCCGCAGGTTGGCCATTTTCTGCCAGTTATCCCCAGGCATTTTACCTGCCAGTGAATTTTTCAGATGCACTACTTCATCGTGGGACAACGGCAAGACAAAGTTTTCTGTGTAGGCGTACATCTGGCTAAACGTCAGCTGGTTATGGTGATGGCTGCGGTAAATAGGGTCTTGTTTGAAATAGCTCAGCGTGTCGTTCATCCAGCCCATATTCCACTTCATGGAGAAGCCCAGCCCACCCATCCAGGTCGGGCGTGAAACCATCGGCCAGGAGGTGGACTCTTCTGCCATCATCAGGGCACCGGGGCATTGGGCGTGTACTTCGTGGTTGAGGGTCTTGATGAATTCAATCGCTTCCAGATTTTCGTTGCCGCCATAGCGATTGGGTAACCATTGGCCTTCTTCCCGGGCGTAGTCAAGGCACAGCATGGAGGCCACGGCATCAACCCGCAGGCCATCGAGGTGGAACTCCTGCAACCAGTAAAGGGCATTGGCAATGAGGAAATTACGTACCTCGTTACGGCCGTAGTTAAAAATATAGGTGCCCCATTCCAGATGCTCACCCTGACGCGGATCAGCGTGTTCGTACAGCGCGGTGCCATCGAAGCGGGCGAGAGCAAAGTCATCCCGTGGGAAGTGGGCTGGTACCCAGTCGAGGAAGACACCTATCTGGTGTTGGTGCAGCAGGTCGATCAGAAAGCGCAGATCATCGGGATGACCAAAGCGACTGGTCGGAGCGTAATACCCGGAGGTCTGATAGCCCCAGGACTGGTCGAGAGGGTGTTCGGCAATGGGCAGTAGCTCAACATGGGTAAAGCCCGTGTGTTGCAAATAGCCCACCAGCCGCTGGGCCAGTTCACGGTAATTGAGAAAGTGGCCCTGATTATCCCGCGTCCAGGAACCAAGGTGCAGCTCATAAATACTGATGGGCTGGTGTTGCCAGTCGGCCGCAGCCCGCTGCGTCAGCCATTGCTTGTCTTGCCAGGCATATTGACTGCGACAAACGACGGAAGCGGTTTCCGGGCGCAGTTCCATCTGCCGGGCGTAAGGATCGGTCTTGATGCGCAGGGTATTGGTATGGCCACTGAGAATTTCAAATTTATAGAGATCACCAGGGTGCAGGCCGGGGATAAACAGTTCCCAGATGCCGGAACCATCACAAGGGCGCATCGGGTGGCGCAGGCCATGCCAGTTATTAAAGCTGCCAATCACCGAGACCCGTTTGGCTGCGGGTGCCCAAACAGCAAAATACACGCCGTCGATGCCATCAATACAGCGTGGGTGAGCACCTAACAGATTATAGATTTGCCAGTGGCGACCTTCGGCAAACAGATGCAGATCGAGGTCTCCCACTTGGCGGGAAAAAGACCAGGGAGAAGTGATTTCATGGCGAATGGCGTCGTCTTCTTGCCAAGCAACGCGGTAATGTTCTGGTAGCTGCTGGTATTGGGCCTTATTGAGACGGGCAACAAAACAACCGCTATCCGACAGCGGTTGCAGTGGTTGCTGTTCCAGCCAGGCCTGACGGGCACCGGGCAACCAGACCCGGACAAGCCAGCCCTGGTCATCCTGATGCAAACCCAGAAAACGGAAAGGGTCCGGATGTTCGCCGTTTTCCAGCCATTGAAGGTGTTGTGACACGGCGGTTGTTTCAGTCATGAGGTTTCTGTTTCTCTTGCTCGGCAGGGTAACGTTCACAGCGATCGACCAGGGTGGCAATCCGTTGTGCCAGCGCCTCAGTCAGTTGTTGTGGTTGATAACGCCAGTGCCAATTATCGACGATGGTGCCGGGAGTGTTCATTCTGGACTGGTTATCCAGTCCGAGAAAGTCCTGTAGCGGCATAATGGCCATATAGGCAGGTGATTGAAGTGCGGCATCGATCAGCGGCCAGGGCATCTCACCGACATGGAGGTCGAGCTGCGACAGAATCCAGTGTTTCTGGCCGTCATCTTGTAGGGCTTGCCACCAGCCAAGGGTGGTTTCGTTATCGTGGGTACCCGTATAAACCACCGAATTTTCGACCTGTTCGGTCAGTGCGTGAGGGTTGTCGGGCAAGCCATTAAAACCGAATTGCAGTACCGACATACCGGGCAAACCAAAGGCCTCTTTCAGCGCCACCACTTCCGGGGTAATGATTCCGAGATCTTCGGCGATTACTGGCAGTGGGTCATGGGTGGCTTGTAGTGCCGAGAGCAGAGCGTGTCCGGGGGCTTTAACCCAGTTGCCTGTCATGGCGGTTGGCTCGCTGACGGCAATTTCCCAGCTGGCTTCCAGACCGCGGAAATGATCAATACGCACCAGGTCAAACAGCTCCAGACTCCAGGCCATACGTTGTCGCCACCAATAAAAGCCGTTGGCTTCCATATGAGGCCAGTGGTAATGAGGGTTGCCCCAACGCTGGCCCGTGGCAGAAAAATAATCCGGTGGCACACCAGTGACAACGGTAGGGTTGAGGTTGTCGTCGAGCTTGAATTCGTCCGGATTGCTCCAGACATCGACGCTGTCGTAGGCAACAAAAATCGGCATGTCCCCAAACAGTTGGATGCCTCGGGTATTGGCTGCGTGTTTCAGCTGCTGCCAGCACTGGATCAAGGCGAACTGTTGGCTGACAATGGCGTGCAGTTCGTCAGCATAGTGTTGATCCAGATCGGCCAGAGCCTGTGGGTCGCGGAATTTGTAGACATCGGGCCACTGGTTCCAGGCACTGCCGTCATGCAGCTGTTTCAGTAATGTGAAACGGGCGTAAGGTTGCAGCCAGTGTGGTGGATTGGCGATAAATGCCGCCAGCGCCTGAGGGTCGATCTGGTTTTGCCAATGATCCGGCAACAGGGCAGGATTGAGGGCGAAGGCCGAGACACCCTGATAGGGTGACAGGCCGTCCAGAGGTTCCATCAAGGGCAACATTTGCCACACCGTCAAATGAGCGGCCTGCATCCAGTCGAGAAACAACCAGGCCGATTCATCCAGTTTGCCGGATGGCAACGAGGTTGGGTGCAGCAGCACTCCGGCACAGCGTGAGCGTGGATCCGGTTGTATCTTGGGCGCAGTGCTTGCGGTTGTATTAGCCATCATCATCCCTGTTCAGTTGCGAATCATGGTGCCTGAATGGTTGGAGTGACTGCCACCACCAGCCTGTAAGCGATCAAGGTTGTCGGGTATTGGCTGCTTCAGCAGCTGATACAGTTTTTCTAGGTGGCGCTGATAAAGCAGGGTAAAGTCACGAACCGAGTCGGCCGGGTTGTAGTCACCAAACCACCAGAACCAGTCGGAGCCTTCACAGACCGCCAGCTGGTGGGTGGCAATGGTTTGTTCATCGTCACTGAGTTGCTGGCTGGCAACGACCTGATCAAACACCTGCTTGGCTTCTACCAGCAAGTCCCAGCCGATGTTTTTGTCCTTGTCGCCAATCCAGGTTGAGAAACTGCCATACACCCAGCTGCCAGCCTTGAGCACTGGTAAATCACGCACGCAGGCATTCTGGTCGAGGGCATCGGAGAAGGTTGTCATGGCGATACGCGGATGCTCGGTCAGGGTCTGGTAGAGGGTTTCGAGGAAGGTGTAGCCGTTGTCCGGGTAATATTCCCAGGGGTTCTCGCCATCCAGAATCACCGCAACCACATGCTGGTCGACCTGGTCACCAAGGTGGTTGGCGATGTTGTCGAGATTGTGGGCAAAGTTGTTGGCGGCGTCTTGCGGGTCCCAGCTTTTGTATTCAAAACCAATCAGGTCCGACATGCCGTCATCGCGGAAAAACAATGCACATTGTTGATCGTTGTGGCGCATCGGTTGATAGAGTGCCCGTTTGGAGGAGATATCGTGGATATCCAGCTGGGAGGCTTCACAGGAATGCCGCCAGACGCCTTCACCGGAAGCGGTCCAGCGAATATCAAATTCATCGAGCAAGCCGACCGCGGCACTGGATACCGCCCCTTCGGACAACCAGACCCCGGAGGGTGCGCGCCCGAAGAAATGCCGGAATTGCTCAATACCGTGCTGCATATGCCAGCGGGCACGCTCATAACCGCCGGGATAACCCGGATGCTCTGGCAAGGCGGCGTCCGGCATGGCATCACAGGTGGTATTAAAATCAATCAGCAGCGGCACAATCGGATGGCCGTATGGCGTCATGGATATTTCAATTTGGCCGCTATCCTGTAACTGGCGGTAACGGGGCACAATGTCTTCAAGGATGTCCGCCATGATGGACACCAGAGTGCGCTGGTCGTCGTGATTAAAGTGCTCTTCTGCCAGGCCCTTGTTGATCAGTTGTCCAACCCGTTCATCTCGCAGGCGCAGGGAATGTCCCATCCAGGCAAGGTGATACCAGACCAGCAGGTCGGTAAAAAAATCACGATTGAAATACGACAGGCTGTGCGCATCGTCGATCGTGGTGATCTGATCCCCCTGGGCCATATCCAGCAGTTTGCGGAACGGTGGAAAGCGATCAATCATGGTTGGGGCAAAGGCCTTGCTGCACGATTGCAGAATATCCAGCCGGGCCGCGAGGTCATCGGTGACAGGGCTGGCGCCAGCGACCAGGTTCAGCAACAGGTCGCCGGTGGGTTGGGCATCGGCCAGCCATTGGCGCATCTGGATGGCATAGTCATCCAGCTGTTCCAGTAACACCGGGGCGAAGTTGACGACTACGCGGGCCGCCGGATTGTTTTCCAGATGGGCAGCCATATCGGAATAATCCTTGATGGCATGCAGGTAAACCCACGGCAGGCGATACTGGCCATCAAGCCCGTCACGATAGTGAGGCTGATGCATGTGCCAGCAAATAACCAGTTTGATCTTGTTTGGCTGCATATGAACGGTCCGTTATGGATACAGGTTCCAGAGTGTTGTCGGTATGGGTCTGTCGTGAGGCTTTGGCCGTCAGTTTATCTACCGGATCAGCGGGTCATATGGATGCTTTGCCCCAACATATCGGGCGTGACCAGCACGATGCCGGATTCATCGACGTAAAAGCGCTGACGGTCGGCTTCGGGATCTTCACCAATAATGGTGCCTTCCGGTATTTCGCAATCCTTGTCAATCACCGCATTCTGGATGCGACAATAACGATGTACATTGACGTTTGGCAGCATGACGGTGTCTTTGACATGACAGTAGCTGTGAATCCGGCAGTCACTGGAAATGATCGAGCGCTTGATTCTGCCACCGGAAATAATGCAACCACCAGCGACCAGCGAGTCGATGGCCTCACCCCGGCGACCTTCGTCATCGAAGGTGAATTTGGCGGGAGGTAACTGTGGCTGATACGTCCAGACTGGCCAGTCGCGATTATAGAGGTTCAGCTCCGGGGTGATGCTGCAGAGATCGATATTGGCCTTCCAGAACGCCTGCAAAGTGCCAACATCCCGCCAGTAAGCCGGTTTACCGCTGGCTTCATCCGTAAATGGGAAGGCCTGGACATTATGCCGTGATATTACGCCGGGAATAATGTCCTTGCCGAAATCGCGGGAGGAATCCGGGTTGTCGTTATCGTCAATCAGGGTGCGGTAAAGAAAATCACTGGAGAAGACATAAATGCCCATGGAGGCCAGCGCTGATTCTGGTTTGCCGGGAATACATTCCGGGTTGGCGGGCTTTTCGCTGAAACGGGTGACTTTCATGTTTTCGTCGATCGACATCACCCCGAAGTCGGAGGCTTCTTCAAGGGGAACTTCGACACAACCGACCGTGACATCGGCACCGGATTGCTGGTGGGCGGCCAACATGCGGGTATAGTCCATGGAATAAATATGGTCACCACCAAGTATCAGCACATAGTTGGGGGTGTGATGGCGCAGGATGTCGAGATTCTGATAAATGGCATCGGCGGTACCTTTGTACCAGCCTTTATCGATACGTTGCTGGGCGGGCATCAGTTCAACAAACTCACCCACTTCATAACGCATGAAAGACCAGGCCCGCTGGACGTGACGAATCAGCGAGTGGGATTTGTACTGGGTAACCACACTGATTTTGCGAATACCTGAGTTAACACAGTTCGACAATACAAAATCGATAATGCGGTATTTGCCACCAAAAGGAACCGCCGGTTTGGCCCGCCAGCGAGTGAGCTGTTTTAATCGGCTGCCTTCACCACCGGCCAGAACCAGGGCCAGGGTTTTACGAGAGAGGTCGGTTGTTAATGGTGCATCATCGTAGCTCTTGAGCATATGGTTATCCTTTTGCCGAGGTGCTGGCACCGGCCGGTAAGGCGTCCGGGCCTTGATTCCTTGTCCCTGAGCCCTGATGGAAGACAGGTGCTCCAAGGGATGTCGGGTTACTTACAATGATCGCGCAAAGAGGCTGGTTTGATGAGCTGGACATCCGCTGCCAGCGTTTGCCTTGTTATTAGCATCCGCTTTCCTGATGACCGCTTCAAGTGTTTGCTTATGTAGTTATACCTGTCAACGGCAAGGCTCCAAGCTGTTTTTGAACAGGATTACCCACTATGTCAAGGTATAGTCTTTTTGTATGACAAAACAAGGCAAGTTGGATAAGGCAAGAGGGGCGTGCTGAAAGGTCTTATGGTGTGTTATCCAGGGCAGAAGCACGGAAGACTGTATGGGGGAGAAGGCCCGGGGCCGGGTCAGTAATACGACAACAGAGAGGATGGTGAGAACAGAAATGAGGAGTCAATATCAGCCCTCTCACCCACCACGATTAGGCTGAGAGGGCTGAAGCCCATTGGTACGGGTCCAATAAGGGCAACAGGTATCAAGCTATCAACAAGGTATCAAGCCGTCAGTGCTTGTGCTTCGGCCATCAGTTCACTGAAATCGGCTTCAACAATCACCAGGTTCTTTTTGTCGCAGAAGCGACGTTCTTTATCATTGGGTTCGGGCATCAAGACCCAGCCCGCCGGTTCGCCAGCGCTGTACATAATGTCGCTCAACACCATGCGTTCGGTGTCCCGTTGCATCCGCATACCAGCAAACAGGTATTGTTTGCCCTGACGGTATTGTTTGAGGAAACCAGGAATGGCGAAACCTCCCATCAGTTCAGTGATGTAGTCAACATAGTCGGCGTCAGAAGCGATATAACAAGGCTCGGGGACCGGAGTACCCATGGGCTTGAACAGGATCGGCAATTGGCTGTCGACGCTGTCTTGGTCTATTTCGCTGTAGTCACTGCCATCGGACTGGAAAATCCGGAAACGATAGTCGGTGCCAGCGATACGAGAGATACCTACGATCAGGGTATGGGGGCGGCCCTGATAGGCATTCTGCAGCTGGGTGTCGCGATTGATATCAACAATGTAAGGCAGTTCCATATCCGCCAGCCACTGGTGGAAGGGGGACTGGGTCCATTGGCGTTCGCCATACTGGGTGGTCAGAAAGCGCTCGATAAATTTGCGGCCCTTTTTGTTTTCCAGGTTCATCGCCGCACGGGGGAATTCATACATCAGTCGCGGGGCCATGGGTTTGCCGCCATTCATTGCCAGTATCAGACTGTCACTGTCGGCAGGAATCGCTTCGCCAGTGGTGGTTTCTACGACACCGTTTAATGTTTCCGCACCCAGGTACGGAATGATCTGCCCTGTACGCAGACCGTTGGTCAGTGTTTGCAGAAGCTCCGAGCTTGCCATGTGGGATTCCTCTCTGTCGTCATATTGGATAAATCGCTTGAGCGTTACCGTGACTGCTTCAATATTCAGGCCAGATTGATGGCGGGCCAGTCTGCTCCGCCAGATCGGCTGTCTGCGCCCTGTGGCCGCTGAATTTCTCTCCTCCCGGCCTTGTTTTTTTGTGTAGCAAAGCAACCGTACGGCTGTTTTTTGGCGTAAAGACGACATTCAGATATAGCTACTTATATAGACTTTTTATCCCCGGATATGGCGATCGATATATGACAATAATCTGACATCAATAGAATCGTCAAAACCCGACAAATTGTTTGTTGGGTGTAGTACATCGTCACTGTTGTTGTCGTGATACATACTGATAATAAATCCTTAACAAAAATAAAAATAACTTAAAAAACAATGACTTATATATTTTATTCGGAATGGCATGAGGTCTGCAGTATTGGACTGGTGAACAGGCAGCACAGGCTTTCGGTAAATGCCGGAAGCGACTGATTTGTTATCAGTAGTGCCAACGAAGCACGGTTGCCTGCCTCCCCGAACCCTTAAGGGTAAAGGTCCTCGCTCGGAAATTTACAGGAGATACAGACTATGGCTATGCGTCAATGCGCCATTTATGGCAAAGGCGGTATCGGTAAGTCCACTACCACTCAGAATCTGGTGGCTGCTCTGGCAGAAGCTGGCAAAAAAGTAATGATTGTTGGCTGCGATCCAAAAGCAGACTCCACTCGTTTGATCCTTCACTCCAAAGCTCAGAACACCATTATGGAAATGGCTGCTGAAGCAGGCACCGTGGAAGATCTGGAACTGGAAGACGTACTGAAAGCCGGCTACGGCGATATCCGTTGCGTTGAATCCGGTGGTCCAGAGCCAGGTGTTGGTTGTGCCGGTCGCGGTGTTATCACGGCCATTAACTTCCTGGAAGAAGAAGGCGCTTACGAAGACGATCTGGATTTCGTTTTCTATGACGTACTGGGTGACGTGGTGTGTGGTGGTTTCGCCATGCCAATTCGTGAAAACAAAGCGCAAGAAATCTACATCGTATGCTCTGGCGAGATGATGGCTATGTATGCAGCCAACAACATCTCCAAAGGCATCGTGAAATATGCCAACTCCGGCGGTGTTCGTCTGGCTGGCCTGATCTGTAACTCTCGTAACACTGACCGTGAAGATGAGCTGATCGAAGCACTGGCTGCCAAAATCGGCACTCAGATGATCCACTTCATCCCACGTGACAACGTAGTACAGCGTGCAGAAATCCGTCGTATGACTGTGATTGAGTACGATCCAACCGCTAAACAAGCGGATGAATATCGTGCCCTGGCCAACAAAATCATCGACAACAAAAAACTGGTTATTCCACAGCCTGTGACTATGGATGAGCTGGAAGAGTTGTTGATGGAATTCGGCATCATGGAAGAAGAAGACGCTTCTGTCGTCGGTAAAACTGCTGCTGAGCTCGCTGCCGAAGCTTAAGCGGTCGGGCTGAGCTGACTCTCCTGAGTTGGCTGCCCATGCTCGGGATAGGACAGATTGGTCCTATCGGAACCCGTGTTGCGCAGGTACCCCCTCACTTGCGCAACCCGGTCTGTTACCCGTTATTAACTTGAAGGAGGCTCACCATGGCCATGTCCCGCGATGAAGTAGAATCGTTGATTCAGGAAGTGCTTGAGGTCTATCCAGAAAAAGCCAAAAAAGACCGCGCCAAGCACTTGACTCCAAACGACCCTGAACTCGAACAATCCAAGAAATGTATTACGTCCAACAAAAAATCCTTGCCCGGTGTAATGACCATTCGTGGTTGTGCCTATGCTGGTTCCAAGGGTGTGGTATGGGGTCCTATCAAGGACATGATCCATATCTCTCACGGCCCGGTTGGTTGTGGTCAATACAGCCGTGCAGGACGTCGTAACTACTACATCGGTACCACAGGGGTGAACACCTTTGTGACCATGAACTTTACCTCGGATTTTCAGGAAAAAGACATCGTCTTCGGTGGTGACAAAAAACTGTCCAAGCTGATCGATGAAATCGAAACCCTGTTCCCGCTGAACAAAGGGATTTCCATTCAATCCGAGTGCCCGATCGGTCTGATCGGTGACGATATTGAAGCGGTCTCCAAAAAGAAAACCGCCGAGCACGGCAAGACAGTTGTACCGGTTCGTTGTGAAGGATTCCGTGGCGTTTCCCAGTCCCTGGGTCACCACATTGCCAACGATGCCGTCCGTGACTGGGCACTGGGTGCCCGTGACGAAGACAACAGTTTTGAAACCACACCATACGACGTTGCCATTATCGGCGATTACAACATCGGTGGTGATGCCTGGTCTTCCCGTATCCTGTTGGAAGAAATGGGCTTGCGAGTTGTGGCGCAATGGTCTGGTGATGGCACCATCTCTGAGATCGAATTGACGCCAAAAGTGAAACTGAACCTGGTTCACTGCTATCGCTCAATGAACTACATCTCCCGTCACATGGAAGAGAAGTACAAGATTCCGTGGATGGAATACAACTTCTTCGGCCCTACCAAAACCTGTGAGTCACTGCGCAAGATTGCTGCCCAGTTTGACGAAAGCATCCAGGCCAAGTGTGAAGAAGTGATTGCCAAGTACCAACCAGAATGGGAAGCCGTGATCGCCAAGTACCGTCCACGCCTGGAAGGCAAGCGCGTCATGCTGTACATCGGTGGCTTGCGTCCTCGTCACGTGATTGGTGCCTATGAAGATCTGGGTATGGAAGTGGTTGGTACCGGTTATGAATTCGGTCACAACGATGATTACGACCGTACTCTGAAAGAAATGGGTGACTCCACCCTGCTGTACGATGATGTGACTGGTTACGAATTTGAAGAGTTCGTGAAAAAGGTCCAACCAGACCTGATCGGTTCCGGCATCAAGGAAAAATACATCTTCCAGAAAATGGGCGTGCCTTTCCGTCAAATGCACTCCTGGGATTATTCCGGCCCGTATCACGGCTTTGATGGTTTCGCCATCTTCGCCCGCGACATGGATATGACCCTGAATAACCCTTGCTGGAAAATGCTGGCTGCGCCATGGAAGAAAACCGAAGCGGAAGACTCCGCTGTGGCAGCAAGCGCCTGATTTCCCGATGCACGAACGGGTGAGGGCGTGGTTGCCCTCATCTGAATCATCCCATTTACCCGCCAGACCACAGATTAGTGGCGCGGGAGAGGAGGACTCTTATGAGCCAGTCAGTAGACAACATTAAACCAAGCTATCCGCTGTTCCGTGATGATGATTACAAAGAGTCACTGAGCAACAAGAAAGCCAGTTTCGAAGAAGCCCACAGTCAGGAAAAAATTGACGAAACCTTCATGTGGACCACCTCTGAAGAGTACAAGGAGCTGAACTTCCAGCGTGAAGCCCTGACCGTCAACCCGGCCAAGGCTTGTCAGCCACTGGGAGCTGTTCTGTGTGCCCTGGGTTTTGAAAAAACCATGCCTTACGTACACGGTTCCCAGGGTTGTGTGGCGTACTTCCGTACCTACTTCAACCGTCACTTCAAAGAGCCAGTGGCTTGTGTTTCTGACTCAATGACAGAAGACGCCGCAGTATTTGGTGGCCAGCAAAACATGAAAGACGGTCTGGAAAACTGTAAGGCAACTTACAAGCCAGACATGATTGCCGTGTCAACCACCTGCATGGCAGAAGTTATTGGTGATGACCTTAACGCCTTTATCAATAACTCCAAAAAAGAAGGACACGTGCCGCAGGAGTACCCAACACCATTCGCACATACGCCATCGTTTGTGGGTTCGCATGTGACTGGTTGGGACAATATGTTTGAAGGTATTGCCCGCTACTTCACCCTGAACTACATGGAAGACAAGGTAGTGGGTAGCAACGGCAAGTTGAACCTGGTACCAGGCTTTGAAACCTATCTGGGTAACTACCGCGTTATCAAACGCATGATGAAAGAGATGGATGTCGATTTCACCCTGCTGTCTGATCCGGATGAAGTACTGGATACCCCGGCTGATGGCCAGTTCCGCATGTACGCTGGTGGCACCACTCAGGATGAAGTGAAAGATGCGCCTAACGCGCTGAACACCATCATGTTGCAGCCTAACCAGCTGACCAAAACCACCAAGTACGTCAAGAACACCTGGAAGCATGCCGTACCTGCGCTGAAGATCCCGATGGGTCTGGGCTGGACCGACGAATTCCTGATGAAAGTCAGCGAAATCACCGGCAAGCCGATTGCCGCCTCTCTGGAAAAAGAACGGGGTCGTCTGGTCGATATGATGACGGATTCACACACCTGGTTGCACGGCAAGAAATTTGCCTTGTGGGGTGATCCGGATTATGTCGAAGGCATGACTCACTTCCTGTTGGAACTGGGCTGTGAACCAACTCATATTCTTGCCAACAACGGTAACAAGCGTTGGAAAAAAATGATGGACGCCATGCTGGCCAATTACCCACAAGGTGCTGACTGTGAAGTTCATGTCGGTAAGGATTTGTGGCATATGCGCTCACTGGTATTCACCAACAAGCCAGATTTCATGATTGGTAACAGCTACGGCAAGTTCATCCAGCGTGACACGCTTTACAAAGGCAAAGAGTTCGAAGTACCGCTGATCCGTATCGGCTTCCCGATCTTCGACCGTCACCACCTGCATCGCCAAACTACCCTCGGCTATGAAGGTGCCATGCAGATTCTGACCACACTGGTTAACTCTGTGCTGGAACGTCTGGATGACGACACTCGTGGCATGCAAACAACTGATTATAACTACGACCTGGTCAGATAATCGCCAGTTGGTTGCGGTAACACCTGTTAGTGGGGTGTTACCGCTGGACCTGCGCGGGGTTGCCCTGTCGCTGGTCGCTGATGGTCAGTTGTTGAAACCGCGAGTTGCCTCTGGTACTCGTGGTTTTCTGGTTTCCGCCAGCTGGATCTCCAGTTGTAACGGATGCCTCAATATACCTTCTGGTCACACTGAATCGCGCATGGCGTGCTCTGTAAGGAGATTTATCAGCGCATGCAGATCGTAAACAGTGGCTGAACTCATGAATGACAATACCTAGGATGACTCCCATGCCCAATATCATGCTGCGCGAAAACGACAAGGGTGAACTGACCCTGTATGTCCCGAAGAAAGACCAGGAAGATATTATTACCACTATCGAATTTGATTCCGCCGATGCCTGGGGAGGGGAACTGACCCTGGGCGATGGCTCCAGCTACATCATAGCTACCTTGCCAGGTAAACCGGACTTGCCTCTGACCGTCCGGGCAAAACGCGGCGCGGAGGCTTGAGGTGGCCGCGGCGTCAGGGTTAACCGACCACGTCGCGCTGCGGATTGGGATGGCATCGCGGTTGTTGCCCGATATCGCTTTGGCTGAATGGATGGATATCCTGATCCGGGCGGTAGGGTTGCCGCTGACGCCACAACGGCTTGGACGCTTGCGTCTGAATCGCCTGCGCCAGGCTGGTCGAGGCGCATTAAAACCGGTCGACGATGACACCCTGCGCCAAGTGATTGCGCTGTTACGTGGTCAAGGTGTGGATATGCGCCAGTCGGTGCCCTCACCACAGCCTTATCAGGAAGGTGATATGCCAGGATCTGTGCGTATTGCCTGTGCCTCCAATCGTGGTGATCGTGTCGATGGCCCGTTTGGCACCTGTGAACGTTTTCTGGTTTATCAGGTATCGGCACTGGAAGTTCGTCTGATTGATGTTCGTGAAGTACCAGCCCCGAGAGTGCTGGTTGAGCAATACAAGGGTGACAAGCACAGCGCCAGAGCCAATCTGATCCGTGATTGCCATGTGTTATGTGCACTGACCATTGGCGGCCTTGCCAGCGCCAAGGTTGTGAATGCTGGTTTGCACCCGGTCAAATCCGGTACACCTCGGGCTGCCACAGCCATGATGGCTGAGTTTCAACGGGTGCTGGATCAAACGCCACCACCCTGGTTGTTAAAAATTATGGAAGCGTCCGCACGGGCGACCTGGGCCAGACAGCAGGAGAGTTCATCATGAGTAACCGCCATCAACTGCAAGCGATTTTTGACTATGTCGAACAGCAGGGTTTGAGTGAAAAAACGCTGCTTGAACTGCGTGAACAGTACAAGGGCATGCACTTTACCTGGTGCTTCGATGACGATATCAACTACCCGTTTCCCTACCTGGAAAGGCCGGGATTCAACGTGTTTCTGGTCGATTCCCGTGATCATTGCTCGACCCTGACGCGGGATGTTGAAGTCGCTTCCGGGATCGTATTTGCCGAAATTATTGACGACTAGCGGAGCCAGCATGAATTCCGATACCGAGAATCTCACTCCCATTGGTGACTGTCGCCGTTGTCGCTATCGCGCCAATCTGCTACTGGCAGGGCGCTGCATCCCGGGAGATGCCTGTATTGCGGTAGATAGCGGTCGGCAAATGGATCGTTTCTTACGTTTTAACCCAGAGCTGGCACGGCATTACCTCGCCGATGCCTTTTGGGAGCGGCGCGCCATCGCGGTTCGATATGCGCCGCTGGACGACCTGAATCAACTGGTGACGGATTCTGACGAAGCGGTGCGCCGAGCCGTTGCCTATCGTCTGCCGCGAGAGCAACTGCACGCCCTGATGAACGACGAAGACCGGGAAGTGCGTATTACCGTGGCTGATCGCTTGCCGCTGGAACAGCTGGAAAAAATGGCGGTTGATCGTGATTACCTGGTGCGAGCCTATGTCGTTCAACGCCTGCCGGAAGGACGACTGTTCCGCTTTATGCGAGATGAAGACCGCCAGGTGCGCAAGATGGTGGCGAAACGCCTGCCGGAAGAAAGTCTGGTCATGATGGCTTACGACCCGGAACCGGAAGTACGCCGTATTGTTGCGTCCCGGCTACAGGGGCCGGACGTCGTGGTGCTGCTTGATGACCCGGACTGGACCGTGCGACTGGAAGCGGTGGCCAATGCTCCGCTGGATGCCCTGCCCCCGGTTCTGGATGACGACGACAGCGAAGTCCGGGAAGCGGCTGCGGCGCGGTTAAACGTTCGTGTCTGAGTCGATATCTGTGCCTGGGACTGGGCCGGTAGCATCATCCAGCTGGCGCGTAGCGGTTGCCAGCAAGGATGATATCTCGATCAATCAGCACTTTGGTCACGCCCGTCACTTTATTATCTATCAATTGAGCCAGGCAGGGATTGAGCGGCAGGAACAGCGAGACGTTGGACTGTATTGCCACGGCCATAGCGCGGATCATGCCGCCATGGCCGATATCCTGACCACGATCAAGGACTGCGACGCCGTGCTGGTGGCTCGTGTGGGTGACGGCCCAGCCGACAAGCTTCGTGCTGTTGGAGTCGAGCCGGTCTCTGACTATGCGTATCTGGGGATCGAAGAATCATTGCACGAATATCGCGATCGCTGTCTGGCACAGCAGCCAACCACCGTCAAAAGGGAGCCATAGCCATGTTGACTGACCCAACCTTGTCTGCCGAGCTGACCGTCGAGGCACAGGTCCGCGTCTGGGTGATCAATCACCCCTTGACCCCAGAGCAAGTGGATTGCGCCACCACCGTGATGCTTAAGGTACTGGACGGTAAATGCAAAATGCCCCGACATGAAAAAGTGCGAATGAGCTGGCTTTACGATGCCGTCAAACACCAGCCCGGCGAGTTGCTGGGGGATGATACGCACGCGCTGATCGTACGCGCTCGCCAGTGTCTGTATCGGGCCAGAGTGCAATCCCAGGCAGCCGAATTGCCGGATGAATCGTTGGCAGAGCTGGACCCGTCACTGACTCTGGCCGTTTACGAGCGGCGCTTGTTGGCAGAAACCCGGCTGACACGACCAGTGATGAAAGCCTTCAAACGCTGGATTCGGCAGCAGGGACTGCTGCCCGAAACCCTTGCCCGCCAATCCAGTACTTCGGTAAATGCCGCCTGACTCGGGAGTCCGACTGACCATGCTGGTACGAGAACTGTTTAACGATGCCCCCTTGAGTCCTGATGGTCTGATCTCGCTGGAGGTGCAGCGGCTTTTGCGTGAACCGATTGATATTGCCCGTGACTGGCACCGGGCCGAACGACTGTTGCAACAGGTTGCCGAGCATCTGCCAGATCAGCTGGAAGTACAAATCGCACTCTACAAAATGTATGCCTATGCCAACTGTCTGGATGCTGCCCGGCAACTGATCGGACAGGTTTTACAGCGGGCCGCGCAACAAGCGGGTTTTCAGCCCGACTGGCGTTTATTAAGTCCGGACTCGCCACCGTTTGACCAGTTGCCAGGTACGGGCATTCATGGTCCGGTGCGCTTGTACTTGTACAGCCTGAAAGCCCTGGGTTTTGTGTCGTTGCGAGCGGGGCATATCGAACTGGCTGAACAGGTGCTGACAAAATTATTGCTACTGGACCCACGAGATGAAGTGGGTGGTAGCGTGGTGTATCAAATGGCTCTCAGCCTCGCGGATGATGATAGTTAATGACCACTGACCCAACCACTCCCCAGTTAATGCTTGGTCACGTTGATATTGATGCCGACCATCAGCAATTTACCGAGCGACTGGCACAACTGAAAGCCGCTTCCGGCGCTGCATTTATTCAGCAGTTTGGCCAGCTGACCGATCACTTGGCCGAGCATTTTGAGCGTGAAAACAGCCTGATGATGCAATCCGGTTATCCTGCCAGCGCCGAACATCGGGGCGAGCATAACCGGGTGCTGGGCGAGATGACCAACTTCCGTGCCCGTGTTGAAGCAGGGCGGGTGCGCTTTGGTCGCGCCTATGCGCTGGAGCAATTGCCCGGCTGGTTTGATTTGCACGTCAGCACCATGGATGCGGCACTGGTGGAGTACCTGAAAAGGAGTCCGCTATGACAAAGGATATACCGGTAAATGCTGAGGCCCTGGATAGCAGCAGCCATTATCTGCTGCAGCTGGAAGGCAAGTTACGTGCAGCGGTTGAGTTGCGACCAACCCGACTAACCGACAATTGGTTGCTTCTTGTGCACTTGTTTTACGATGGCGATACGGCCGGCACCACCAGTTTTAACCTGCATGGTTACAGCCGTGAAGAAGCAGAAGCGCTGGCGGCCAATATGCAAGATAATGCTTACCTGATGAAAGAAATCGACGAATATCTATGGGGTGAAAGTGACTGAATCGCGGCGCAGGGACTAACGCCAGGCGGCTATCGCCAGCGTCAATCCAGCTGCCGCAAGTTACACCAGCGCTGCAGATTTCACCTGTGCCCACAGCGTTTTGCCAGGCGTCAGCGCCAGGTGCATCACCGAACGTCGTGTCATGCGTGATAGCAGCAGAGTTTCTCCCACCTTGACCCGTACCAGCGCCAGAGAATGGTGTTCATCGTCACTGATGGCTTCGACAATGCAGGGCAGGGCGTTGACGATACTGGTGTCATCATGGCGGCTCAGGGACAGGCTGACGTCACTGGCCAGAATCCGTACCCGCACTGGCTGGTCAAGATCGTTAGCATGGGAGCCGGTGTTGTCGCTGGCACTGGCTGTCGATCCATCCGGGGGGAGATTGCCAACCTCCGGATCACTGATCCAGATAGAGCCGTCATCATCCTGGCTGTGTTCCGGGTGGGCAAAACCGATACGCACCAATTGCCAGTGGCGGTCACGCTCGCGGATATGACCCTGCAATACCACGCTGGCTTCTTCCCCCTGCTGGAGCGGCGAATTGATTTGGGTGAGGGTGTCATTCAAGGTGCCGCTGGCAATCACCCGTCCATCCTTGAGTGCCACCAGATAATCGGCCAGCCGGGCGACTTCTGCCGGGGAATGAGTGACGTACACAATCGGTACATCCAGATGGGTTTTCAGGCGTTCAAGCCAGGGCAAGATCTCTTGTTTGCGGCGTTCATCCAGAGATGCCAGAGGTTCATCCATCAGTAACAAACGTGGTTTGCTGAGTAAGGCGCGGGCAATGGCCACCCGCTGGCGTTCGCCGCCCGAAAGCTGGTGAGGGTAACGCTTCAGGGTGTGGTGGATACCGAGCAAATCAATCGCCTGTTCAAAATCCTCCTTGTCGACCTTGCCGCGAGCACGCTTGATCGCAAACTGCAGATTACCGGCCGCGGTGAGGTGGTCAAACAAGCTGGATTCCTGGAAGACATAGGCCAGTGCCCGTTGAAAGGTCGGTACAAAATGCTGTTCGTCTTGCCAGCATTGGTCTTTAAACAGCAAAGTGCCATTGGTTCGTTCAAGCCCGGCGATATAGCGTAACAGCGTGGTTTTGCCTGAACCGGAATGGCCAAACAGCACACTGACTCCCCGGCCCGGAAGGGTCAGGTCAACATCCAGAGTGAAATCCGGGCGCTGCAAATGACAGCGTACTCGCAGGTCATCCTGGACCCGGGTTGCTGCAGACTCTTGTTTGGTAACAGTATTCATAGCAGTGGTTTGGCTCCCTGATCGCGACGAAATCCGTATAACAGCAGTAACACTACAAAGGAAAACACCACCATACCGCCAGCCAGGGTGTGGGCGCGGCCGTACTCCAGCGCTTCGACATGATTATAAATCTGCACAGAAATAACCTGGGTGACACCGGGAATATTACCGCCGATCATCAGTACCACACCAAATTCGCCAATCGTATGCGCAAACCCCAGCACGGCAGCGGTGTAAAAACCGGGACGCGCAAGAGGCAAGATCACATGGAAGAAGGTATCCCATGGCCCGGCCCCCAGAGTGGCGGCGGCTTCCCGCGGGCGCTCGCCCAGGGCTTCCAGCGCGTTTTGTATTGGTTGCACAACAAAAGGCAGGGAATAAAACACCGATGCCACCACCAGACCGGCAAAGGTAAACGGCAAGGTTCCCAGTCCCAGGCTTTGGGTCAGTTGACCAATCAGGCCGTGCGGCCCCATGGTCAATAGCAGATAAAACCCCAGCACGCTGGGCGGCAAGACCAGTGGCAACGCCACCAGCGCACTGACGGGGCCGCGTAAGGGGTGGCGGGTATGGGCCAGCCACCAGGCAATAGGAGTGGCGATCAGTAAAAGAATCGCGGTCACCAGGACGGCAAGTTTGATCGTCAACCAAACGGCGGTGAGGTCTTCACTGGAAATATCCATTTAAAAATTACTCTCCATCGATACCAGTCAGGTTTTGTGGTTGACCGTCCGGTCGGGTTTCAGGCTTCTGCTGCGCGTGTCCGGGAAGGCTTGAGCAACCGCAGGCAGTCAATATTACTGGCCAGATCGAGGGCGGTAAAACCGTCGAGTGTTGCAGCCTGGGTATCGGCCCCTTTTTCGAGCAGCCAGGCCACCCAGGAAGCTTTGCCGCTGGACGCAGCATACATCAGGACGCTGGCACCGTTGTCATTGAGGTTATCAATATCGATGCCCAGAGTGACCAATAAATCAGCGATGGCATAGTCATTGGCGACCACAGCAGCCCACAACGCGTTGGTGCCATCCATATTGCGGTGATTCAGCGCCATGGCAGGTTCGCCGACGATAGCAAGGTCGGCGACCACATCCAGACGCCCCTGGCGGCTGGCCAGAATCAGCGGCGTATCATTGTAGCGAGCTGGTCTGTCAGGACGCTGAGGATCAAAGCCGTGCTCGATCATCCAGCTGATCGTGGCAGGCTGGAGGGTAACAGGTTCCAGTGAAACAGGCATAAAGCAACTCCTCTGTGGCAAGGGCATGGCAAAGCTTTTGCTCTGCATAGGGTATTCCAGAGAAAGCAGTGACGACCCGTTGTCATGTTCACGTCGTGACAACCCGCTGTTTTCAAGGGAAAACCTTATCCGGCACCGGTTATGGCCGACGTTTGTAACCGACCGATACTGTGGTGATTGTCGTTAATACGACACGACAAAACCAACAACGACAGGAGTTGCGACATGACACAATGGCAAAAAGGCGATGCTGTTTTCGCCACCGTTACCATCATCAATGATGGCTCTGTGCCGAGTGCACCGGAAAGCCATGTCTTTGCCGAACCCGGCACCATGGGCATGCTGATCAACACCGGGCATCTGGAAGAAAACCCGGAGCAGGAGATGCTGCTGGTGTGTTTTCCTGATGAAGCAGGCAATCCATTTCATCTGGTGACCTGTTTTCCAGACGAAATCAGCGCGGAACCGCCAGTTACCCATTAACCCTATCGCCCATTAACCCTATTGAGTGAGGCCGTATGCCAATCCGGGAATACCACCAACGTACCCGACACTTGCCGGATGCTTACGCTGCCGGGCCGGAAAGCCTCGATTGGGATGCCCAGCCGAACCCGTTCCGCCGTTATGACGGTGCTCGTCTGGTTCCCTTGCCTTTGGGGGCTACCGACCTGATGGCCCGGCCGGATGCACGCCGTTGGGAGCAGCTGTGGCAGCCGTCGGTCGGGCAATCGTCCGAAGCGGTTGTGATTCCGGATCTGGGACAGCTGGGGTTATTGCTGGAGCTGTCATTGGCCTTGTCGGCCTGGAAACAATTTGGCAATGCCAAGTGGTCACTACGGGTGAATCCATCCAGTGGGAACCTGCACCCGACCGAGTGTTATCTGTTGGTGCGCTCGATGGCGGGGTTGGAAGACGGGGTGTATCACTATCGGCCGGATCAACACGCACTGGAGTTGCGTTGTCCGTTGGGCCTGGAGGAGGAAAGTCCGGAACCCTTGCTGTACCTTGGCTTGAGTTCCGTACATTGGCGGGAAGCCTGGAAGTATGGCGAGCGGGCTTATCGTTATTGTCAGCTTGATGTGGGGCATGCATTGGCTGCGGTCAGTTTTGCGGCATCCACACTGGGCTGGCATCAGCACCAGATCCGGCCGGTGGCGCTGGCGGACTCAACACTGGCCAGCTTGCTGGGGCTGGATCGCCCACAGGATCTGCAGCAAGCCGATGGTTCAATGGCAGAAGCCGAGCATCCGGATTGTTTATTGAATCTACTGGCCAACAGGCATCCTGATAGCGCGTCAGCAGAAGAAGCAGAACAAATCACCGCTTGGCTGGGGCAGCAGAAAGAGTGGATGGGCAGGGCCAATGTGCTCGACCCACGGCATATGTATCAGTGGCCGGTTATTGACGAAGTGGCCGCAGCTGCTCGTATTCCAGCCACCAGTCCAGCCTCGGCAACCACACGTTTGGCCGCGGCGGACTGGCCAGCACCTGCCATCGCCAGCGGTTCTGAAGCCCGGCAACCGGCGGCCCGGCTGATTCGACAGCGTCGTTCGGCGCAGGCATTTGATGCTGCCGGAGGCATGGCGTTGGCGGATTTCTATACCTTGTTGGATCATTGCCTGCCACGATCGGATTACAGCCCGTGGCATACCTTGCCACTCAGCCATGGTATCCAGCTGATGCTGTTTGTGCACAAGGTTGAAGGCTTGCCCTCTGGCTTGTACTGCCTGCAACGTGATACCGGTCGGTCATTGACTGATATGCAGGCGTCGTTACGGGCAGAATTCCAGTGGCAGCCGGTGGAGTCAGCTCCGGAACATCTGCCGTTTTATCGGCTGCTGGCGGCTGGTACCCGACGTACCGCCATGCGCCTCAGCTGTCAGCAGGCCATTGCCGGGGAGAGTGCCTTCAGTCTGGCGATGCTGGCCGATTGTGACGGCATGGAGGCGGAGCCATGGCGCTATCGCCATCTATACTGGCAGGCCGGTGCCATAGGACAGGTGTTATATCTGGAAGCCGAAGCGGCGGGACTGCGAGGTACCGGTATCGGTTGCTATTACGACGATATGGTGCACAACCTGTTGGGGCTGCAAAACGACCAGCAACAGGTGTTGTATCATTTCACCGTAGGGGTACCGGTGATCGATCATCGTATTACCAGCTGGTCTGCTTATGGAAAAGCGTCTGTGGAACCGTCACCGCCGACCGGGGTTTAGCCCTGTCGGAGCGGTGGGTTATCCGGTTATTTGAAGTTCCAGCCCAGCGATAGATAGGACGCCGCCGCATACAGGGTATTTTCTGGCAGCGTGACTGAATCCAGGGCGTTGGACCATTCCTGCAGTTTGTCGCGATGACTGTACAGCCCGGTAAAGAGCAGCATGGTGCTCAGTTTGCGGCTGAACTGGTAGCCGATGCCCAGCTTGCCAGTGACATCCAGGCCACCACCAAAGGTGCGGTCCAGAGAGCCGCTATGGCTGCTGTTAAGGATTTTTTCGTAGACCGGTGTGCCCACTTCCAGTGAGAACTGATAACGCATACCACTGGACTGGTTCATGAAGTAGCTGTCGTAAGCAATGCCCACCATGACACCAAAATTACTGGCATCCTCAAATACAACCGTCTGGTTGGCTTCCGGCTCGTTCTTGATGGCCGCAAAATACTCGTCTTCGCTGCTGATCGAATCGACCTGATCGATGTACTGTTGTACCACTTCCATCATGGCCGGATTATCGCGAATCGAGTTTTCGATCGTACTGTTGTAGGCATCGTTGGCCGAACCTGTACTCCAGTCAAAGCGCGAAAACGCTGTCTTCTGGTAGTGCATGCCGGCGGATGTATACCAGCCATTCTGGAAATGATACGACATCATCATGTCCAGGGTCTGAAAGCTCAGCGAGGTGGTATTGTGCTGGACGTAACCATTTTGCCCTTGCATTTCCCAGTCTTCGTCGTTTTCAAAGCTCAGCAGGGTTGAGGCGGAGATAATCGAAAACCCCAGTTTTTCATTAACGGCAGTGTAACCACCGGAACGCTGGACAAAATTGACGGCTTCGAAAGACGACTTCATATCAACGCCGTAATAGTCGTTCAACTCTTCGCTATAGTTGATGTATTGCATACCAGCAGCACCAAACACACTGAAAGAGCGGTTTTCATATTCTGCTATTGCTGGCGTGGATACGGCTGTTATCGCAGCAAGAATCAGAGTTCGGCACAACGGGTTGGATAATTGTCGATTCATGTAAGGCTTCCTGCGGACTGAATGTGACAGAACTATACAAAAACGAAAGAATCAAAAGAAGCTTTTGTTTAAAAAACAAGCACTCAAGCACTTGTTCAAGTACTGGAATAGCAAGGGAGACTGAAGCGAAAGGCTAAAGCCAAAGGCGGTGAGATCGGTAAAACAACCGCTAATAACCATCATGACGTAACGGTTTGCGCAGGGGTTGTCCCAGATATGATGAATAGCTATTCATTAGCAATTTGGGCTGATCAGGCCAAGAATAAAAAGTGCTGCCAGTATCGGATTATACGTGCGGATATCATAATGGCAGCGACAAAAAACCCGACATAACGTCGGGTTGTTTGTCGATCGAAAGGATAAATCAGAAGGCGTATTTGGCAGTAAACTGCGCACGCGTCATATCACCATCAACACCGCTTTCTTTTTCCAGTGTGGCTTTACTCAGCTCAACACCGTAAGTCATTTTCTCAGCTGGGCTCCACATCACGTTGGCACGCATGCTCTTGGAAGACTTGTTCACACTGTCTCCCGCATCGGCATGGTTGTCAGCAGAGACCATGCTGTAACCAACGGTGCTGCGAAAGCTGTCATTCCAGTGGTGGCGATAACCAACAAATGCGGCTGTTACGTCATTACCAACCAGATCACCTTTATTGGTCAGAGTTGCATCGCTGGACATGGCCAGGCCAACGTAGCGGGCAACGTGACCCTTGGTGATGCTGAACTTCAGATCATCCTTGCCAACCATCAGTTTACCGGAAACGTTCATACCGAAGCGCATGATGGATTCATCAATGTTATTGGCTTCGTCCTTGTATGACAGGTTACGGGCGATACCCGCCACCGACAGATCGGCATTACCCGCTTTGAAGTTATAGCGAGCCACCAGGTCTGGCAGAGCGGAATCATCTGTATTACCAACACCGTTTACAGTGGTTGCCGGATTTTCCAGTGCCAGTTGCAGGCCGCCATTGGTATAGCGGATCTGGGCCTGACGGGCAAAAACAGTACCATCACTGACGCCGAGGAAGTCGACGGTTTCCAGCAACGCTCCGGTGTTCATGAAGGTTGTCCAGGTCTGACCAAAGGTGTAGTTGCCGTGCTTGAAGAAAGCATGACGCAGACGTGGTGAGTTGGAGTTGGATACCACCTCGTTGCCTGTTCCGGTCAGAAAGTCCATTTCAACAAAGGTAGTGACTTTTTCGCCAGAGTTGAGGGTAGTAACGGTTTTGAAGTTAATGCGAGATGTTTGCGCACCCATATCAAAGGCGCTGCTGTCGTTGCCAGCAGTACCGGTTGGGATTGATGAAGGAACATAAAAATCGCGACCACTGCTGGTCGAAGTGATTTCACCTTCAGAGTAGTTGGACATCATGGCATCTACTTTGATGTAGCCGCCGTAGCTGAATTCTGTGTTTGCAGCTTGTACCGCCATCGGCAGGGTTGCCGTAGCCAACAAGATCAGTGAGATTTTGCGCATGTGCTCGCTCTCCTTTTGTAATTATCATTGTTCTGCGCAGCCACTATGGTTAGTCCCCTATGAGGATAAAATTAGCCAAAAGTCGTACCGCTAAAGCGACACTGGTATAACTACCTATAGCCGACTAAATCGGCTAAATGGCTGATGTAACTTATGTTTTTAGTGGTGTTATGCTCAGGATCATATTTTCTAAACCGTTATTGATACGCGGTTTCGTGATGTTCAGGCTGGTACAAATCCACACACTGCAAGGGTTTGAGTGTGTATGGTGTGTTGTTGGGAACGGGGCAAGAGCGAGTGGTTGTGGTATGCAATTCCGCTACCGGACAGAAGACAATGTATGGTCGGAAAGTGTACCCAGCTCACTTATTACGGGGAAATACGTGGTTTGAGGATGGCCCATAATGTTCAATCCTGATTGAGAAATAATCCGGATTAGCTCGAATAGACCATTGTCTAATTTTTTGCCTACCCACCTATGACCAATATGGGTCAGCAGTTTGTATCGCCGCCTCGGCTACACGGAATTCGCGATCATATAAAATAAATAAAATAGGGGAGTACGCCATGAGCGACCAGAAAGTTTATCCGGTCAAGCCGGAGTTTGCTGATTCAGCCTGGATCGATAACGACAAATACCTGCAAATGTATCAGCAATCCGTCATCAACCCGGAAGGGTTCTGGCGTGAGCAAGCAATGGAACGTATCGACTGGATGCGCCCATTTACCAAGGTCCGCAATGTATCTTTCGACGATCACAACGTCGACATCCGCTGGTTTGAAGACGGTGCCACCAACATGGCCTACAACTGTCTTGACCGCCATCTGGAAACCCGTGGCGATCAGACCGCCATTATCTGGGAAGGCGACAACCCGGATGAAAGCAAAACCATCACCTATAAAGAGTTACACGAAGAAGTGTCTCGCTTTGCCAATGCCTTGCGTGGCCAGGGCATTCATCGTGGTGATGTGGTCTGCATTTATATGCCGATGATTCCTGAAGCTGCGGTTGCCATGCTGGCGTGTACCCGGATCGGTGCCATTCACTCCGTGGTCTTTGGTGGTTTCTCTCCGGAAGCTCTGGCAGGCCGGATCGAGGATTCCAACACCAAGCTGGTTATTACCTCTGACGAAGGCGTACGGGCGGGTCGTACCGTTGCCCTGAAAGCCAACGTGGATGAAGCATTGACCAACCCAGCGATCAAATCGCTGGAAAAAGTGATTGTCGTCAAGCGTACCGGTGCTGATGTTGAATGGCATCCACATCGCGATGTCTGGTATCACGACCTGGTGGCACTGGCGTCTCCCAACTGCCCGGCAGAAGCAATGGATTCTGAAGATCCACTGTTTATCCTGTATACCTCCGGTTCTACTGGCAAGCCCAAAGGGGTGGTGCATTCAACCGGTGGTTATATGGTGTGGGCATCGATTACCCACCAATATGTATTTGATTATCATGATGGTGACGTTTACTGGTGTACCGCCGATGTTGGCTGGATTACTGGTCACACCTACCTGATTTACGGCCCGTTGCTGAATGGTGGCATCACCCTGATTTCAGAAGGGGTGCCGAATTACCCGGCGATCAATCGCTGGAGCCAGATTGTCGACAAGCATCAGGTCAATATCCTTTACACCGCACCAACGGCCATTCGCTCGCTGATGGCTGAAGGCACGGCTGCTGTTGAAGGCACCTCACGTAGCTCGTTGCGTTTGCTGGGGTCTGTGGGTGAACCAATCAACCCGGAAGCCTGGGACTGGTACAACAAAACTGTCGGTGAAGACAAATGCCCGATCGTTGATACCTGGTGGCAAACCGAAACGGGCGGCATCATGATCACCCCGCTGCCAGGTGCCACAGCATTAAAACCGGGTTCGGCTACTCGTCCGTTCTTTGGTGTCCAGCCTGCGCTGGTGGATAACTCCGGCATGATTCTGGATGGTGCTACAGAAGGTAATCTGGTGATGGTGGACAGCTGGCCGGGTCAATCACGTTCCGTCTTTGGTGATCACGATCGTTTTGTGCAAACCTACTTCTCCACCTTCCGTGGCATGTACTTCACCGGTGACGGTGCCCGTCGTGACGAAGATGGTTACTACTGGATTACCGGTCGGGTTGATGACGTTATCAACGTGTCTGGCCACCGCATGGGTACAGCAGAAGTGGAAAGCTCACTGGTTGCTCACCCGAAAGTGGCGGAAGCCGCAGTGGTTGGCTATCCACACGACATCAAGGGTCAGGGTATCTATGTTTATGTCACCCTGAATGCAGGGGAAGAAGGCAGCGAAGAGCTGGTACAGGAGCTGCGCAAGTGGGTTCGTACCGAGATTGGGCCGGTAGCAACACCGGATCTGATCCAGATTACCCCAGGACTGCCAAAAACCCGTTCCGGCAAAATCATGCGTCGTATCTTGCGCAAGATTGCAGCCAATGAGCACGATGCTCTGGGAGATGTATCTACTCTGGCGGATCCGACCGTGGTCGATAGTCTGATTGAAGAGCGTAAAAATCGCTGATTAGATTAACAGGCGTTGATTTGAATATATTGATTCGAAGACGCTGATCGATCAGACTCAAACACGCCGATTACAGTTAATTCTGTAATCGGCGTTGTTTTTTGTTGGCTTTCCAGCCCGTTTAAGATGATCCGGCCTGACCGTCCCGCCGGAGGCATCACCGAACAGCAAGCGCTGTTCGCTCAGGAGGATCCATGCAGCTTGCCCAAAAAATCATTATTGCCGATGACCATCCTTTATTCCGCACCGCGATGCACCAGGCTGTCAAACAGCTGGTACCCGATGCCACCATCCCCCAGGCCGATTCATTACCGGAGCTGCAGCGTGTTGTTGAGCAGAACTCGGATGCTGATCTGATTTTGCTCGATCTGCAAATGCCCGGTGCTCATGGCTATTCCGGATTAGTGTTTTTGCGTTCCCATTACCCTGAAATTCCCGTCATTGTGGTGTCGGCTTGTGAAGATCCCGCCATTATGTGTCAGGCGCTGGATCATCAGGCATCCGGATACATTGCCAAATCCTCACCGCTGGAAGATATTGCCGTGGCGATTCGTAAAGTGCTGGAAGGGGAATTGTATTTGCCCGATATTGCCCGCCGTCACCAACACCACCCGAACCAGAATGCACTGGATATTGCCGAGCGTCTGGCCAGCCTGACACCGCAGCAATTCCGGGTACTGACCATGATGGCCGAAGGGATGCTGAACAAGCAGATTGCCTACGACCTTGAAGTCAGCGAAGCCACCATCAAGGCCCACGTTACGGCTATTTTCCGCAAGCTGGGTGTACGCACCCGAACCCAGGCCGTTATTGCCGTGCAAAGCCTGGATATAGAAAAACCGGATACCCAAATGGCGAATGCGCAAGCAGAAAGCTGAGCCGGATAGCGTGTGCGGGCAGGCCCCGATGCCATCAGGGCAGCCCCGTACCAACCCGCCCGGTTAAACCAGTCGTCGGATCAGGGCTCTCAGTGCCGCTGGACGTATCGGTTTACGCAAGAAGTAATAACCCAGCGCCTTGGCTTCTTCTGCAACGGATTGGCGAGGGTCAGCGGAAATCAGAATCCCTGGAATGGATGGGTCGCCAAACCGTTCACGCAGATCAGACATTGCCTGCAGGCCGGTTTCATCGTTATCCAGCTGGTAATCGGCCAGCATAATGGCTGGCTTGAACGGGATTTGCTGGGCCGTTGCCAGATCCTTGCACGCGTATACCTGACAGTGCCAGCTACCCAGCAACGCCTGCATACCAGCCAGTACTTCATCATCATTATCGATACAAAAGGTCGGGATACCCTCAAAGCTGGCGGTAGCGATGACTGCCTGGTCATGATTGTCCTGACGACTGACATCTGCCTGGGCAACCGGTAGTACCAGATCGAAGCAGGTACCCTTGCCCGGTGTGGAGCGCACGCTGACCTGATGGTCCATACGTTTGGTCATGCGATCAACAATGGCCAGTCCAAGGCCGAGTCCCTTGACGTCTTGCTTGCCTTCGTTCAGCCGTTTGAACTCACCAAAAATTTCTTGCATCTTGTTGGCCGGTATCCCCTGACCGGTATCCCATACCTGTACCACAATATGGCCCTGGCGACGGCGATAGCCCAGCAGCACACTGCCATGATGGGTGTAACGGACCGCGTTACTGAGCAGGTTTTGCAGAATACGGCGCAACCAATGGGCATCACTGGTGACCCAGATATCATCACAGGCCCGTACCCGCAACTTCAGTCCCTTATCGGCCGCCAGAGCGGTAAACTCATCCCGCAGCGGTTTCAGCACAGTACTGAGTTGTACCGGATGTAATACCGGCTCCATGGCACCGGCATCCAGCTTGGCAATTTCCACCAGCACCGACAGCACATCTTCGGACGATTGCAGTGCCCCTTCGAGGTGATTCAGCAGCTTTTGTTGTTCGTCGTTGAGGTTCTTCTGACTCAGTGTCGAGGCAAACAGCTTGGCGGCATTCAGCGGCTGCATCAGGTCGTGGCTGGTAGCGGCCAGGAAGCGGGTTTTGGAATTGTTGGCTTCAATCAGCTGGGAGGTCAAATCATCCAGCTTCTGCGAGCTTTTTTCGACCCGGCGTTCCAGAGAGACATTAGCCTCCTTTAACGCCTGTTCGGCCCGGCGATGCACCGTAATATCGGTAAAACTGGTGACAAAACCGCCGTCGGGCATGGGATGGCCCTGCATATAAATCACGACGCCATTAGGTAACAGCCGTTCGAACTGATGCGCCGATCCGGTACTGAGGAAACTCATGCGCCGGTTCACCTGATCGGCAATATCCCCGGTGCCGCAGAAGCCACGACCGGCGTTAAAGGCAATCACTTCCTGAATCGGTTTGCCGGTATAAATAAAGCTGGAGGGGTAGTTGAATATTTCCAGATAACGCCGGTTCCAGGCGACCAGTTTTAAATCCTTGTCAACAACACTGACCCCCTGCTGCAGGTTTTCCAGAGCGGCTTGCAGTTGTTCCCGGCTCATTGAAAACGCCTGACTGGCTTCACTGGCGAGGAAGGCCAGATCACGAATCTGGATGCGTTCGCCGCCCAGCAAGGTAGAGAAAATGACTCGGGCAGAGGAAGACCCAACCACCGATGCCAGTAATTTCTCTGCTTCCTGAATCAGGGCGCTGGAGGCGATGGCATTGTCGTATTGAATGCCGTGGCGGGACTGATAATCGCTGAAAAAATCATCGGTCTTGCGAAAACCCAGAATACGTTCCAGCACTACCTGGACATCATCCACCTTGCAATCAAACGCAGGCACCAGACGATCGTTCTGGCTCATGACATGGGCACTGGTGAAGTCACCGGCCAGCATACGTTCACGCACAGAGGCGTTCGTGACAACGGAAAACAACACATAGAAAAACAGATTGGCCAGCAAACTGAGCATAACGCCAATACTGAAGTTATCGAGGTTCAGGCCACTGACCATATGCACCAGTTGACTGCCCTGCACCCCTGGCAGGTTCTGGGTGATAAATGGCCACATCAAGCCATAGAACCAGACGCTGGTACCGGCAATCAGACCGGCGATTGCCCCCTGGCGATTGCCTCCTTGCCACATCAGGCCACCAATCAGGGGAGGTGCAAACTGCGCGGCTGCAGCAAATGACAGCATACCAATCGCCGCCAGGGAATCGAACTCACCTACCAGGCGATAGAACAGATAGGAAGCCAGAATCATCACCAGAATGACCAGACGCCGTACGGTTAGCACCAGGGTTCGTACTTTACTGGAATGCTGCAAATCCTCGTTGTCTTGCTGGCGGAAAAAGGCCGGTAGCACCAGTTCATTGGAGACCATGGTACTGACGGCAATGGTCGCCACAATGATCATGCCGGTCGCGGCACTGCCACCACCAATAAAAGCCATCACTGCCAGGGTTTCCTGCCCCAGAGCCACGGGCAAGCTGAGTACGTAGGTGTCTGGTGCAAAGCCGATATCCTGCAAAAACAGATGGCCTGTCAGCGCAATCGGTACCACAAACAGCATCATTAAAAACAGATAGAGCGGAAACAGAAAGCGGGCAGTACGCAGATGGCGGGACGATTCGTTTTCAATCACGGAGACCTGGAATTGCCGTGGCAGGCTCAGTACGGCAAAGCCAGCCAGTAGAGTCTGCAACAGAAAGGACAGACTGATGACGTCGTTGTTCAGTAGCGGGTGGTCGGGCAATACCTGCGTGGTCAGCTCCAGCAGCTCGGACGGGTAGTCGTACAGGAATGTCATCACCCAGATGCCAACCGCAACAAAAGCGATCAGCTTGATCATCGACTCAAAGGCAATGGCGAGAATCATGCCCGGGTGCTGCTCGCTGGCATCGATATCCCGGGTACCAAAGATAATCACAAACGATGCCATCGCCAGGCTGATATAAAATGCCGTGTCTTCCCAGAAGTGATTTACCCCCACCATACTGCGGCCCAGAGGCAAGGTCAGTAGTTCAAACGTGGTCGAAATGGCTTTCAGCTGCAAGGCGATATAAGGCACAACACAGAGAATGGCAACCAGTGTCACCAGTACCGCCAGAGTATGATCACGGCCATAGCGGGTGGCGATAAAATCGGCAATGGAAGTGATACGTTTTTCTTTGGCGATACGGGTAATCTTGCCCAGCAAGCGCCAATAAAACATCAGGAACAGCATCGGGCCGATGTAAATCGACAAGAAACTCCAGCCACTGGAAGCAGCCTGGCCGACGGCACCATAAAACGTCCAGGAGGTGCAATATACTGCGAGTGACAGACTGTAAATCACCCCGGTGTTATGAATGGGCCGTCCTTCATGGGCGCGCCGGTCGCCGTACCAGGCAATCCAGAACAAGGTTGCAATATACAGAACAGAAATGGACACCAGTTGCCATACCTGGATCATAGGTACCCTTATTGTTAGAGGTTATTGGTGTAAGAGGCTGCGCCACAAGGCGAACGGGGAAGCATACCATGTGTGCTGTACACACTGGTCCGCCCGGCTGTCTTGGTATTATTAAAATACCACAGTGCAGGACTTGCTGAATCCGCCAGCCCTGCAAGATGTCTGCTTTGGTCACATGGCTTGACCCGTGACAATCCGCCAAGATAAGACCAATGGGAACATCCACATCATCTCGTAGCCCCCACCGGGCAAATCGATGCGCCCGAATAATAATAACGTTAAACAACCGCCGGAGGCCCGGTATGACCATTCAGATCAACCTCAACCAACCGCCTTTTTCCTTTCTGAAGGATGAGCAACTCGACTGGTTGACCAGTCGCCTCGACCTGGTCTTTTTTAATGCCGGAGCACTGATTCTGCAACAGGGTGTCCCGGCTCCCGGCATTTATATTATTTACAAAGGATTGGTCGAAGAGCGTGATGGCGAGACCGGGCAGGTGTTTTCCCAATATGGCAAGGAAGACTTGTTCGACGTCCGGGCGGTACTGGAGAACGGCTGCAAGCATACCTTTGCCGCGGTGGAAGAAACCCTGTGTTATCTGCTGCGGGCCGACGACTTTATCCAGCTGCTTGATCAGTCCGGTGATTTTTCGATTTATTTTAATACCGACCTGGGTACCCAGCAGTCGATGGTGGAGCGCCAGGATTCCAGCGTGTCGGAATTTATCCTGTCGCGGGTTGATGAGGATGTGATTCGCCCTCCTGTGTACGTGTCGGCCCAGACCAGTCTGGCCCGTGTCGCGGCGCTGATGTACGAGAAAAAACACGATGCCTTGCTGGTACGTGACGGCGAGGAAATCGGCATTCTGACCGGCACCGACCTGGTCAAGGCCACCTTGCTGGGGGACAAGACCAAACAAACCCGTGCCGCCGATGTGGCCCAGTTCAACCTGATTGGCGTTGAGTACGGCGAATTCTTGTTCAGTGCCTTGCTGAAAATGACCCAGCACAAGATCGAACGTGTGGTTGTTCGCAAGGAAGGCCAGATTGTTGGCCTGCTGGAACTGATGGATATGCTCAGTACCTTTTCGACCCATTCGCATATTATTGCCATGCGGATTGACCAGGCCAAATCGTTAAAAGAACTGGTGGTAGCGGCCAAACGACTGGAAACCCTGATCGAAACCCTGAATGGCCAGGGGGTTAAAATCACCGCCCTGATGGAACTGGTGACAACGCTGAACCGGCGTTTGATCTTCAAGGCGTTTGAGCTGATTTTCCCGCCTCGCTTGCGGCAGTCCGTCTGTATTCTGGTACTGGGCAGTGAAGGCCGGGGGGAACAAATCCTCAAGACCGACCAGGACAACGCCATCATTCTGGACAACGAACACGACCGCGAAGCCGTCTTGCCACTGCTGCAACAGCTACACCAGGCCCTGCTGGATTTTGGTTATCCGCCTTGTCCGGGAGGTGTAATGTTTATTAACGACAGCTGGATTCATACCGTCGAAGGCTGGCAGGAGCGGGTCGCCCGCTGGCTGGATTCCGGCAATCCGGATGCGATGATGAACATGGCCATTTTTATGGATGGCGAACCCGTATGTGGTAATCCGGAACTGTTTTGGCCGATCAAGGCCAGCTGGCAGCTGGAAACCCTGCGCTCCAGTATTGTATCCGCTCGTTTTGCCAAACCCGCGCTGCAGTTCGAAACCCCTCTGACCTTTCTGGGCAATATCCGGGAAGATCACGGCAATATCGATATCAAGAAAGGCGCTATTTTCCCTCTGGTGCATGGCGTTCGGGCCATGGCATTCGAACATGCGATCGATGAATGCAACACCCTCGAACGGCTGACGATACTGATGGAAAAAGGCGTGCTGGATAGCGAGACCGCTCAAGGGTTGCGGGATGCGCTGGTGTTCTTTCTAAGAATACGACTGCGCCAGCAACTGGAACATGATGCCCCCAACCGTGGCCTGAGTCAGCAACTGGACATCAACCAGCTGCGCAGTGTCGACCGCAATCTGCTGCGTCACGCCTTGCACCGGGTGAAAAAATTCAAGCAGCAGCTATCACTGCATTTTCATCTGGAGAACTTCTGATGTTACGTCGCTGGATTGAAGAACGCTTGCCCCGGCGAATGCTGCCAGAAGGCCGCTGGGCTCACCTGGCCGAGCCGTACGAGGGTGACGAAGTGGTGGTGCTGGATTGCGAAACCAGTGTGTTTGATAAAAAAAAGGGCGAGTTGCTGAGTGTGGCAGCAGTGCGGGTACGGGGTAATCAGATCCGTCTGGCCGAATCGCTGGACCTGACCATCCGCTCCGACGCCGTAACCGACCCGAACGCGGTGCGGATTCATTATTTACGTCGCGAAGACCGGCTCGAAGGTGTGGCCCTGGCAGAAGCCATCGAAAAGCTGCTGGATTTTATTGGCAACCGGCCAATTTGCGGGTTTTATATTGAATACGACCGTGCCATTCTGAACCGTTATATTCGCGAGTTGTATAACTTCAGGTTGCCCAACCGCTTTATCGAAGTGTCGGAAATCTACGTCAAAAGCAAACGCCGGCACCATATTCACGAAGTGCATCTGGATCTGACCTTTGAAGGGCTGGCGCGCGACCTGCAAGTGCCTATCGTCGAGCGCCATACCGCCATGGGAGATGTTATCTCCACGGCGCTGATGTACATCAAGCTAACGGGGTTTGGTCAGTCGCGTTGAGCTGGCGAATATTGGCGGCGGTCAGATTGATAATATTCTGCCGCGCTTCCGGGCTGATCCAGGCGTTATGAGGCGTCACCATCAGATTCAGGCCAGTATCGAGCGCCTCCAGGAGTGGGTGGCCATCGACGGGTGGCTCGGTTGGCAGCACATCCACTGCCAGTCCACCCAGCTGTCCTTGCTGCAAGGCATCCAAGGCGGCGACTTCATCAATAATGCCACCTCTGGCGCAGTTCACGACCAGGCAGTCGGGCTTGATGCGGGTGAGGTTATCGGCATTGAGCAGATGGCGGGTATGTTCGGTGAGTGGGCAATGAAAACTTAATACATCGGCCGTGGGTAACAGGCTGTCCAGTGACGGACGGGTATCATTGGCCTTGCCCGGCCGGGCAGCAAACTCAACCTGCATACCGAAGGCTTCTGCCAGCCGTGCCACGGCACTGCCCAGTGTACCTTCGCCGACCAGTACCAGCCGTTTATTGGTTAACTCCCGGGTCGGGTGGTTCATCAAACAAAAGAAAGGACTTTGTTGCCAGGCACCCTGAGCGACATCTTGCTGATAACGTGGCAGTTGGCCAGCCAGTGACAGCATCAGCATCATGGTGTGCTGGGCTACCGAGGCGGTGCCGTAATTCTGGACATTCAATACTGGTACACCCAGCTGTTGGGCGGTCTCGAGGTCGACATTGTTAAGCCCGGTTGCGACCACCAGAATGCCCCGTTTCCCGGCCATCACATCGGCGTTGATGTTGACCTTGTTGGTGATCAGCAAATCGGCACCCGCGGCTCGTGGCCCCAGCTCCTCTGGTGAAGTGGTGGGATACAAGACCAGCTCACTGACACAGTCATGAATGGGCGTCATATCGACATCATTAAATGTATCGGCATCCAGAAATACAGCTTTCATAAGGGTTACTCATCAGGATGAAAAAAGGCTAACCATCGTTAGATGTTGGGTTGACGCCAGATGTTGGCTTGACCGCTTAACATATCAGGCATCAACCTCGGTGTAATTCATACAGGCTCATATTGACGGCGCTGGCCAGGTTCAGAGACTCAATCTGGCCGCTGCCGGGAATGGTAAACGCCGTCACGGCCAGAGGTGCCAGCAAGGCATGGGGCACACCCCGGGCTTCGTTGCCAAACAGATAAGCATCAAACTGGCTGAACTGCCCGGAAGAGAGCGGTGCGCCGGTCATATCCAATGTGGCAATACGCGGGTAACGCGCCGCCAGCTGCTCGAGTGTGACTTCCAGTTCAACGGGCACATGAAATGTTGCCCCCATGCTGCTGCGTACCACCTTGGGGTTAAAAGGATCGACACTGTCGGGGCTGAGTAACAGGCGCCAGCCGCCAAACCAGGCCAGTGTCCGCAAAATGGTACCCAGGTTGCCAGGGTCCTGGATCTGATATAGATATAACACCCGTTCGGTACTGGTCGTCGCCTGACTGGCCTGTTGCACCTGGGTCCGGGTTTCCTCCATGGGCACGACAGCGACCAGTCCCTGCGGTGAGCGGGTGTCCGACAGCTGCGCCATTTGACGCTCACCAATCAGGGTTTTGCGGAACCGGGTTGGCCAGTGCTGGTGGGCTTCGGTGACAAACAGCTCGGCCTGCTGAATGCTGGATTTTTCCAGCTCCAGTAACAGGTGTTCGCCTTCCACCAGATAGCAGCCGGTCTCGGTGCGGTATTTTTTCTGGTGCAGTTTTTTGGCGAGATCGACTTTCATGCAAGTGTTTCCAACAGTGGGCACAGCTCGCCATTGTACGGGTTGGACTGGCGTCAGGGAATTTTCTCGGCCTGTTGCTGCCAACCGGAATGAATTTTCCTGTCTTGTGAATTGGCCAGATTGGGGAGTTGAGACGGGCTTCGGCTTGCATGTGCTTAACTCAACCGTCAGCCTTTGATCGGACAGCAACCGACCAGAGGTCCTTATGGCTCTTCGTAATGCCGTCCAGATGATCTGTTACCCCGACCGCCTGGGTAACAGCCTGAAAGATTTGCATACCGTTCTCAACACCCACTTTGCGGGTGCCGTGGGTGGCGTTCATATCCTGCCGTTTTACCCGTCCAATGCCGATGCCGGTTTTTCTCCCCTGACCCACAAAGAAGTGGATCCAGTGTATGGCGACTGGGGTGATATCGAAGCCATTGCAGCCGAATACGATATCTGCGCCGATGTAACGGTGAATCATATTTCTGATGAATCCGTAGAATTTATCGACTACCTGGCCAAAGGTAAGGCATCGCAATACGCCTCGCTGTTTGTTGATGTCGATGAAATGGGCGAAATCAGCCACGACGACCTGATGAAAATCCACATCCGCAAAGAGAAAGAGCCGTTCCGGGAAGTAGTATTTGTCGACGGCAGTGTTGGACGGGTGTGGTGTACCTTTACCGAACACCAGATCGACCTGAATTACGAGTCTGAGCAAACTTACGACTATATCGCCAATACGTTCCGTTTCCTGGCCGACAAGGGCGTCAAACTGTTCCGCCTGGATGCCTTTGGTTACACTACCAAACGGATTGGCACGAGCTGTTTTCTGGTTGAGCCATACGTGTATCAAACCCTCGACTGGTGCAACGAAGTGGCACAAAGCCTGGGGGCAGAAATTCTGCCTGAAGTGCACGATCATTCCAGTTATCAATACGCGATTGGCCGTCGCAATATGCATCCGTATGGTTTTGCCTTGCCGCCACTGCTGCTCTACTCCCTGCTGGATGGCAACAGTGAATACCTCAAGCACTGGTTGCGGATGTGCCCGCGCAATATGATCACCGTTCTGGATACCCACGATGGTATTTGCATTCCAGACGTTGAAGGGGTCTTGCCGGACGATAAAATCCGTATCCTGATTGATAATATCAACGACCGCTCGGCAGACCCGATCCTGCGCCGCTCAGCTGCCAATATTCATAGTGTTGGTGCGATTTATCAGCTTACCTGCACCTTTTACGATGCCCTGATGCAGAACGACGATGCCTATATCGCTGCCCGCACCGTGCAGTTCTTCACACCGGGTACGCCACAGGTGTATTACGTGGGCTTGCTGGCCGGTGAAAATGACCACGAGCTGATGGAGCAAACCGGCGAACTGCGCGATATCAACCGTCATTATTACAGCCTGGATGAAGTGGCTGAAGCGGTGCAGAAACCGGTGGTGAAGCGCTTGCTGACACTGATGCGTTTCCGTAGCAGTCACCCGGCGTTTGATGGCCACTTTGAACTGAACTTCTCCAACAGCGCCAGCGTCGATATGGCCTGGCGTCATGGCGAGCATTATTGCCGGGCGTTTGTGGATTTGCAGTTTAATACCGCGCGTTTGAGTTACACCGATGAAGCCAGTGGTGAAATGCAGGAGTTTCAGGCCTGATCCAGAACTGACCTTTTCCCGGCCCCCTTATCAAGGGGAGGGCCGGGGTGGGGTTGCAGGGCCTGTTCTGAAACATGCGAATCACCATCCAGCTCAATCACCAGTTTCCACTCAGAGCGATAAAATCGACAATGTAATGGCCAATGCCATGCAGCTGCCGAAACCTGGTTCCACCTTGTTTGCCTCTGATCGCTTGCCAGAAGCGTTGCTCCGGTGTGGTAAGCAGTAGCCTGCTTGCGCAAGGCTGAGCGGTGGCTTTTATATTCCGATTTGTTTAAACACACATTCCCTGTCAGGCATAATCCATCTGCTTTTGGTCGCTCACTACGTCTGCCTCAATGCTTGCTGATAGCCGGCGTAGCGGGTGGGCATTTTATCGCCGACTCAATACGGTATTCCGTTCGATTATTTTCCGGCTTCTCAACTTTCCAGTTTCTCATTTTCTGGCAGCGGCAAAACTGCTGCAAAAAATAGTATCGAATCAACAAAAGTTGTTCACCAAATTTCATACCGCTATTCTTGGCCGCCCGGCGTAACGGGGGGCTTGTGCAGCGTTGTAGCCTGGGTGTTGTTATTCCGGCCGTGATGACCTGTATACGTGGTTTTGGGGCTGGTCATCGGAGAGGGTGTATGTGGTTACAAAAAGAAATACGGTTATCTCCCCGGTCGCGGGGTTTTCATCTGATTACGGAAGAAATACGCCAACAATTGCCGGAGCTGGCGAGTATCGATATCGGGTTATTACAGCTGTTTATCCAACATACATCAGCGTCATTAACCATTAACGAAAATGCAGATCCTACCGTGCGTCAGGATATGGAAGCCTGGTTTCATCGCAATGTGCGTGAAGACGAACCCTATTACCGTCATACGCTGGAAGGCAGTGATGATTTGCCCGCCCATATCAAGGCCAGTTTATTGGGCCATAGCGTGACGATTCCCATTACGGGGGGCGAGCTGAACATGGGGATCTGGCAAGGTATTTACCTCGGCGAGCACAGGCACCAGGGCGGCAGTCGCCGTGTGTTGGCGACGTTGCAGGGGCAGGGGCAATAACTGGAATCCGCGTGTTGTAACTGATTGTTTTTGATGGTTCGGAGAAAATGAATGATTGTTCGTGAACGTCCCCATGCACTGGCCTTGTTGTTTGTTTGGCGTGGTTCAATTTTGCCGAATATTGCCTGGCATTTACTGGGGTTGTTGGTCTTCGCGGCAGCTGTGGTGGTGGTTCATACCGATCACTGGGCCAACCTGGCTCGTTATTCGGTGGCTCCGTTTACCTTGCTGGGGATAGCGTTGTCGCTGTTTCTGGGGTTTCGTAATAACGCCTGTTATGACCGCTGGTGGGAAGGGCGCCGGCAATGGGGACGAATGGTTTCTGAAGTGCGCTCGTTGGCGCGTTCAACGCATATTCTCTTGCCATCCGAGCGGCGGGCGGAGCTATTGGCCTGGTGTTCCGTGTTTTATCATGCCTTGCGCCTGCAGCTGCGTCAGCAGCCGTTGTCAGTGGCTGTTTTGCAACAGGAAGTTCCCGACTGGGTGCTGGCCCGTTTGTCGACAGAGCGGCTGGCGCAGGTTGTGGAGAAGGGTAACGTGGCCGATGGTGTGGGGCTGGCAATGGCAGAAACCTTGCGTCAGGCATATGCGGCCAATGAGCTGGATACCCAGGGTATACGGATTCTGAATGAGCATTTATCCAGTCTGGCGGCGATTCAGGCGGCGAGTGAACGGCTGGCATCCACTCCGTTGCCCTTTGCCTATTCCTTGCTGACGCATCGGACGGCGTATCTGTATTGTTACTTGTTGCCTTTCGGGCTGGTGGGCAGTCTGGGCTGGATGATGCCGGTCTTTATTGTGATTGTGGCGTATACCTTTTTTGGTCTGGATGCCTTGGCGCAACAGCTGGAAGAACCGTTTGGCCATGACGCCAATCACCTGCCGCTGGCGTCTTTGTGTCGGGTAAATGACCGCTCGCTGGCACAGGCGCAAGGCCTGCCATTGCTGGATATGTTGGCACCCAACGGCGATGTACTGGATTGACGGGGGAGTGTTAAGCCACTTTGTCAGCCAGCCCGATCCGTTCCCGGTGGTGGCAGGACAAACCACTGTGGAAGCATGGCGGCCCTTGTTATTCTTCCGGGTCAAGCTCAAAACCATACAGTGATTCCAGATGACATTAACGAGTGAAGACTTTCTGCTGGCGGCTAAACGTGCTGAGATCAGTGCTCTGAAACAATTATTGGTGAGCAGCGGGTTGGTCACCTGGGTCACGGATCTGATTCATGAGCTGCAACGTGAACGTGGCTTGTCGAATATTTATCTGGTATCCCATGGCCAACGTTTTGCCCGCCAACGGCTCGATGAACTGGAAGCCACCAAACAAGCAGAATGTGTTTTTCGGGAAGCCTTGTCGTTGCTGGAGCTGGATAGTGATTCTCCCTCGTCTGCCCGCCTGTTCCGGTCCTTGTCCTTTGTATTGCATTGTCTGGATGAATTACCCGCATTACGGCTTCAGATTAATGCGCAAAAACTCACCGCGGATGAGAATACCCGGCTCTTTAACCGTACGATTTCCGGTTTGCTGAGTGTGGTGTTCGAAGCCGCCGGCAGTGTCAGCGACCCGGATATCACCCATGCACTGGTGGCCATGTTCAATTTTGTGCAAGGCAAGGAATATTCCGGTCAGGAGCGAGCCTTGGGTGTTATTGGTTTTGCCATGGGAGAATTCACCAAAAAACAACAGATACATATCAAGACGCTTCAGGATGCCCAGCAACGTTGTTTTGATATCTTTTCCAGCCAGGCCAAGGCCATGCCGGTTGATCAATGGCGGCAGGCAGAAAGCAGTGAGGCTGCCATCGAATTCAACAAGTTGCGTAATATGATTGCCCGCTTCAGTCATAACGACACCCTGCCAACCGCAATCAGCGAAGTATGGTACGAGCTGTCGACACATCGGATTGATGATATGCGGGCGATTGAAAAGGAGCTGGAAGCGGATCTGTTTCACCTTTGCCAGCAAAAAATTGCCAAGGCAGAAGAGGATCTTCGGCTGCATGACAATCATGTTCGGGAACTGACAGATATCGATGAGCCACCCACATCGGTGTTGTCTTCCTTTCCTGATTCCATTAACGACCCTGTCAAACTGACCATGATGCCCGGATTTAATACTAACGTGGCCAGTTCAATATCCGAGTTGGTACAGCGCCAGGCTGAACACCTGGAAGCCATGAGGGATGAATTAAGACAGGCACGTCAGGCTCTGGATGAGCGCAAACTGATCGAAAAGGCCAAAGGCTTGCTGATGCAAAATCAGAATATCAACGAAGAAGAAGCGTATCGCCAGATTCGCCAGTCCGCCATGGACAACAAAAAGCGCATTATCGATATCGTCCGTAATATCATCAGCGTCTCCGACATGCTGCAACTGAACGACGGCGACAGTACTTCTCTGGAATAAACTCTTTATACCAAGACCAAGCTCAATACCGGGCCATCGATCAATACCCGGTCATGTAGCAGTACCAGCAGTACCGGGATATGCGCTGTTCCTTTCCTGGCCAGACTGATAACCGATTGATGGCACGGCTACCCAGGAGTCAGACCACTGGACGCCATAACCGCCGGGCCAAACTCCATGTGGTCACGGCTGCAGCAGTTGCATATTCTGCTGGTGCACACAGATGGAGCGCCTGGGGGAAATCAAGCCCTGAAATAATCCAAAAATAGCACTGCCAGTGGTGTGTGAACGTATTATTTGCCTGATTTTTTAAATAAACCAAACAAAATCAATAGTTTATGATAAATGGCACGCCAGATGCTTGGAGATCCCAAGACTGTGGGTCAATGATGATGCACAGCACTGAAAACAACGACGTTGAGTACTTCCCTGACTTTTTGCCAGCGGATGGTGCCACGTCGTGCTCCATAGCATGTCAAAACACCTTATTCGGGTAGGTTCAAGCGTCAGCAGTTACTCAACTTCGTGATCTGAGTCTTCATGGTCGCCCTTTGGCACATGAACCAAATCATTAGGTATCGACAGTAACGCAATACCTACCGAACCCAAGGAATTTGATATGTCCTATCTCGCGCCTTCCGAATTTGTGACCAAGATGGTCGATGCCGGTGAAGAGAAAATCTTCATGTCCACCAAGGACACTCTGATACGCGCCTTTATGGCCGGTGCAACCCTTGCCCTGGCGGCCATTTTTGCCATTACTGTAGCGATGAAAAGTGGTTCTCCATTCCTGGGTGCCAGCATGTTTCCTGTTGGTTTTGTCATGCTCTATCTGATGAAATTTGACTTGCTGACCGGTGTCTTCACGCTGGTTCCGCTGGCGTTGATCGACAAGCGTCCCGGCTGCAATATCAAACAATTGCTGCGTAACTGGGGTTTGGTCTTTCTGGGCAACCTGGGTGGTGCGCTGGCTGTCGCCTTTATGATTTCCTTTGTTCTGACGTATGGCTACAACACCGACGGTGGTGCTCTGGCGGCCAAGGTATCGTCTATTGGTGAGTCCCGTACACTGGGTTACGCCGCTCATGGTGTTGACGGCTGGTTTACCATTTTTATCCGCGCCATGCTGTGTAACTGGATGGTTTCCATGGGGGTTGTGGGGGCGATGATTTCGACGTCTGTCACCGGCAAAATAGCCGCCATGTGGATGCCGATCATGGTGTTTTTCTTCCTCGGTTTTGAGCACTCGATCGTCAATATGTTTTTGTTCCCGTTTTCCATGATCATGGGTGGTGATTTCACCATCGGGCAATATCTGGTCTGGAATGAACTGCCGACAGTGATGGGTAATCTGATTGGGGGCTTCCTGTTTGTTGGTTTGCCGTTGTATTACACCCACGTACGCACAAGTTCAAAACGTCCTCTGGTTTCCTGATTCACGACGGATTGTCTATTCTGATTAAAAGGGAGGTAATGGCTCTCTTTTAATCAGGTGGCAATACTCATGGGGACATATATGTCCCCATTAATATAAAAAGGACTCCATGCATGGCGCATGACCTATGCATTGCTGCTGGCCAGTATTCCGATAAAGGCCTTAAAAACAGCAACCAGGACAGCCTGGGACTGGTGACACCGGCACCTTCTCTGTTGGCATTCAAGGGCGTCAGCGCCGCTATTGCTGATGGTATCAGCAGCAGTAACGTCAGCCATATTGCCAGCCAAACAGCCATTGATACGTTTCTGGAAGACTATTACCGAACCTCGGAAGCCTGGACGGCACAACATTCGGGTGAACAGGTGATACGGGCAATCAATGGCAGCCTGTATTTAAAAAACCAGCGCAGTGATTTCCGGTTTGATATCAACCGGGGCTATGTTTGTACGCTAAGCGCACTGGTTTTGCGTGGGTGTGATGGCTATGTGTTCCATGTTGGTGACAGTCGTATCTATCGCTTGAGAGAGCAGACGCTGGAACAGCTGACCAGCGATCACCGCCTTTGGGAGTCGTCTGAGAAAAGCTATCTGGCGCGGGCCATAGGCATGAGCGAACAGGTCGAGATTGATTACCGCCACACCAGCCTGCAAGCAAACGATGTCTTTATTCTTGCCACCGACGGGGTGTATGAATATGTCACCCCGGAATACCTGCGCGCAACCATCCACCAATATCCGGACGATTTGAATCACGCCGCCACCCTGATTGCCCGACAAGCACTGGATAACGGCAGCGATGACAACCTGAGTATCCAGTTAATCCGGGTGACGGCGCTCCCTGATCGCAAGCAGGCATCGCTACTGCACGATATGTCTCGCCTGGCTCTGCCACCAGGGCTGGAACCCGGCATGACCTTCGACGGTTACAGGATTATTCGTAACCTGCATACCAGTAGCCGCAGTCACGTCTTTCTGGCCCGTCACCTGCAAAGCAACGACCGGGTGGTCTTGAAACTGCCATCCGGCGAGCTGCAACAGGATGCCGGTTATCTGGAGCGGCTGATGATGGAAGAGTGGATTGCCAGACGCATCCAGAATGCCCATGTTATCCAGCCATATGTGCCAGAGCAGCCGCGCCAATACCTGTATATCGCCAGCCGATACTTTGAAGGCCAGACCCTGACGCAGTGGCTGCAAGACAACCCCAGGCCAACCCTGGAACAAGTCCGCCATATTATTGATCAGATTGCCCGTGGCTTACGGGCGTTTCACCGGCTGGATATGCTGCACCAGGACATCAAGCCCGACAATGTGATGATCGATGCCGAAGGGCGGCTGATGATTATCGACTTCGGCTCCACCATTGTCCGGGGGCTGGCAGAAATCGGATTGGATAACAGCAATGAATTTCCCGGCACCGCACTGTATATGGCCCCGGAATACTTTTTGGGGCAACGGGGGCAGCTGCAATCAGACCAGTTTTCTCTCGGCGTGCTTGCCTATCATATGCTCACCGGTCAATTTCCCTACGGGGTCGAAGTGGCGCGTTGCCAGTCGGTTGCGGCTCAAAAACGGCTACGCTATCGCAGCATACTGGTCGATGAACATACGGAAGTCCCGGCCTGGGTAGACGACGCCATCCAGAAAGCGACCCGCATCGATCCATACAAACGCTATGAGGATATCTTTGAATTTGTGCACGACTTGCGTACCCCCAACCAGAATTTTTTAAACAAGACACGGCCGCCGCTGATGGCTCGTAATCCGGTGCTTTTTTGGCAAAGTGCCGCCGCGCTGGAATTGCTGTTACTGATTTTGCTTGCTCATCAACTACTGGTTGGCTAACGGCTGTTCGGGTCAGGGCAGCAGAGTCAGGGCGACCAGTAGCAAAATCACCCCGGTAATCACATCCAGCACCTGCCAGTGATAAGGAGAGCTCAAGTGAGGCCGCAGCTTTTTGGCACCGGCAACCAGCAAGATAAACCAGCTGGCCGAGCCGCAAGCAGCCCCCACCACAAACAGCCCCGGATGACTCTGCTGTGCCCCGACACTGCCAATCAGCACCACGGTATCGAGGTAAACATGGGGATTGATCAACGACAGCGCCATCACCTGGCCGGCACTGCGCCACGGGCTGACCGGCTCTGATGCCGCCGCCGCGACCAGGCCATTGCCGCCTTGCAGCGCCCGGCCAAAGGCCTGCAACGCCAACCACAGCAGCAGGGCTATTCCCAGCCAGGTGAGCACCGGCACCAGAGAGGGGAGCAGTGACTGGATATAATCCAGCCCAAACACCCCCACAGACACCAGCAAGGCATCCAGCAGGGTACACACACTGGCAATCGTCCAGGGATTTTCGCCACGCAGGCTTTTTTGTAACACCCAGGCATTCTGTGCGCCGATGGCCACAATCAACCCAGTGGTAATGGCAAAACCGGTGATGGCCGGTTGCAGGCTCAATAACAGATCAGACACAGGCAGGGTGCTCCAGTACTCAAAAAACGCCACACAGAGAAATTCGCTTCGCCATCGCTGTACCGCTGACGGCATTGGGCGAGCAGATGCGTGGCAGAGTAAGGAGAGAACTGATATAAGTCCAAGTCATAAATCTAATGAGATATTAGAGAAGCTTATGATTGACTATCGTGCGCTGGAAGCGCTGGTCGCAGTGATCGAAACCCGCGGCTTTGAACGCGCAGCACAACGGTTGAACATCAGCCAATCGGCGGTCAGCCAACGTATTCGCCAGCTGGAATTCAAACTCGGCCAGCCAGTCTTGCTGCGCACCACACCACCCAAACCTACCGAACTGGGACAGCGCCTCGCCAACCATCGGCAACAGGTGCAGCAGCTGGAACAAGGCCTGTTGTTGGACGAAGGCGACCACGGCCAGTCGGTGCGGATTCGGCTGGCGGTTAATGCCGACTCACTGGATACCTGGCTGGTTCCGGCGCTGGCTGCCGCACCAGACAGTCACAGCATGGATTTTGAACTGCTGGTCGACGATCAGGATGTTGGCTTGCGACGGATGAAAAATGGCGAAGTCATGGCCTGTATCTGCGCCGCCGATACTCCGGTGAATGGCGGGTTATTACAGCCACTTGGCATCCTCCGTTACCGCGCCTTTGCCAGCCCCGACTTTGTAGCGCGGCATGGAGCCGGGCAGCCGCTGTTAATGCCGCAGCCGCCACTGGCACAATTGCCTTGTCTGATCTTCAACCAGGACGACCGTCTGCAACACCGGTTTTTGCAGGCGCTGTGCCCGCAACAACCGGAGCCGCAGCGTTACCATATTTCACCGACCTCCGAAGGCTTTGTGCGTATGGCGCTGGAAGGCCTTGGCTACGGCATGATGCCGCAACTGCAAGTTGCCCGATATCTTGAAGATGGCACGCTGGTGGACATGGTGCCCGGCTACTATCTGGATGTGGTGCTGTACTGGCACTACTGGCAAACCGAAAGCCCGGTGATGCGTGGATTAAGAGAAGCCGTGGTCGCTGCGGCGCGGGATTGCCTGATACCCCTCAGCCCTCCCCTTGGCAAGGGGAGGGAGTAATAAATTTCTTCCTCCTGAAAAGGGGGAGGCCGGGAGGGGCGGTTAAACGGGGTAAAAACGGCCAACTCCAGGGTTGTTCAGGAAATTACCGTGACTTAACTGCCAGGAACGAGCCTAAACAAATTTACCCGAATTGCCGAATCTGTTAACCTGCCCTCCCATCTCAAGTGAAGGTTCTGCACCTTCCGTTTTGATTTATCACCTCTATTTCGCGGACCTTCTATGACACGATTTATCTTTGTCACAGGTGGTGTTGTTTCTTCGTTGGGGAAAGGCATCGCTTCTGCATCTTTGGCTGCCATTCTGGAAGCCCGTGGCCTTAAGGTCACTATGCTCAAGCTGGACCCTTATATCAACGTCGATCCTGGCACTATGAGCCCTTTCCAACACGGAGAGGTGTTTGTAACCGAGGACGGTGCTGAGACCGACCTCGACCTTGGCCATTACGAACGTTTTATTCGCACGACGATGTCGCGCCGGAACAATTTTACCACTGGCCGTATTTATACCGATGTATTGGCGAAGGAACGCCGTGGCGATTACCTGGGCGGAACCGTGCAGGTGATCCCGCACATTACCGATGAAATCAAGCGCCGGGTTCTGGAAGGCGCTGAAGGTGCGGATATTGCGCTGGTTGAAATCGGTGGCACGGTGGGCGATATCGAATCGCAGCCGTTCCTGGAAGCGGTACGGCAGATGAAGGTTGAAATGGGCTCGCGCCGGGCGCTGTCCATTCATCTGACGCTGGTGCCTTATATCGCCACTGCCGGTGAAACCAAGACCAAGCCGACCCAACACTCGGTAAAGGAAATGCGCACCATTGGCTTGCAGCCGGATGTGCTGATTTGCCGTTCCGATCACAAGATCGAAGCCTCTGCTCTGCGCAAGATTGCGCTGTTTACCAACGTTGAAGAGCGGGCGGTGATTCCTTTGGAAGACGCCGACACCATCTACAAGATTCCACGACACCTGCACGAAGCCGGGCTGGATGATCTGATCGTTGAGAAATTCGACCTGTCATGTAAAGACGCTGATTTGTCCGAGTGGGATGCGGTGGCCGATGCCAAGCTGAACCCGGAAAAAGAAGTCACCATTGCCATGGTCGGTAAGTACATGGATCTGCTGGATGCCTACAAATCGCTGATTGAGGCGATTGATCATGCCGGTATCCATCATCGCGCCAAAGTCCATATCCGTTATATCGATGCCGAAGATGTGGAACGTAAAGGGGTGGAAATCCTGTCGGATGTCGATGCTATTCTGGTGCCTGGCGGTTTTGGTAATCGCGGTGTCGAAGGCAAGATCCGTACGGTTCAGTATGCTCGTGAGAACAAGGTACCGTATCTGGGTATCTGTCTGGGCATGCAGGTGGCGGTAATTGAATTTGCTCGTCATGTTGTGGGTTGGGAAGACGCCCACTCATCAGAATTCAGCACCGAGACGACGCATCCGGTGGTGGGTTTGATCACTGAATGGACGACCGCTGAAGGTACAACCGAAGTGCGTAGCGAAGCCTCCGATCTGGGTGGCACGATGCGGCTGGGCGGGCAGGAATGTGTTCTGCTGCCTGAGTCCACTACTTCGGCGGCCTACGGTCAGGATGTAGTGCTGGAACGTCACCGTCACCGTTATGAGGTGAACTCATCCCTGGTGCCGGAACTGGAAGCCGCGGGTTTGCGGATTTCCGGCCGCTCGGTTGATGGTGAGCTGGTAGAAGTAATCGAAGTGGCTGATCATCCCTGGTTTGTGGGTTGTCAGTTCCACCCGGAATTTACGTCCACTCCCCGTGATGGCCATGGCCTGTTTTCGGCCTTTATCAATGCAGCATTGATCCACAAAGAAAAAATATAACGACCGGCAATCCTGCCCGGCACATATGAGCCGGGTCAGGGCATCCAATTTGCCATTTACTCATGGAGAAACCTTATGGCTAAGATCGTAGACATCAAGGCACGCGAAGTGCTGGATTCCCGCGGTAACCCGACTATTGAAGCGGATGTTACCCTCGAAGGCGGTTTTTTTGGTACCGCTTGTGCTCCTTCTGGCGCATCAACAGGAACTCGTGAAGCACTTGAACTGCGTGATGGTGATAAAAGCCGTTACCTGGGCAAAGGCGTACTGACGGCCGTTGCTAACGTCAATGACATTATCAAGCCCGCTCTGATTGGCATGGACGCAACCGGGCAACGTGCCCTGGATGAAAAAATGCTCGAGCTGGACGGTACCGATAACAAAGCCAAATTGGGTGCTAACGCCATTCTGGCCGTGTCTCTGGCAGCTGCCAAAGCGGCGGCTGTGTCCAAGGGTGTTGAACTGTACGAACACATTGCTGATCTGAACGGTACCGCTGGCCAGTACTCCATGCCAGTACCCATGATGAACATCATCAATGGTGGTGAGCACGCCGACAACAACGTCGATATTCAGGAATTCATGGTTCAGCCTGTTGGCGCTGCAAGCTTTGCTGAAGCGTTACGTGCCGGTGCTGAAATCTTCCACAGCCTGAAAAAAGTGCTGGGCAACAAAGGCCTGAGCACTTCTGTTGGTGACGAAGGTGGTTTTGCTCCGGATCTGGCCTCCAACGCCGATGCCTTGGCCGCCATTCAGGAAGCGGTTGCCGGAGCCGGTTACGAACTGGGTAAAGACATCACTCTGGCACTCGACTGTGCTTCTTCTGAGTTCTACAAAGATGGCAAGTACGATCTGAAAGGCGAAGGTAAAGTCTTCACTGCAGAGGCGTTCTCGGATTACCTGTACGACCTGTGCGAACAGTATCCGATTGTCTCTATTGAAGACGGCCAGGATGAGTCCGACTGGGATGGCTGGAAATACCAGACTGAAAAACTTGGTGCCAAGGTGCAACTGGTTGGCGACGACCTGTTTGTTACCAATACCAAGATCCTGCAAGAAGGTATTGACAAGCACATTGCCAACTCCATCCTGATCAAGTTCAACCAGATCGGTTCTCTGACCGAAACACTGGAAGCCATTAAAATGGCCAAGGACGCCGGTTACACTGCAGTGATCTCGCATCGCTCTGGTGAAACGGAAGATACCACCATTGCCGATCTGGCCGTGGGTACCTGTGCTGGCCAGATCAAGACCGGTTCGCTGTGTCGCTCTGACCGTGTATCCAAGTACAACCGCCTGTTGCGAATCGAAGAGCAGCTGGGTGCCAAGGCCCCTTATAATGGCCTGAAAGAGATCAAGGGTCAGTAATCGACACCTGATCAAATAACAAAGCCGGGCGATTGCCCGGTTTTTGTTCGCCTGACTTCCGGAAATACCATGAGCACTACGACCCAGCGAGTCATGTTATTCACCGGTACCCTGTTGGTACTGGTGCTCCAGTACCGCATTTGGTGGGATGACAGTGGTATATTGGCCAGCCGGACGCTGGCGCATCTGATTGACCGTATCGCCGAAGATATCGATGTACTGGAAGGCCGTAACGATCAGTTAACACTGGAAGTCGACGATTTACGCCATGGCAGTGCCATTCTCGAAGAAAAGGCCCGTGAAGATCTTGGTCTGGTACAAGATGGCGAAACCCTGATCCTGTTTGTTGAGCCACAACCATGACGATCTGGCCATTAGTTGTTGCCGCAGGGGTTGGCCGCCGTATGCAGGCCGATCGCCCGAAACAATATTTACGTCTGAATCAGCGCCTGCTGATGGACTATACCCTTGATACCTTGCTGACCTATCCGGGCATAACACGCCTGGTGCTGGTGCTGTCTGAATACGATCCTTACTGGTCTGATAGTGAATTTGCTGATGATGCGCGGATTCTGCGTGCCTGTGGTGGAGCGGAGCGGTGTGACTCGGTATTAAACGGCTTGCGCGCCTTGCAGACACTGGCAGCAGAAGATGACTGGGTGATGGTGCATGACGTGGCCCGTCCATGCCTGCAGCACAGTGATCTGGACGCCTTACTGGAAGCGTTATGTTTTCCCGGTGCCATTCTGGCCAGCCCGACCCGCGATACCATGAAGCGTGGCCGGATCAACGCTCAGGGGCAGGCTGATATTGTCGCCACGGTGGAGCGGGAACAGCTCTGGCATGCGCTGACACCACAGGTGTTTCCGCTGGGGTTATTGATCCAGGCACTGGAGTACTGCCGGGCTGAAGGTCTGGCGGTGACCGATGAAGCCTCTGCCGTTGAACACTTGGGGTATGCGCCCAGGCTGGTCGAAGGCCGGGCAGATAACATCAAGGTCACTCGTCCTGCCGATCTGGCATTGGTGGCTTTTTATTTACAGCAGACCTCAGAGTCTGACCAGGCAATCAATAAACGAGGTGCGTTGTGAGAATTGGCCACGGTTTTGATGTTCATGCGTTTGAGGACGGTGACTGTATTACCCTGGGAGGCGTTACGATTCCTTATCATCAGGGCCTCAAGGCGCACTCGGATGGGGATGTAGCCTTACATGCGTTAGCCGATGCACTGCTGGGCGCTGCTGCCCTGGGGGATATTGGCCAGCACTTTCCGGATACCGATGCACAGTGGGCCGGTGCCGACAGCCGTTTGCTGTTGCAACACGTGGTGAGTCTGTTGGCTGACCGAGGTTATGGGATTGGCAATGTGGATATTACGATTATTGCCCAGGCCCCGAAAATGGCGCCTCATATTGCCCGGATGCGTCAATTGATTGCCGCAGACCTGAATGTGCGGCTGGATGATGTCAACGTCAAAGCCACAACCACCGAGAAGCTGGGGTATGTGGGCCGCAAGGAAGGCATTGCGGTGCATGCTGTGGCACTGATTCTTGCGCTGCCCGGATAATCTCCGGCTATGGCTGTTGGCAAGTATATAATCGACCGTCTGTTTTAACTTCTTTGGTTTGGCCCCGGTGGCTACCAGAACTGATAACTGAGTAACTGATTCTTTGACTGATTCCATCGATAGCACTGCTGCTGCTCCAGCCGCAGAACCTGACGTCACCACGGCGAACCATCACTGGCCCATTGGTTGGCCTGCATCCTTACCGGACACCGCTGCCCACGGCATACTCAAGCAGGTGCCGGAGGACTTTATTGTTGATGAGCTGCCGCTGGCCTTGCCTCAGGGAGAAGGTGAACATATCTGGCTGTGGGTCGAAAAGCGTGGAGCCAATACCGCATGGGTGGCGTCGGAGCTGGCGCGTTACGCAGGTGTGCGCGATATGGATGTCGGTTTTGCCGGCCTCAAGGACCGTTATGCGATCACCCGCCAGTGGTTCAGTGTGTATTTTCCCAAGGGAGAGACGCCGGACTTTCTGGCCCTGCAGCACGATGAATTCCGTGTGATGCAGCAGCAACGCCACTCGAAAAAAATACGCCGGGGTGATTTGCTGGGCAACCGTTTTGAATTATTGCTCCGTGAGGTCGAAGGCTCCCAGGCAGCGATTGACGCCAACCTGACTGCTATTCGTGACCGGGGCTACCCCAACTATTTTGGTGCCCAGCGTTTTGGTCATGGCGGTGCGAATGTGCCTCAGGGGGTGGCCATGTTGCGCCGTGAAATCCGGGTACGGAATGCCAATAAAAAAGGCCTTTATCTATCGGCTGTTCGATCCTGGATGTTTAATCAGGTGGTGGCAGCACGAATCGTTGCCGGTGACTGGACAACGCCCATGTTGGGCGAACCCCTGACTCCAGCCGGTGAGACGACCGCACCGATGTGGGGGCGGGGCCGTTCGCTGGCCACGGAGGAGGCGCTGGCGTTTGAAGCAAAAGTCCTGGCCCCTTATAGCGACGTACTGGATGCTCTGGAACACAGCGGCTTGAGCCAGGAGCGGCGAGCGCTGGTGGTGAAACCGGAGCGCATGAGTTGGCAATGGCAGCAATGTGATGACGAGACATTGCAATTGCGAGTCTGTTTTTCGCTGGGAGCCGGGTATTATGCGACGTCACTATTACAAGAAGTACTGACAGTCCGTGAGCCGGACCGCATGGCGGCGGCTGTTATCGACACCACAGCAGCAGGAGAAATCCCATGAGCCGGTTGATGCTTTCCAATGACGATGGTGCCCATGCACCGGGGTTGCGGACTCTGGCGGAATATCTGCAACAGGCCGGCCATGAGTTATCGGTGATTGCCCCGGATCGTGATCGCAGCGGTGCCAGTAATTCCCTGACACTGGATGGCCCGTTACACCCGGTATTACTTGAAAACGGCTTTTATTGCGTCAACGGTACACCGACGGATTGTGTGCATCTGGGCACCAACGCCCTGTTTCGCGATCAGTGTGAACGGGTGGTTTCAGGCATCAATGCCGGGGCCAACCTGGGTGATGACGTATTGTATTCCGGCACCGTGGCAGCGGCGATGGAAGGTCGTTTTCTGGATAAGACACCGATTGCGATTTCCCTGGTGGGCAAACAGCATTTTGATACTGCTGCCCGTGTTCTGGTGGCATTGTTCCCCCAACTGGAACAGCTGCAGCTGCCTCCGCACTCGGTGATCAATATCAATGTGCCGGATCGACCATACGCTGAACTGAAAGGTCATCGGATAACCCGGTTGGGTCATCGCTACCGTTCGGATAACCCGGTGTTGGCGACCAATCCGCGGGGTAAAGAGTGTTACTGGATTTCTGCTGCTGGTGCTGTCGCGGATGCCGGGCCGGAAACCGATTTTTTTGCAATAGAAGCGGGGTATGTTTCGATTACCCCGATTCAAATGGACATGACTCGGCATGCGGTGCTGGAGCATATGCAATCAGTGCTTGGTTAATGGAGATAGGTGGTTGGATACGCAACAACTGAGTGGAATAGGAATGACATCCCAGCGCACCCGGAATCGGCTGGTGCAGCGCTTACGGGAAGCGGGTGTAAGTAATGAGCAGGTGCTCAGCGTGATAGCGTCAACGCCACGGCATGTATTTATCGATGAAGCCCTGGCACATCGGGCCTATGAAGACACTGCCTTGCCTATTGGTTATGGTCAGACCATCAGTCAGCCCTATACCGTGGCCCGGATGACGGAAATCCTGCTGGGTAATCAGCAACGTCTTGGGCGGGTACTGGAAGTTGGAACCGGCTGTGGTTATCAGGCGGCGGTCTTGTCACCGCTGGTGGATCGTCTCTTCAGTGTTGAGCGCATAGAACCACTGTTTTCTCGTGCCAGAAACCGTCTTTCTGAACTGGAATACCGTAATATCCATTGCTCATTATCGGATGGAAGTTGGGGACTGCCAGAAAAAGGCCCGTTTGACGGTATTATCGTTGCCGCGGCCCCGGAACAGGTGCCCAGTGCGCTACAGGAACAACTGGTCGATGGCGGCCGGATGGTGATTCCAGTAGGGGGTGAGCAGCAAAAACTGACTCTGATTACCCGTGATGGTGACACCTTTGTCACTGAGATTCTGGAAGATGTGTTGTTTGTCCCTTTTCTGTCCGGGATTCAGCGTTAGTTTTCCCTTTGTTAACAAGGATTTTACATGCACCACTTCTGGCTGTTTCTGAAAGGTATCGCGATGGGATCGGCCGATGTGGTTCCTGGCGTCTCTGGCGGTACGATCGCATTTGTCACCGGTATTTATGATCAGTTGCTGGGTTCTATCCGCAAGGTCGATGCCGAGGCGGTGAGGTTGTTGTTCAAGCAAGGCCCGAAAGCCGCCTGGCAGCATATCAATGGCACCTTTCTGGTTATTCTGGGAGCCGGGGTGCTGACTGCACTTCTGAGCCTGGCCAAAGGCATTCATTATTTGCTGGTGCATTACCCGGTCTGGCTGTGGGCTTTCTTTTTTGGTTTGATTATCGCGTCGGTGGTGCATGTTGGCCGTGAGCTTCGTCAATGGAATGCGCCCACTCTGTTATTACTGGCGGCAGGAGCCGTGGTGGCAGGCTGGATCAGCATGGCCGCTCCAACCTCGATTGAAGCCACACCGCTGGTGGTTTTTCTGGCGGGGAGTATCGCTATCTGTGCCATGATTTTGCCGGGTATATCCGGCAGCTTTATTTTATTGTTGATGGGGTTGTACGAACCGATTCTGGGGGCATTAAAAAGTTTTGATCTGGGCATTATGGCTCTGTTTGGTGCTGGAGCCGTGATCGGACTGTTGAGTTTTTCCCGCTTTCTCAGCTGGTTGCTGGCCGGTTGGCGAGAGGCAACCTTTGCGATTTTGACGGGGTTTATGATCGGCTCGCTGGTCAAGGTCTGGCCCTGGAAAGAAACGCTGACCACCCGCCTGAACAGCAAGGGAGAGACAGTGCCGGTGTATCAGCAGAATATTCTGCCAGATATCGGTACCGATTTACTGCTGGCGCTGTTGTTGATGGTGGCCGGGCTGGCGACGGTGCTGTTGCTTGAATGGGTCGCCAAACGTCAAGGTGATGCCGACTGACTCATCTTTGCTGATGGCCGGAACCGGCCGTCAGGGGTTAAGGGTCTATTATTACATTGTGTCGTTAGACTGGTTCAACGTGCGCCTGCTAATGAAAATCTGTCACTCCAAGGTGTCAAGAACCAACCAATCAGGAAACACCATGAAACGCCTGACTGTGATTATTGTCGCCGTGATTATTGGCACACTGGCTGGCTGCTCTTCAGGCAGCGGCTTTATTTCCACCGAAGAAAAATTCGGCGGCTCTGAAGGCTCGATCTATCAGCCGACCGAGAGCGTCAATAATTCGTCAGGCTATCATGTCGTTAGAAAAGGCGACACGCTCTACTCCATTGCTTGGCGTTACGGTCTGGATTATCAAGGTCTGGCCAGAGCCAATGGTATTTCCAGTCCCTATACGATATTTCCGGGTCAGAAAATTGACGTTCGAGCGAAGTCATCGACCGTTGCCGTGAGTAATCCACCGTCTGCTTCTACCAGCGTCAGTAAACCGGCACCTGCAGCACCAGCCCCCGTTATTTCTGCACCGACGGCTCCGGCAGCGGCCGTTTCAACCACTGTTACGTCGACACCTGTTGTTTCAACACCCTCAACACCGGTGGTCTCCGGCCCTGTTGCTACCACTCCTGTTGCCACTGCTCCGGTACCGATTGTCGTCACACCGGTAACCACCGAACCGGTTAGCAGCGCTGCGTGGCGCTGGCCTGTGCCTGGCAAGATACTGGCTCAATTTTCGACCTCAAAACCCGTCAATAAAGGGATTGATCTGGCAGGAGTGCAGGGAGAATCGGTGTCTGCCGCCGCTGGAGGCACCGTGGTGTATGCCGGTCAGGGACTGCGTGGGTACGGCAACCTGGTGATTATCAAGCACGATGAAACCTATCTCAGCGCCTATGCCCACGCCAGCCGCATACTGGTTAAGGAAAAAGATCAGGTCAAGGCCGGGGAGGTGATTGCTGAGGTTGGCTCTACCGGCACAGACAGCGTGAAACTGCATTTTGAAGTCCGTAAAAACGGTAAGCCGGTGGATCCCTTGCTGTACTTGCCAGCGCGCTAACCGCACCAATTATTCTGTGAACAGTTGTTCTGGCATGGATCATGTTTAACTCTTTGTACAATAAAAGAATTAAACAGGCGGGAAGGATTATGGCGGTACAACAGCAGCGTGACGAACGAGAAGGTTCGGACAGTCACCAGGACGGAAAACGAATTACCGACGACAGCACTTACAAGTCAATGGATGCAACCCAGTTGTATCTGAATGAAATTGGCTTCTCTCCGCTGTTATCTGCAGAAGAAGAAGTGCATTACGCTCGCCTGGCGATCAAGGGTGACGAGATGGGACGCCGTCGCATGATTGAAAGCAATTTGCGTCTGGTGGTAAAAATCTCTCGCCGTTATCTCAACCGGGGACTGGCTTTGCTGGATCTGATTGAAGAAGGCAATCTGGGGCTGATCCGGGCGGTCGAAAAGTTCGATCCTGAGCGTGGTTTCCGTTTTTCAACCTACGCTACCTGGTGGATTCGTCAGACCATTGAGCGTGCCATCATGAACCAGACGCGGACGATTCGCTTGCCAATTCATGTGGTGAAAGAGCTGAATGTGTATTTGCGCGCCGCCCGTGAACTGACCCAAAAGCTGGATCATGAGCCAAGCGCTGAAGAGATCGCCTTGCTGATGGACAAGCCGGTAGCCGATGTAAAACGGATGCTGAAGCTGAATGAGCGAGTTACTTCGGTGGATACGCCATTGGCTGGTTCACCCGACAAGTCCTTGCTGGATACCATTGCCGATGAGCGTAGTGCTGATCCTGGTGAAGAGCTGCAGAAAAACGATATCCAGAACAATCTGGAACACTGGATTGATGAGCTGCCAGAAAAACAACGGGAAGTGTTATCCCGTCGTTTCGGGCTGCGAGGTCATGATATCAGCACGCTGGAAAAGGTCGGTCATGAGATCGATCTGACCCGTGAACGAGTACGCCAGATTCAGGTTGAAGGGTTAAAACGCCTGCGCGATATCATGGAAGGTCAGGGATTGAATGCCGAGACCCTGTTCGGCGAAGCCTGACACGCTGCCCCTGACACTCGTTCGTCGTACCGCCTGCGGTGAGCGAATGACAGGGGCAGTTCAAGCCATTCAGCCTGGCAATGGCCAGACTGAATGCAGTGGCCGCTGGACATACGGCCGAATAATCCGCTGGATTCTTGCGCCCTAGCGCTCCAGCATGGCAATTTTGTTTTCTTTACCATCCCACTCTTCGGCATCTTTCAGCGGCTCTTTGCGCTCGGCGATGTTCGGCCATATTTCTGCCAGCTCGGCATTCAATTCAATAAACTGTTCCTGACCTGTCGGGATTTCGTCTTCGGAATAAATCGCTTCTGCGGGGCATTCTGGTTCGCATAATGCGCAATCAATACATTCATCCGGGTGAATCACCAGAAAGTTAGGGCCTTCGTAAAAGCAATCGACCGGGCAGACTTCAACACAGTCGGTGTATTTGCATTTGATGCAGTTGTCGGTGACAACAAAAGGCATGGAATATCTCCTCATGGTGCGCCAGAGACAGTGAGTTGGCGCAGGCTAATCGGTTGGATACCTGAGTTCTTTGCTCAGGCTTGGAATAAGCGTTCATTCTAGGTATCCGTCTGTCAGGTCGCAAGCCAAACAAGGGGTTGGTGTGGTTGTTGGCTTGCGCGGTGGTGGCAACACTCTGTTTTTCAACCTGTCTGTCAGCTCAGACCAGCCGCTTGAGTTCATACAGTAACTCCAGGGCGGCACGGGGCGTCAGGTTGTCTGGGTCCAGTTCTGCCAGGCGGGTTTCGGCTGCGGAAGGGACACTGGCGAACATATCCGATTGGAGAGGTGGCTCGGCAATACCGGGTGTCACCGATGCCGGGCTGCTGGTTGGGGGCAAGCTGCCTTGTTCCAGTTTCTGCAATTGCTGCCGTGCATTGTTGATCACTACAGCGGGCACGCCGGCCAGTTGTGCGACCTGCAAGCCGTAACTTTGACTGGCCGGGCCGTCTTCTACCGAATGGAGGAAGATAATCCGGTCTTCGTGTTCTGTTGCCTTGAGGTGTACGTTCGCCACCTGGGGGTGAGACTCCGGCAGTGCCGTCATTTCAAAATAGTGGGTAGCAAACAGAGTATAGGCGGCGGTTTTTTCGGCCAGATAGGCAGCACTGGCCCAGGCCAGCGAGAGGCCATCAAAGGTGCTGGTGCCGCGTCCGACTTCATCCATCAATACCAGGCTGTTGGCGGTGGCGTTGTGGAGAATATTGGCGGTTTCGGTCATCTCTACCATAAAGGTCGAGCGGCCACCGGCAACATCATCGGCCGAACCCATGCGGGTAAAAATACGGTCAACCGTGGTCAGGGTACAGTGTTCGGCGGGGACATAGCTGCCGATATGGGCGAGCAAGACAATCAAGGCCACCTGACGCATATAGGTCGATTTACCGCCCATATTGGGGCCAGTGATAATCTGCATCTTGCGGCGGTTATCCAGGTGGGTGTTGTTGGCCACAAACGGATCGTCGAGCAGGGCTTCGACCACCGGATGGCGACCCTGGCGAATATCAATCACCGCGTCACTGGTCAAGGTCGGGCAGGTCAGCTGCAGGGTGTCGGCCCGTTCACTGAGGTTGACCAGCACATCCAGCTGCGACAGTGCCGCGGCACAGGTTTGTAACCCCGGCAGTGCTAGACCCAGGTCGATGACCAGCTGATCATAGAGGTGTTTTTCCCGACTCAGGGAACGACTTTTGGCGCTTAATGCCTTGTCTTCGAAGGTTTTTAATTCCGGGGTAATAAAGCGCTCGGCGTTTTTGAGTGTCTGGCGGCGAATATATTCAGTTGGTGCATCAGCGGATTGGGCTTTGCTGATCTCGATGTAATAGCCGTGCACCCGGTTGTAACCGACTTTCAAGGTGCTGATGCCGGTGCGTTCCCGTTCGCGGGTTTCCAGTTGCAGCAGAAAATCACCGGCGTTTTCACTCAGGCCGCGTAACTCATCCAGCTCGTCATCATAACCCGGAGCAATCACTCCGCCGTCTCGAATAACGACCGGCGGGTTGTCGATAATGGCGGCTTGCAGGCGTTCAACCCATTGTGGGAACTCCTGAATCTCGCTCCACAGTTGTTGGGCCAGCAGGCTGTCGACAGGCTCAAGCAAACTGCGAACGGCTGGCAAGACGGTCAGGGCATCGCGCAGGCGAGCGAGATCGCGAGGGCGGGCCGACCCCAGAGCAACGCGGGACAGAATCCGTTCAATATCACCAATCTGGCGTAACAAGGGTTGCTGGTCTTGCCAGCTGCCGGTCTCTAACAACTGTTTGATGAGTGTCTGGCGCTGCTCCAGTAGCGTGAGGTTGCGGATTGGCCGGTTGAGCCAGCGTTTCAGCAAGCGACTGCCCATGGCGGTGGCGGTTTTATCCATTACCCAGACCAGGGTATGGCTGTTGCCGCCTTGCTGGTTGATGTCTATTTCAAGGTTTCGGCGACTGGCCGGATCAATCACAATGGCATCGTCACACAGTTCAACCTGCAATGAGCGGACGTGGGGCAGGTCATTACGCTGGGTTTCCCGGGCGTAATTCAGCAGCGCACCGGCGGCACGTACCGCCAGGGTCATGTCTTCACAGCCAAAGCCCCGTAAATCCCTGGTTTTTAATTGCTGGGTTAACAAGCGGAAGGCGCTGTCGGCATCAAAATGCCAGGGCGACTGGCTCCGTGCGCCAGCGCGTGCTGGCAGTTCAGCGGGTAGCTGCTGGTCTTCGGCATAGAGCAGTTCGGCCGGGCGCAGGCGTTCGATTTCGGCCAGTAGCTCAGCCTCGGTGGTGACTTCCAGTACCGAAAAACGTCCGCTGGAGATTTCCAGTACCGAGAGACCATAGGTTGTGTGCTGGGCGCAGACGGCGACGATCAGGTTGTCACTGCGCTCATCGAGATAGGCTTCGTCGGTGAGGGTGCCAGGAGTGATTACCCGCACAACTTTGCGTTCGACCGGGCCCTTGCTGGCGGCCGGATCGCCAATCTGTTCAGCAATGGCAATCGAGACACCTTGTTTGACCAGTCGGGCGATGTAGTTATCGGCGGCATGGTAAGGCACACCGGCCATCGGTATCGGCTTGCCGCCGCTCTGGCCACGGGCGGTGAGGGTGATATCCAGCAGTTGCGCTGCTTTTTTTGCGTCATCAAAAAACAGTTCGTAGAAGTCTCCCATGCGATAAAACAGCATGGTGTCCGGGAACTCGGATTTGATTCGCAAGTATTGCGTCATCATCGGGGTTTGAGCGGGTTTTGAGTCTTTTTTTGCTGTGGCTTGCATACGCACCGAGGACAATAAGGGGTTTAGAGGCTGTGCCAGCGATAGCTGGAAATCGAGCCGCTAAGATTACCAAACCAGCCCCCACTAGAACACCTGCCAGTGTTCAGGCCATACCACCAGGGTGGCCGGCTGTTGTTGAATGAAGACCGGCGGCTTGCTGGATCGTGCCAGCGGCATCCGGGGGCATGAGCAGCTAGCAATGGGGCCGAGAGGGAATTCGGGTTGTTTGACGTGGTGGATTCTGGCAAGGATGCAACGTTTTTATCGTTGGCTCATTGGTTAGCCATCGTATTTGTTCACCTTGCCTCTCATGTTCTTGATCTGGCCGCGGCGGGTTTTCTGGTCGACCCGTTTACGCTGTGATGAACGCGTCGGGCGAGTAGCAACCCGGGGTGGCAAGACCACCGTGGCTTTGCGGATCAGCTCTGCCAGACGATCCAGTGCATCCTGGCGGTTTTTTTCCTGGGTGCGGTGTTGTTGGGCCTTGATCACTATGATGCCGTCCTTGCTGATCCGGCTGTCCGAGATGTTGGCAAGGCGTTCCTTGATATAACCAGGCAGGGACGATGCACCGATATCAAAGCGCAAATGGATGGCACTGGATACCTTGTTGACGTTCTGGCCACCGGCACCCTGGGCACGGATGGCTTGCAGGTCAATCTGATACAGTGGAATGGAGAGGCGGCTGGAAATTTCCAGTTCGGTTTCGGAATCAGTCATGGCGTTCTGTTGGTTGAGAATGGGTCAGCCCGTGGTGATGGCAGAGTTGCTGTTCGCATTGGTCATGGTCGCTTTCTCATGCAGGCGACGATGGAGGAACGGGTAAATCCGCGAGGCCAAAGGCAATCGCCCAAAAATGACAGAATACGCCGGCCAGTACAAATAAATGCCAGATTTCATGGAACCCCAGATGATCTGGCCACGGGTTGGGCCACTTGAAAGCGTAAATCATTGCACCAACGGTGTAGAAGCCGCCGCCAGCGGCCAGCCATAACAGGGCGTCAACCGGGATACGTTCCATGGCGGGTTGCGCTGCGACAACCACCAGCCAGCCCATGGCAACATACACCAGAGTTGATAGCCAGCGTGGTGCGGTAATCCAGACCAGTTTCAGTACCACGCCAAATCCCGCCAGCGTCCATACGATTGCAAACAACCACCAGCCCATCGGGCCATGGAGTGGAATCAGGCAAAACGGGGTGTAGGTTCCGGCGATCAGTAAAAAAATCGCGATATGATCCAGCCGCTTGAGCCGGGTGATTGTTTGCCCGGAGCCTTGTACCAGGTGGTACAGGGCACTGCTGGCAAACATCAGCAGCATGGTGATGCCAAAAAGACTGAAAGATACAATGTGCCAGAGGTTGCCGTACTGCGCTGCCCGGCTATACAGAATATAAAGTGCTACCAGCGAAAGAAGAGCGCCGGCAAGATGGCTAAAGCCGCTGACTGGCTCACGAAAAAGGGCTTGGGGGCTGGCAGATGAGTGCGCGAGTATCCGGGTCATGGAGCATTCCTTGACGTGCAGGGCTGATAGCACCGGCATTGTCATGATCAAAGCAGAGAGTATATCGATGGCAGAGTTACAGTATGACGCCAATGTTGCGGCCGGTGCCAGTGCTGCCGACACGCGCTGGTTTCTGTATTTTATCCGTACTCGCCACGATACCTTGTATTGTGGCGTCAGTACGCATGTGATCCGGCGTTTCCGTGAGCACAGTGCCGGAGGCGTGCGGGCGGCGCGGGCGTTACGGGGCAAGGCCCCCTTGCAGCTGGATTTCAGTTGGGAACTGCCAAACAAGTCTGTCGCCTTGAAAGTCGAGTATCGGGCCAAGCAATTGAGCCGTACGCAAAAGGAACGGTTGATTGCTGGCGATGCAGCGATGCAGCGGCGTTTGTTGGCAGGTTTATAGAAACGAGACGAACGGGAGCAGAATGTTTGTTACCGTCACATTGTGTAATTGTTACATGGATGTCATAACTTCGCTTTAGACTCCGGCGTCCTGTCAGTAGAATGGCATGCAATTTGTAGCGATACGGACACAATAATCATCATGTTTTCAGCTATTTGGGCAGCTCGCTGGTATCTGCTGCTTGGTTTGTTTGCCTTCTTGATCTTTCTGGTCGTCAATGCGCCATTACATTTTGTCTGGCGCATGTTGGAACCCGAGCTAAAGAATTTGCCGGTTGATGTCAGGTCTGTGTCTGGAACGATCTGGCACGGGCAAGTACAGGCTGAGCAACGGGATTTGGGTTTGTTGGATGCCGAGTGGCGTTTATCGCCTGCTTCGCTTCTGGTGGCGGCACCCGAAGTGGATTTGACACTGACATCACCTTTCGTGCGATTGCAGGGTCTGGCTCGTCTGGGGGCTGATCAAGCGCTGCATATCCGTGGCCTGGATGGTTTTCTGGATACCGAGCTGTTACGGCCGCTGCTGAGACCGTCCCGGGTGGAATTGTCTGGCAATATCGAAGCCAGCGACCTGTCGGCGGTGATTCATCTGGATACCCGGGTAATCAGCGCTCTGGATGGTCGCCTGGTGTTTGGTGGCGGTAGCGCAGTATTTCCGGTACAACGCAAGCGTATCTCTGCCGACGTGCCGATGCTGGTCGGACAACTGGGCATGACACAGGAACAGGCGGTGCTGGATGTGACAACCGTTGAAGGCCAGCCGCTGGTACAAGGGTTTGTGCAACCCGATGGCTGGGCAGGGGTGGCAGTACGACGCCGGATGATTGATGTATTGGGGCAAACCTGGCCGGACAAAGCCGAAGTAGACACCGTGATTTTTGAAGTGTCGCGAAAGATTCTATAACCTTGGCGCCGATTCGGAGCAGTCGATTTGGAAAAGAATGTGGTAGAGCCGCTGTTATGGCAAAAGTGGACATTACTGACAGGCAAGCTGGTGCTGACGGTTTTATTGAGCTGGCAGAGTGCACAGTTGGCCTGGATGGTTATCGCCCCGACGCCGTTAGTGTTGAAAGCGCCGGCTCAGGCAAGTACTGACAGTGACGATGGGCAGGTGCGCGGAACGGCGGCTTACCATCTGTTTGGCGAGGCAACGGCAGTTGCCCCCCGAGTCGTACAAAAAGCGGTGGAAGCACCGGATACCCGCTTGAAGTTAACCTTGATGGGGATCAATCAGTCCTCTCGGGAAGAGTTATCCAGTGCGATTATCTCGGCTGCCGGTCGTTCCGGCGAATTTTATCGTATGGGTGATACGGTACAGGGCCGCACCCGCCTGGCCGGGGTGTACCCCGACAAGGTCATTCTGGACACCGCTGGCAAGCTCGAAACGCTCAAATTTGAAGAGCACACCAGTCGGGGGTCCGATGTGCGGGCGGTGCCGGAGGCCAAATCAAGGTCCGGCGCCAGCTCGTTGAAAGAACGCTTCAGCAAGGTCCGTAATGCCACCGAACTGGTCGACCTGGCAACGTCCGAGCTGGAGGATGATCCGCTGGAAGCACTGGGTCGTATGGGGCTGGCAGCACAAGGGAGCGGTCAGGGGTATCGGGTACAACCCGGCTCGCCCCTGATGCAGTTCAAACTCCGACCCGGAGATTTGCTGTTGTCCATTAATGGCCAGTCACTGGGCGATCCGGCCAGTGACCAGAGCCTGTTGGCTGACTTGCAGAATACTGAAAGTGTGCGTATCGAAGTACAACGCGGCAATGATCGTTTTACCGTTAACCACAGGCTGAATTAAAGATATGGGTGTGTTTAAACATTGGGTAGTGGCTGTCCTGGTCTCGCTGAGCTTTACGGTCAGTGCCCAGGAAAGCTGGCAGATCAATCTGAAAGAAGCCGATATCGGTGCTTTTATCAGCCAGGTGGCGGACATTTCCGGCAAAAGCTTTGTGGTTGACCCGCGTGTCAAAGGCAAGGTCAACGTCCTGACCAGTGAAGCACTGGATTCTACCGGGGTGTATGAACTGTTTCTTTCCGTGCTGCAGGTACACGGTTATGCCGCGGTTCCGGCAGGAGACGTGGTGCTGATTGTGCAGCAAAACGAGGTCAAGCAGGTTGGCCGTGACCTGAATACGCAATCAACCAACGACAGCCAGGAAATGCTCACCAAGGTGATCATGATCAAGAATACCCCGGCTCTGGATCTGGTGCCTATCTTGCGTCCGCTGGTGGCCAAATACGGCCATCTCGCCGGGGTAAAGTCTGCCAATGCGCTGATTATTTCCGACCATGCCATGAATATTCGTCGTATCGAGCAGATCATCGACCGGCTTGATAAATCCGGCAACGATGAGCTGGAAGTGGTGCAGCTGAAAGAAGCCTGGGTGGGGAATGTTGTTACCATGTTGCAAAGCCTGGACCCATCCAAGGTGGTGCAAGGTAACGGAGAAAGCGATAACACCGCAGGCACCATCCGTGTTGTGGCCGATGAGCGCAGTAACCGGTTGATTATCAAAGGCGAAAAAACCGCCCGTGACCGTATTCGGGTATTAATTGAACAGCTCGACCAGCCGTCGTATTTCAGTGGTACGGCCCAGGTGATTCGCCTGCAATATGCAGATGCCACCAAGTTGGCTGATTTGTTGAAAAACCTGATGAGCGAAGCCACCAGTAGCGATAAAGACACCGAACAGGTGAAAGGTACGGTGGGTATCCATGCGGATGAAGAGCTGAACGCGCTGGTCGTACGTGCAGAGCCATCATTGATGAAAGAAATCCAGGAGCTGGTGGCATCGCTGGATGTGCGCCGTGCCCAGGTGCTGATTGAGTCTGCAATCGTGGAAGTCACTGGTGACGTCAGTGATGCAATGGGGGTGCAATGGATATCCGGCGATTTGGATAACCCGGTCGCGATGACCAACTTCAGCAATGCCGGGCCGTCGCTCAGTACCATTGCCACCAGCATTGCGTCGGAGACCTACACCAGCGCCGTCAGCAGTGGTCTGACCCTGGGGGCTTACAGCGAGGACAATGGCTTGCTGGACTTTGGCCTGATTCTGCAGGCGCTGCAAAGCGACAGCAATACCAATCTGCTGTCGACGCCGAGCATCATGACCATGGACAATCAGGAAGCGGAAATCATTGTTGGCCAGAACGTGCCCTTTATTACCGGCTCGACATCATCCAGCAGTAATTCCAACCCTTTTACCACTATCACCCGCGAAGATATTGGTGTGACGCTGAAGGTAAAACCACATATTCATGATGGCACTGCCATTCGTCTGGAAGTGGAAGCCACCGCAGAGTCGGTATCAACCACGACCGTTTCGGGCAGCGCTGATTTGATTACCAACAAGCGTTCGATCAAAACCATGATTCTGACCGGTAACGAAGAAACAATCGTACTGGGGGGACTGATTCGTGATGATATCGTCGAAAGCACCAGCAAGGTGCCGCTGCTCGGGGATATTCCGGTACTGGGCTGGCTGTTCCGTTCATCCAGCAGTGAGCATGTCAAAAGTAACTTGATGGTGTTCCTGCGTCCGACCATTGTGAACAGTGCCGAGACATCCCGTGACGTGACCCGTGAGAAGTACAATGGTATCTGGGAGTTTGAGCTATCCGATCAACTGGGTAGTGATGATATTGATGCCTCGCTTGAACGTTTGTTTGATGGACGTCCTTAACGACCGTTAGCCAAACAACCATTAGTCGATAATTGTTGATAGAGCGTTCCCCGTGCCGGGGAACGGCTTGTCGTTATTCTTGTTGCTGCTGTTTGTTGTTGCCGCTGATGCTGTTTGTTGATGTCGCTTGCTGTTATGCCAAACGAGTCGTCTTGCGGTAATGGGCAGCCAGACCCAGAGGATTCAGCCCGGCCGCACGCATCAGGTCACACAAGCGAATCAACGGCAGTCCGATCAGGCTGTTGATATCGCGCCCGTGCAAGGCATCAAACAAATGGATACCCAAGCCTTCAACCTTGAAACTGCCAGCACAATCGTACGGCTGTTCAAGCATCAGATAATCCTCAATCTCTTCCGCAGACAATGGCCGGAACTGCACCTCAACATGCTCGACTGCGCTGGTGATTTCACCGGCATGCCACAAGGCCACACCGGTCGAAAAACAAATACGCTGGCCTGAACTGGCCAACAGTTGTTGCCGGGCTTGCTCATGATTCCCCGGTTTGCTGACCACTTCGCCATTGAGAGAACAGGCCTGGTCGCTGCCGATGATCCAGTGTTGCGGGTATTGTGCTGCCAGTGCCCGTGCTTTTTGTTCGGAGAGCCGCTGCACACAGGCATCAACGCTTTCATCAGGGTATGGGGTTTCGTCAATATCTGGACTGGCCCAGTCAAACGGCAGGCCCAGCTGGGCCAGCTGTTGGCGTCGGTAGGGGGATGAAGAGGCGAGTAACAGTTGCATGGAAACTCCGGCAGCGTGATAGAAAACAAACAACGCCAGGACGTCAGCGTAGTGGCTGGTCGCTGATGGTATGCCTGCGTCAGTAACGTGTTGACATAAAAAAAGGAGCCGAAGCTCCTTTTTTTATTGGCGTGGTGATCAGGCAGCGAAGTTAGCGTTCGCAAATTCCCAGTTCACCAGTGCCCAGAAACCTTTCAGGTAATCCGGGCGTACGTTGCGATAGTCGATGTAGTAGGCGTGTTCCCACAGATCAACCGTCAGCAGAGGCGTCAGGCCTTCTTCTGTGATTGGTGTAGCGGCGTTGGAAGTGTTGACGATGTCCAGAGTGCCGTCTGCTTTTTTCACCAGCCAGGTCCAGCTGGAGCCGAAGTTGTTGACAGCCATGTCGTTGAACTTGGCTTGAAACTCTTCGAAAGAACCAAAGGCAGCGTTGATTGCATCTGCAATTGCACCTGTTGGAGCACCACCGGCATTAGGTGCCAGGCTGTTCCAGTAGAAGGTGTGGTTCCAGATTTGAGCGGCGTTGTTGAATACGCCACCGGAGGAAGACTTGATGATCTCTTCCAGGGTTTTACCTTCAAATTCGGTACCACCAATCAGGCCGTTCAGTTTGGTGACGTAGGTGTTGTGGTGTTTACCGTGGTGGAACTCGAGGGTTTCTGCGGAAATGTGAGGTTCCAGAGCAGTTTTTTCGTATGGCAGAGCAGGCAGTTCGAAAGCCATGAGCGTTCTCCATTATCAGGCTGGGTGGTTGCATTCAGGGGTAGATGGGGCTTTATAAAAATAATTCAACGGCTCCATCCCGCCTTCCGAAGTCGCAGCATGATAACACCGGCGCGGGCAGAGGGGCTATGTGTTACTGATAGTGAATATCTATCGAGCATGGTTGCCATGAATGATGGTGAGTTTATGTTGTCGTACCGCCTGTCGCCGTCCTTCGTGCTGTTGCTTGGGGTCTGTTGCTCCGGCTGTGGTCGTGGCTGCTGGCGTGGTGGTGAGCTGGCCGCCCGGGCGGCAACGCGGAGGAAAAATTCCAGTCCCATCAGTATTTCAGCGCTAATGTTTGTATACTGCGGGCCATTTATTTTTTGATCTCCAATTGCGGAAATCCTTATGGACAACGTTAAAGAACCGCTTATTCCTGATATCAAACCATCGCAAGACGATATCGAAATGCGTCAGCGGCAAACCAAACCGCGCCGTACATCACCGGCCAAAGCTGACAGTAAACCCAGTGGCTCCTCCGGCTTGGCGGTGGTCGCTGTGTTGCTGGCGCTGGCTGCCCTTGGGGGTGGTGCCTACCTTTTCAAAATGCTGCAGGCACAGCAATCTGAACTGCTGGAAGCCCGACAGATTATCGAGGAGCAGTCGAGCAATCTGAAGCTGCTGAACGAGCGATTATCTGCTACTGGTGAAAACGCCAGTTTGTCGCTGGATGCGCTGAAGGTGTTGTTAAAAGAGCACGATTCCGAAATTCGCAAATTGTGGGATGTGGCCAACAAGCGCAACAAGGGCCTGATTGCCAGTAATGAAAAGGCCATTGCTGCAAGCATTGCGTCGCTGAAGGCGCTCCAGTCAAGGATAGAGACCAGCCTGACAGAACAACAAACGCTGCTGGAACAGCAGCAACTGGCGAGCAGTGCCTTGTCTGAGCGAGTCTCGGCCAACGAAGCGGGGCTGCTATCCTTGCCGGAATCCGAGCTGCGTATCGCCCAGAACAGCGAGGCCGTACAAATGGCGAGCCGGAATGTCGCCAGTCTGAAAACATCGCTGGCCAGTCGTCAGCAGGAAATCGACAGCCTGCGTAAGCAATTACGTCAGGTCGAGTTACGTATCACCACGCTACATGCGCCCGCCGCCACGAAGTGATATGTGACTAAAGGCGTTGTCTAGCGCATTTGAGCCGCTTGTTCCTTCGGGTACAATCGGCCACCGTTCGCGCCAGCATCGGTCTGGCGCATTGCACTGCTGAGCGTTTTGTCGCAAGACGGAGCCAGGGCACCCGTGAGAGAGCACAGAGAGAGAACCCACCATGACAGTGATCAAGCAAGAAGACCTGATCCAAAGCGTCGCTGATGCGTTGCAGTACATTTCCTACTACCACCCAAAAGACTTTATCGATGCGGTTCACGCCGCGTACGAGCGTGAAGAGTCCAAGGCCGCCAAAGACGCCATGGCCCAGATTCTGATCAACTCTCGTATGTGTGCCATGGGCAAGCGCCCGATCTGTCAGGACACTGGTATCGTCACCGTTTTCCTGACCATTGGTATGGACGTCAGATTTGAAAGCGACATGTCGGTAGAAGACATGTGTAACGAAGGTGTACGCCGTGCTTACCTGAACCCGGACAACGTCCTGCGCGCTTCCGTGCTGGCGGACCCGGACGGCAAGCGGACCAACACCAAAGACAATACGCCTGCCGTGATTCACATGAAGCTGGTACCCGGTAATACCGTTGACGTGCACGTGGCAGCCAAAGGCGGTGGTTCTGAGGCCAAGTCCAAGTTTGCCATGCTGAACCCGTCTGACGATGTGGTGGAGTGGGTACTGAAGCAAATCCCGACCATGGGCGCTGGCTGGTGTCCGCCAGGCATGTTGGGAATTGGTATTGGTGGCACAGCAGAAAAAGCCATGGAAATCGCCAAGGAATCGCTGCTGGAGCCGGTCAATATCCAGGAGCTGCAAGCGCGTGGTGCCAGCAATCGTGCCGAAGAACTACGTCTGGAATTGTACGAAAAGGTCAACAAGCTGGGGATTGGTGCCCAGGGGCTGGGTGGTCTGACCACGGTTCTGGATGTGAAAGTGGCGGATTATCCGACACACGCAGCCAACAAGCCGGTTGCCATTATTCCCAACTGCGCAGCAACGCGTCACACGCATTTTGAGCTGGATGGCTCTGGCCCGGCAGTACTGCCGGTACCGAAGCTGGAAGACTGGCCAGAAATCAGCTGGGAAGTGGGTGACAGCGTACGTCGTGTGGATCTGAACACAGTGACACCAGAAGACGTAAAAGACTGGAAAACCGGCGAAACCGTACTCTTGTCCGGCAAGATGCTGACTGGCCGTGACGCGGCCCACAAACGTATGGTGGAAATGCTGGCCCGTGGTGAAGAGCTGCCAGTGGATCTGAAAGGCCGCTTTATTTATTACGTGGGTCCGGTCGACCCGGTACGTGAAGAAGTGGTTGGCCCGGCTGGCCCGACTACCGCAACCCGTATGGACAAGTTTACCCGCACCATTCTTGAAGAAACCGGACTGCTGGGCATGATTGGTAAATCCGAGCGTGGCCCTCTGGCGATTGAGGCCATCAAGGACAACGAAGCGGTGTACCTCATGGCCGTAGGTGGTGCTGCTTATCTGGTATCCCAGGCGATTCGTGCGGCCAAGGTACTGGCATTTGATGACCTGGGTATGGAAGCCATCTATGAGTTCGACGTGGTGGATATGCCGGTGACAGTTGCCGTGGATACCAAAGGTGAATCTGTTCACATGACTGGCCCGATTGAGTGGGCAGCCCGTATTGCGGCGAAAGAAGTGGATTAATCACGTTTATGTGACCGAATAACCGGCTTTGCGTGTTCGCAACGCCGGTTTTTTTGTGTTTGACATATATTGACAAAACTGACACCCGTTGTTTATTTCTTTACTCTTCTCTGGCTTCTACAGTATCGTTGATCCGATCAAGTCCTCTCGCCACTGTGTTGCTCTGAGAGGTAAATCAGATCCGGGGGCATTTGCCTGTTCCGCGTCCACTGCCACATGAGTCCATCCACTTTCGTCAGCAGGTACCTGCTAACGACCGTCACAATAATGTCTTTTTTTTGACATGAAATCTCACTTAATTTGTCATTTTTCGAAGCTAGCCTGTGCCGCACTAAACATCCATATAAAAGATGAGAGAGAGCGTTATGGAACTAAAGAAAAATGCACTGCTACAAGCATTGCTGATGGCCGTTTTGGCTACTGGCTTGTCTGCTTGCGGTTCAGATGGTGATGACGGCACTGATGGTGTTGACGGTACCAATGGTGTTGACGGTACCGACGGTGTTGACGGTGTTGACGGTACCGATGGTGTTGATGGCACCGATCTGACCGTAGCCGATCATACTACCGCAACCTACGGCACTGAGCTGACGTTTGAAGGTGTTGATGCACCTGCAACCGATGCTGACAAGCGCGCTATTTTCGCTGCTACAGCCACTGTTGGAGAAGGCACCTTTGGTGGCTCTTTTAACACTCTGGCACGCTCCGGTACCGATTATAATGGTGTGACTTTTGGACAGCTGATTAATGAATCCGGCACTGTGCTGCAAAGCACTGACGGTAGCATCAACGTCACCAACAGCAACGAACACACGTCACTGTTGCCTATCGGTGACAAGTTGTTCTCTGTTTCTCAAATGGAATCTACTCCTGGAGCCATGTTCCTGATGGAACTGAATCAGGATGACGATACTGGCGCTCTGTCTGTTAAAAGTATGAAGCAGATTGATCAGTCTGGTGTGAACGGTGGTTGGGTACATTGTGCAGCTTCTGTTACTCCATGGACCACTCACCTGGCCTCTGAAGAATATGAACCGAATGCCCGTAACCCGGATAGCGGCCAACGTAGCATGCTGTCCTACTACGAGGACGAAGCTTCCTGGAACCCGTACTTTTACGGCTGGAATATCGAAATCGAAGTCTCTGAAGATGCATCTACCGATCTGACCAAGCATTACGCCATGGGTCGTCTGGCATTTGAGCTGGCTTATGTAATGCCAGATTCCAAAACAACTTATATGACAGATGACGGCACCAACGTTGGCTTCTATATGTTTGTTGCGGATACCGCTGGTGATCTGACCGCTGGTACTTTGTACGCCGCCAAGTGGACACAGACTTCTGCTGATAATGGCGGAACGGCAGACATCAGCTGGATCGACTTGGGCCACGCATCTGATGATGATGTGAAACCTTATGTTGTTGGTACTGATACACAAGAACAGCTGACCTTCACTGACCTGTTTGACAGCGAAGATGTCACGGATGGTGCTTGCGCAACTGACGGCTTCACTTACGTGGATACTGCTAGCGGTGGTGCTGAGTGTTTGAAAGTGATCGAAGGTATGGAAACTCAGGCCTCTCGTATGGAAACCCGTCGTTATGCTGCGATAAAAGGTGCTTCCATCGAATTCAAGAAAGAAGAAGGCGTTACGTTCGATCCAACTCGTAGCAAGTTGTACGTTGGCATGTCCAGTGTTGGTAGTGGCATGAGCGATAGCAGCGGTGACATTCAGCTGGCTGAAAGCAATGATTGTGGCATCGTCTATCAGCTGGATGTAGCAGCAGATACAGACATCGGCTCTGACTACGTTGCCAACTCTATGTACTCACTGGTAGAAGGTGTTCCTGTTTCTGAGTCAGAGCAAGTGACTGGTTTCGCAGATAACAACTCTTGTCATATTGATGGCATCGCCAACCCGGACAACGTGACGTACATGTCTGGCTACGACAAGCTGATTATCGGTGAAGACACGGGTTCTGGTCACCAGAATGATGTGATCTGGTCTTATGAGTTTGATGATGAATCACTGACTCGTATCCAGACTACGCCTTACGGTGCAGAAACCACGTCTCCTTACTGGTACCCGAACATCAATGGCTGGGCTTATCTGATGTCGGTTATTCAGCATCCATATGGTGAGTCTGATCGCGATATGGACACAGGTGCTGGTGAAGACATGGCTTATACCGGTTATGTTGGTCCTTTCCCTGGTATCGCTGAGTAATAATATCAGTATGAGTTTATAAGGGCGGGGAGACCCGCCCTTTTTCCGTTTGTGAGGTTGTTGTGAGAATTTTCCATTTGTTGTTAACGTCCGGTTCTATGGTTGCTGGATTACTAGCGTTTGATGTCGTTGCTGAAACCTCGTCAAATAGCAGTCTTGTAAAAAAGCAGGTGAGTGATTACCTGACCGCGGATCGCCTTGATAACAAGACTCCTTATTTACTACCTCAGTGTTATACCGACCCGGTAGATGACAGTGGATCTTATAACCCTTGTTATGCCTGTCATACCGAGAGCAAAGAACCTAATTATTTTAGTGATATTGATGTTCAGGTGGCCTATAACATGCCCGAACCCGGGGTTAATAACCCTTGGATGAATGTCTTTAAAGATCGTACCCAAGCTATTCAAAATATCAGTGATGAAGATATCCTGAGCTATGTACGAGAGGATAACTACGCCAGTCGTCATGGTGAGATTTATCTGGCAGAGAAATTGAAGAATGTCCCTGCAGAATGGGATCGCAACAAAAACGGTCAATGGGATGGCTATATCCCGGATGTCTGGTTCGATTTCGATAATCAGGGATTTGATCATGACCCTTCTGGCAACCCGACAGGCTGGCGTGTATTTGCTTACTATCCGTTTCTGGGTACCTTTATGCCAACCAACGGTTCAACGGACGACGTGTTGATTCGTTTGCCTGAGGCGTTTCGTGAACTCAAGCCGGGGGAATATGATCAGGAAACCTACATAATCAACCTGGCCATTGTGGAAAGCCTGATGAAGCAGCAGGATGTGGTTATTCCTGAAGTGGATGAAAATCGCTATGGCGTTGATCTGAATAAAGATGGAAAGCTTGGTAAAAGCCATCTAATTCGTTATGAATGGGCCCCACTTGACAAAATCTATATGAGCTATGTGGGTCAGGCCAAAAAACAGCTGGAAAATAAACAGGTGCATTTGGCGGCACGTTTATATCCAGAAGGAACAGAGTTTGTACATACCGTGCGTTATATCGATGTGGATGATCAGGGTAAAACCAGTATTGCTCCACGGATGAAAGAGCTTCGATATGGCCGTAAAGCCAGCTGGCGCACTTATTTTAATTTGCAGCGCTATGTGGAAAAAGAAGAGAAAGAACGCTACGACTTCCCGGAACGTACCAAAACGGTTATTGGTAATATGGAAGAAGGCCTGATTGTTCCTCTGGGCTGGGTGTATCAAGGATTTATTGAAGACAAGGCCGGTGACCTAAGACCACAAAGTTACGAAGAAAACTACTTCTGTGTTGGCTGCCACTCCGGTATTGGGGCGACCAATGACTCAACTTTCGCCTTTACGCGCAAACTGGATTCCGGGCATTCATTCCAGAATGGCTGGTACCATTGGATGGAAAAAGGCTTTGAAGGCGTTAAGGATCATGTCCGTGAAGACGGTCAGGGAGAGTACGCTTTTTATCTGGAGCACAATCCAACGGGGAATGAATTCCGCACCAACGACGAGGTGCTCAACAAGTTCTTCCATTCGGATGGCAGCAAAAAACCAGAAGCGTTCGAGCGTTTGAAAACCGATGTCAGCTATCTGCTGATGCCAAGTCGTGACAGGGCCCTGACGTTGAACAAGGCGTATAAGGCCATTGTCGACGAGCAAAGCTACAAGCTGGGACGGGATGCGGTAATCACTCCTATGAATGTGGTACATAAAGAAGTGGAGTTGTACGGCCCTACTGGTATCACTGAAGTATTGAACCTCTATTGACTGAGCGTGTGTGCAGGATGGCCTAACGGTCGTTCTGCACAGCATCGTCAGCGGTTGTAATTTCATAACACGGGGTATATTCCCCGGTCATCTTCATACGTCCACTCGCGACCATATGAGCCAGCAAGGCGTTCATTTCTTCCATGATTTTCGGGTCACCCTGTAACTGATACGGGCCATGCTCCTGTACCCGTTGAATGCCAGCGGCCTTAACATTGCCGGCGACAATACCAGAAAAGGCACGGCGTAAATCCGCAGCCAATTGGTGCCCCGGTGCATCGAAGGACAGATTCAGAGCAGACATGGCCTTATGAGTGGGGTCGAACGGGTGTTGGAATTCGGCCGGGATGTGCAAGGACCAGTTAAAAAAGTAGGCATCCTTTTGTTGCTGGCGCCAGAGCTGGACACTGTGAATCCCTGTCTTCATGGCCTGGGCAACCGCCTGGGCGTCATTAATGATCAACTGGTAACGGGCCTGGGCCGGTGCCCCCAAAGTGGTACCGATAAAACGGTCAATGGCACGCAGGTAGTCACCGCTTTCTTCTGGCCCGGTGATGATAACGGGGAAGGGCAGTGTGATGTTCTTCGGGTGCGTCAGAATGCCCAGCAAATACAGTAATTCTTCTGCTGTGCCTGGCCCGCCAGGGAAAATAACAATGCCGTGCGCCATGCGCACAAAAGCTTCTAGACGTTTTTCAATATCCGGCAAAATGACCAGTTCATTAACAATGGGGTTGGGCGCTTCGGTGGCGATAATACCAGGCTCGGTAATGCCGATATAACGACCGTCGCGATTGTGCTGCTTGGCATGGCCGATGGTGGCACCCTTCATCGGGCCTTTCATGGCGCCCGGGCCACAGCCGGTACCGATGTCGAGGCCTCGCAGGCCGAGGTGATAACCAACTTCCTTGCAGTATTTGTATTCATTGCGGGGAATGGAATGTCCCCCCCAGCACACCACCAGGTTGGGCAGCCGGTCGGCGCAGAGTACATCGGCATTCCGTAGCAAGTGAAAAATCGCATTGGTGATGCCATCGCTGTCGTTCAGATCAAAGCGCTGGGGCTTGATAATGGAATCCTGCGCATAGAGGACATCGCGCAAGACCGAAAACAGTTGCTCCCGCACACCGCGGATAATGTCGTTGTCGACAAAGGCACTGGGAGGCGGGTTGACCAGTCGTAATACCAGCCCACGATCTTCCTGTTCAAAATGAATATCGAACGGCTGATAGGCCGCTTCCATATCAATATAGCTGTCACTCTGGCTGCCAGCATTCAGGACGGCGTAGCAACAACGGCGTACCAGATCGTGCTCCTGGCTGCTGACATCGCGTAGCTGCTGAATTTCGTAGCGCGATAAAACACGCAGGTGAGTTTTCGGGTGAATCAGTTCGTAGCTGCTCATAATGCGATTATTTCCTGCCGTCGGTCGTATTATTACTATACGACACCTGTGAGGAATCGGCCGTATTTGTGTTACGTGCATGGTGTTGCCGGTGGTGTTGCAGGGGGGGGGGTGGTTACGGAGTGCGGTTTTAGCGTCGGATGACGGCCGAAATCCAGCAGATTTTTTCCCGAATCAAGGTTCTTTGTCTACGCTTGTAGATACTGCTGATGATCCTTGATGATCATTTGTGTCGTCAGATCGCATTACTTTTGTTACATATAATTACAAAAGGAATGGGCATTCTCAGCGGAATCATACTTTGGAGGGATGAGTGTGGTTGCTTGGGCAGATTATATTCCTCTTACAGTTGTGACATCGCTGTGACAGAGGATGTTTCCTTGCTGGGTCACAGTACTAATAACAATAAAACGACAGGTAGTAATATGGTTAACAAGACGATTCTCAGTCTGGCCATGGCGGCAGCAACCGCAGGCTTGGTTGGCTGCAACATCAGCAGTGTGGATGGTAACAGTGACGTTGATCAGACACCGGTGCAGGCCGGTAGCGGTGACAGTCTGGATGCCTTTGTTTCTCCGGTGTTTAATCCGGCGACGTCAGAACTGCCGCTGAATATCGATTTTCTGTTCCAGACCTACCCAACCAATGATGATGGTTCGGCTGTTGATGCCACCGATGCCGATGGCACGCTGTATTATGAAGCGGGTAAAGACATTGAGCCGCTGACGGCGACAGGCAGCATCAATCCAGACTACAACCCGGTCTATGATGCCATTAACGATCTGGATGGATTCTCGGCAACGGCTCCGTTTGATATCGCTTTTGATGGTGAATTATCGACCGAGGTACCGAGCGGTTCGGTTTATCTGGTGCCACTGAACTACGACGGTGGCCCCAAACTGGGCAGCCTGGTCAGTAGTTCGCCGTATTTGTATCAGGATATCCCGGCCATTCGTGCCGAGGTGGTGAGTTATACCGATGGCAGCCTGAATAACAACGTGCTGCGTATCAGCCCCGAAGAACCGCTGCTCGAAAGTACCCGTTATCTGGTGGTTGTGCTCGACAGCCTGTTGGGTGCCAACGACAACCAGATTGATGCCTCGACGCAATACAAATATTTGTCTGACCCGGATCTGGATGCCTACGTTGATGAGCTGGCCTCCGCCAAAGTCGCGATTGAAGGCTGGCAGCAGCTGGCAGAGGGTTTTGTCGGTAGCGTATTGCAACGTAACGACGTGAATGTCGCTCTGGCCTATACCTTCACTACCGGTGGTTCAACGTCGGTGATGAACGCGATGGCCGCACCGGGCAATGCCAACAGCGCCTTGAGTAACAAGGATATTCCGGCGTTGGTGCAGCATTACCTGAATACCACCGACGATGATGCCACAACCCAAATGGCCACCGTCACCATGATGACCAGTGGCGACACCGAAGCAGCGACGGCCCTGATTCAGGGGAATGCGCTGTTATCGACCTTACCGGCCCCGGCCCCCCGCAAAACCGATTTCAGCAGCAGCGCTTCAGTACCTTCTGCGTTGCTGGCCGACGGCTTGCAGGCGACTTTCCGTAGTGGTCGTATCGAATTACCTTATTATCACAGCGCGCCGGACGGTGCTTACAGTGGCGAAGACCCAACCAGTGGTTATGCCTGTACGCCGACAAGCGATACAGATGATAGCTGTTTGTCGCAACAGCTGAGCGCCGCCAATGTGATCACGTCCCAATGGCAGTCGGATGCGGAAGTGATCAGTAATATCCAGCTGGCGCTGGGCGCTGATGCCGCTACCGCTGCGGCTTATACCGCACCGTCAGAAAACGTCACCGACCTGTTTCCGTTTGCTGCTGCCCAAGGCACGGTATCGGCCCCGGTGCTGGTGGTTGAACCTGTCGCCAGTTGTGAAAAACCGGCCACTGGCTGGCCGGTGGTGATTTACCAGCACGGCCTGAACTCCCAGCGACTGGATACTCTGCCGCTGGCCGACCAGTTCGCCCAGAACTGCTATGCCACCGTCGCGATTGATCTGCCCTTGCACGGTGTGATGCCGACCGACACCGTCGATTTGTCTGCGCTGTTAGGGGCTGAATTTGCCGCCGTACCGGCTCTGGCGATTGTCGAAGGCAGTGAGAACAGTGACAACAGCGCTTCCAGCCTGTACGCGCTGGCACAAACCGACGGCACGACGGCATTGCTGGAAAAAGTCACCGAGATAGTAACAGCGCAAACCTACAGTCAGCGCCACTTTGGCTTGACCGCAGATGGCGTGGCGCCGACAGCCGTCAGCGCCACCGATGCTTCGGCCAACAGCTCCGGCTCCTTGTATATCAACTTTGTCCGCTTCCAGACCACCCGGGATAACACCCGTCAGGCAGTGATGGACTTGCTTAACCTGAATGCCTCGATTCCCTTTATGGATATTGATGGCGACGGCAATGGGGTGTTAAACAGTGCCCCGGATTTTGATGCCAGCCATATCTATTTTGCCGGTATCTCACTGGGTGCCATTGTGGGGACGGAATACGTGGCGATTAATAACGCCAACACCCTGACGGCTAACGCAGCAGGCAACAGCGCGCTGAATCCGATTCAAGCGGCAGTGTTCGGGGTGCCCGGAGGCGGATTGGCGAAGATGCTGGAAAGCTCAGACGCTTATGGCCCGACGATTGTGGCAGGACTAACCGACCCGGATAGCTTTAATCTCACCCAGGGCGGGTCAGATTATGAATCCTTGTTGTACGTGTACCAGGCTACCGTCGATGCGTCTGATCCGGTTAACTATGCCGCGCAACTGACTGCGACCGGAACGCCTTATACGCTGATCGAAGCCGTCGGTGATCACGTGATTCCCAATGCGGTGGATGCTGCGCCGTTGGCGGGTACCGACCCACTGATCGATGTACTGGGTGCCACATTGGTGGATACCTCCTCGGATTTGTCGGCCAGCAGTCCGGTACAGATTGCCTTCCGTCTTGCCGATGAGTTGAGCAGTCATAGCTCCATGGCAGTACCGGATAGCAATGATGCATCGACAGAAACGGCGGCGACCTTTGGTGTTATCGCCAACCATATTGTGAGCCTGTTTGACGATCCTGCTGCTCCGACTCTGGTCGATGACGGCGCGGGTATTGTTGAAGCAGTGACAGAATAAGGCTGAGAAACCGAGGCGACTATGAATAATAAGAATACAGGCGGGCACGCTATGAAAAAGCTTCCATTGGCTCTGGCCATTTCGGCTCTTGCAGCCACTTCAGCCCAGGCTACCGAGTTTTCGGTGGGCGCGGTCGACATGCGTCTGGACAACACCATTAGCGCCGGGATTGCCTGGCGACTGGAAGAGCCGGGGGCAGAGCAAATCATGCCGGGTAACGGCGCGGCTACGGGCAACAGTGCATCTGGCTCATCGTATAACTATGACGACGGTACGCTGAATTATGGCAAAGGTGATGTCTACACCCGGGTGATCAAGTGGACATCCGACCTCGAAATGAGCTACGAAAACTATGGTGGCTTCTTTCGGCTGCGGGCGTTTTACGATGACGCCATCATGAATGACTCAACCGATTTCAAAGACCTCAGTGATGAAACCAAAGACGCTGCCGGTAGTGGTTACGACCTGCTGGATGCCTACGTCTGGGGGGATTTTGATTTCGGTGAAACACCGGTATCGGTGCGCCTGGGGCGTCAGGTATTAAGTTGGGGTGAGAGCACCTTTATCCAGGGTGGTATCAACAGCATTAACCCGGTGGATGCCTCGGCCTTCCGCAAACCGGGCGCTGAGCTGAAAGAAGGCTTGCTGCCCGTCAATATGCTGTATACCTCCGTCGGTTTGACGCCAGACCTGTCGGTAGAGGCTTTTTATCAGCTGCAGTGGGAAAAAACCCGTACTGACCCTTGCGGTACGCTCTTCTCAAGCTCGGACTTTGTCGCTGATGGCTGTGGCCCGGTGATCTTGTCGGGCACGTCCAGCGAGCTGGATATTCTGGCGGCACGGGATCAGGAAGTGGCCGACAACCAGCCGTTGTCTGAGCGTGTGGCGCCGGTGGCCGAACGCTTGCCAGATGGTGAACCCAAAGACTCTGGCCAGTACGGTCTGGCCTTTCGCTGGTATTCCGAAGCGCTGGGTGACACGGAATTTGGTGCTTACTACATGAATATTCACAGCCGCTTGCCGTTTATTAATGGTGTGGTGGTGAATAAATCCGACAGCAGTTATTACAACGCTGATGCCACCTACGAGAGTAACTATCCGCTCTACCAGATCGCCTACCCGGAAGACATTCAGGTCATGGGGTTAAGCTTTGCAAGGGCCACGGAAGGCGGCGCTTCCATATCCGGTGAGGTCAGCTATCGTCCGGATATGCCTTTGCAGTGGAATGCCTTCGAGCTGTTGTTGGCGGGTAACGCCGCACCTTATAGCCGTTTGTATCAACAACGACTGGCGGAAGCCGGTGGTGATCCAACGGATCTGTCGGGTGAGTTTGCCATTGGTTACGACGAGTTTGATATGTGGCAGGCCCAAGCAACCTATATCACCTTCCTGGACCGGATACTGGGTGCTGATCGGGCGGCGCTGGTGGCCGAAGTGGGGGTGAGCTTTATTCCTGATCTGCCCGATACCGATGATGCACGTTATGGCCGTTCCGGTGCCTATGGCATCGGTAACAACGATGGCGTTTACAGCGCCGCCGGAGATACCAACTTCTGTACGGCCGATACCGTTCCAGGGACGGACGAAGCCAACAGCGGCCAGAATGCCAACACCGACAACTGTACTGACGATGGTTATGTGACCCAGTTGTCCGGGGGCGTGCGCTTCCGTATGTCGTTCGACTACAACAATGCCTTGGCCGGGGTGAATATCACTCCGATTATCTCGTTGGCGTATGACAAGGGGTATGGCCCGGAGCCGGGTGCCCAGTTTATTGATAACCGCCTGACCACAGGTTTGGGGCTACGCTTTGTATACCTGAACACCACGTCGGTTGACGTGAGCTACAGCAACTACTCTGGTGGCGATTACAACACCATGAAAGACCGCGACAATATCAGCCTGTCTGCAGCCTACTCATTTTAATTGGCAGCCAGCGGAACAAGCGAGGAATACAGCATGATCAAATCAACGATTCGCGTACTGGGCAGTGCCTTGATTCTGTCACTGCCGATGTTGGCAGTTGAAGCAGCCGTCCCGGCAGCAGAAGCGGCCAAACTGGGTAAAGAACTGACACCGGTGGGAGCCAACAAGGCCGCATCCGGCGATATTCCAGCCTGGACAGGAGGGCTGTTACAGCCTCCTGCGGGGTACACCAAAGGCGGCAAACTGGTCGATCCTTTTACCGATGAAAAGCCGCTGTTTGTGATCGACAGCAGTAACTACAAACAGTACGCCGATCACATATCGGATGGCCAGCAAGCCATGTTTGAGAAATATCCGGATAGTTATCGCATGCCGGTGTACCCGACTCACCGGACTGCGGCCTACAGCGACAGCATTTATCAGGAAACCGCCCGTAACGCCACAGCCACCAAGCTGGTGGATGGCGGTAACGGCCTGGAAAATTACGTTCAGGGGACACCATTCCCGATACCGTCCAATGGTCTGGAAGTTATCTGGAACCATATCGTCCGTTATCGTGGTGGCAGTGTTGAACGTACCATTGGTCAGGTGACACCGCAGGAAAACGGTGCCTATACACTGGTACGCTTTCAGGAAGAGTTTACCTTCAGGGACAAGCTGACCGACTATAATCCCGACAAGGATGACAACGTCCTGTTCTACTTCAAGCAGGATGTACTGTCACCGGCGCGTTTGGCGGGCAATGTGCTGCTGGTGCATGAGACTCTGGATCAGGTTAAAGAACCCCGTAAAGCGTGGATCTATAACGCCGGATCGCGCAAGGTGCGCCGTGCTCCTGCCATTGCCTATGACAGCCCCGGAACCGCGTCTGACGGCATGCGTACCTCGGACAACTTCGATTTGTACAACGGTGCGCCTGACCGTTATGAGTGGAAGCTGGTGGGTAAACAGGAAATGTACATTCCCTATAACAGCTACAAGCTGAAGTCTGGCCAGCTGAAATATGACGATATCGTTCAGCCCGGTCATATCAACCAGGATGTCACCCGTTACGAATTACACCGGGTCTGGAAGGTGGAAGCGACGCTGAAAGACGGTATGCGCCATGTCTATGCCAAGCGGGTGTTCTATATCGATGAGGATTCCTGGCAGGCGGCAGTGATTGATCATTATGACGGTCGTGGCCTGTTATGGCGGGTAGCAGAAGGACATGGCGTGATGTACTACAACGCCACTGTGCCATGGTACGGACTGGAAGTGTTGTACGACCTGACTTCTGGCCGTTATCTGGCACTGGGACTGGATAATGAGGAAGAGGGTTCGTTTGTATTTGGTGGCGAGCGCTCATCCCGGGACTATTCAACATCGGCCTTGCGTCGTTCTGGTCGCCGTTGATTGTATAGGCCAAAGGTAACCACCGCTTGCAGATGACCCCGTGGTCATCGCTGGCAATACGATCCATAACGTTTGCTTAACAGCGCCGTGTGAGTACTCACACGGCGCTGTTTTTTTTGGCGGAAACCTGAACGTCAGAGATGAATCACCAAGCTGGCCAGGTATTGATTGGAAGCATCCTTGTTTACAAACTCTCCGCGTACTTGCAGTTGGCTGTTCAGCCGATAACCCACTCCGACGCCGGTCAGAATGCCGTCGTCATCGCCGACATCAATACCAACCCGACCAATCAGGGATAACTCCGGATTGATTTCCGGCAGGTCTTTTTCCACAACCGCCGCAATCCACAGGCCGCTGATGCTCTCATCGGTGTTGTCAAAGTCATCGGTCTGGCTGATACCCAGCTCCATGCTGGTGTGAATGCCTCCATCGATTGACCCCATGTCATACCCGACCAATCCCTGCAGGCCTCCGGCATCGGCACTGCTACCGCCGAACGGAGAATCAATGGTGTTATAGGAGAGACTGCCACCGAGATACAGTTTGCTGGTGTCCATGCCATCGGCTTGAACGGCCGTTGCCGCGCAGAACAGCGTGGGCAGCAGGAGAGTGGGTAGCATTAAACGAGTCATAATAATTCCTTAACACGTGTTAGATAACAATAAGTGAGCGTATCACTGCCATAACAGACCCGGCTGGCCCGGCGCTGGTTCAGGCAAACAGTTCAGGCAAACAGTTCAGGCAAACAGTACTAACGGCTCCTGTTGCAGCGCGGCCTGCTGTTCGCGCAAGGTCAGGATGTGTTCAGACCAGAAGCGGTGGCTGTCAAACCAGGGAAAGGCGATAGGGAAGGCCGGGTCATCCCAACGCTGGCACAACCAGGCAGCGTGTTTCATTACGCGTATGGTTCGAAGGCACTCCACCAGTGAAAGTTCCGTATAAGGGAAGGGGCGGAACATCTCGTAGCCGTTACGAATCACATTGAGCTGGGACACCTGTTCGTCACGGGCGCCGCTCAACAACATCCAGATATCCTGCATGGCCGGGCCTTGTAAACAATCATCGAAATCGACCATCCACAGTTGTTCATTACGTAATAACAGATTGCCGGGGTGTAAATCGCCATGTAACCGGATGGTACGGAACGACCTGGAAGACATCTGTTGCTCCAGGTTTGCTACCAGTTGCGGCCAGATGCTTTGGTAAACAGCGTGGTAGTCCAGAGGCATATGACCTGAGGCCAGTACCGTGTCGGCGGCCTGGGCCAGATCCTCAGCTCCCAGAATCAGTGGGCGATGATCAAAGTTCTTCCAGCTGCCTACCTGGTGCAAGCGCGCCAGCCAGCGACCGAGCAACTCCAGGTCGGCATTGGAGGACAGTTCCGGAGCATGACCACCACGACGTGGAAACAAGGCAAACAGAAACGGATCGCTGTAGAACAGGCTTTCGCCATCGATTTGAATCGGGGCAACCACCGGAATTTCTTCTTCGACCAGATCAAACATGAAAGCGTGTTCTTCCATAATCGCCGCACGGCTCCAGCGATCGGGGCGATAGAACTTGGCGATCAGTGGTTCGCTGTCTTCGATGCCGACCTGGTATACCCGGTTTTCATAGCTATTCAGCGGGAATACCCGGGCGTCACAGAGATAGCCTACGGACTCAATGGCATCCATCACCCGCTCCGGGGTCAGGTTGGCGTAAGGATGTGTGGTAGACATAATCGGCCCTCGTCTGGATTCAACGGGCGATTATGCCTGACTCTCTGGCAAGCCACATCCATGCAATGCTAACGGCATGGTCATTCCGGGGGGGGGTGTTCGCGCCAGTGCCCAGACGCCAACAATGGCTGCCCCTTGCTGCTTCAGCAAGGTCGCTACCGCATCGGCCGTGGCACCGGTGGTGAGTACATCGTCAATCAGCAGCAGGTGCATGCCGTGCAGGGATTGCTGGCCGCTGTCGAACTGTTGCCGAGCTTGCTGCAAGCGGGAAGCGCGGTGCTGGCCTCGTTGTGGGGTACTGCCTCGACGGCGTAGCGCCTGGTGTAATATCGGTTTGTGATGACGGGAAGCCAGTTGCTCACAAATAATCCGGGCAGGGTTAAAGCCGCGCCAGAGACGCTTGCGCCAATCGGATGGCACGTACACCAGCGCATCGACCTGGGTAATCGCCGCGGGTGGATGATGGGCCATCCAGTGACCCAGGCGTAACAGCCACTCATAACGACGGCGGTCTTTGGCCTGGCGTAACCAGTGACTAACCGGTGTTTGGTAAGGTAAAAAAATGTGAGTGTAATCGAAAGCCGGTGGCGTTTGTTGGCAATGCTGGCAGCGGCGTTCGTTGTTATTGAGTAACTCACCACACTGGCTGCACGCCGGATAGGGGGTGCGCAGCACTTCTTCACAGTGGTGACACAAAAACCCACTGATGCTCTTGCTGACCGAGCTCTGGCACCATTCACAACGAAAGTCCGACAGCGGCCCGGCGGCTGATTGACGGGACAGAGACCGCTGTCTGGGTAGCTGGTTTTGCTGCTGTTTTTGTTGTTGCTGCTGTGGGTTGCCTGCCATCGTCTTCCCTGACTCTGATTGGGTATTGATTGAATACTGATTGTTGATAAAACGCAGCCACTATCCTGCTTGGAGGGTGATATCGGGTCAATGGTTGCTAATCCGTATTGTGCCTTCTCGGTGGTGGAATTTGTGTCCTATGCTGGGTTGATAGCCGTTGTTGTATTGGCGTGGGATTTTGCCTGCTACCAGTGTCGGGATGACAAGTCATTGTTGTGTGTTTTTGCTTGACAGAGCTATAAAGCAAACGTATGTTTCAAACAGTTGTTTTAAAACATCAAGTGATACGCCACGGCAACACACGCGCATGACGCGGTCACCGGGCGATCAAGCAACAACGGAACAACGAAATAGCAACAGCGTACTGGTTCATTGATTGATGGCCGGTACGACTACTAATAAACAGAGCGCCATCAGGCGACCCAAACCAGTCAGGCGACGAGGTATCCCTAATGCCAGAATACAAAGCCCCCCTGCGTGAAATTAAATTCGTTATGGACGAGCTGCTGGATATGCCGTCCCATTACGCCAATATTCCTGCTTACGCCGACGTGGCGACTCCGGACATGGTGGATGCCATCCTTGCTGAAGGCGCTCGTTTTTGTGAACAAGAGCTGGCACCGCTGAACCGTGTCGGTGATATCGAAGGCTGTCAGCGTCACGAAGATGGCACCGTCACCACACCGACCGGCTTTAAAGAAGCCTACGCCAAGTTTGTTGAAGGCGGTTGGCCGTCTCTGGCCCATGACGAAGAATTTGGCGGTCAGGGTTTGCCTGAATCACTGGGGATTGTGATTTCCGAGCTGGTTGGTTCATCCAACTGGTCTTGGGGGATGTACCCCGGTTTGTCTCACGGTGCCATGAACACCATTGAACAACACGGTACCGATGCCCATAAAGCCACCTATCTGACCCGTCTGGTCTCTGGTGAGTGGACCGGCACCATGTGCCTGACTGAGCCGCATTGTGGTTCTGACCTGGGGATTCTGAAAGCCAAGGCAGAGCCAAACCCGGATGGCAGCTATGCCATTACCGGCACCAAGATCTTTATTTCTGCCGGTGATCACGATATGGCAGACAATATTATCCATATCGTGCTGGCCCGTTTGCCTGGTGCTCCGGCTGGTACCAAGGGTATCTCGCTGTTTATTGTGCCCAAGGTACTGCCGAATGAAGACGGCACGCTGGGAGATAAAAACGCTGTTGAATGTGGCTCGCTGGAACACAAAATGGGCATTCACGGCAACTCTACCTGTGTCATGAACTTTGATGGTGCCCAAGGTTGGTTGATTGGGCCGGAGAACAAAGGCCTGAACTGCATGTTCACCTTTATGAACACCGCCCGTATCGGTACTGCCTTGCAAGGTTCTTCAGCGATGGAAGCGTCTTATCAAGGTGCTCTGGCGTATGCCAAAGAACGTTTGGCGATGCGTTCACTGACCGGGGCAAAAGCGCCGGAAAAAGCCGCCGATCCGATTATTGTGCACCCGGATGTCCGTCGTATGTTGTTGACGCAGAAAGCCCTCAACGAAGCGAGCCGGGCACTGGTGTATTTTGCCTCGCAGCAAAACGACATTGTCAAAAAAGCCGAGACCGAAGCCGAACGTAAAAGTGCTGAAGAGCTGCTCAGTTTCCTGACGCCGATTGCCAAGGCCTTCCTGACCGAAGCCGGTTGTGAAGCAACCAACCTGGGTATGCAGGTGTATGGTGGCCATGGGTATATTGCGGAATGGGGAATGGAGCAGCTGGTGCGGGATACCCGGATTGCGACTATCTATGAAGGAACCACGGGTATTCAGGCGCTGGATTTGCTCGGCCGTAAAGTATTGATGACGCAAGGGGCGAGCCTGCGCACCTTCACCAAGATCGTGCACAAGTTCTGCAAGGCGGAGTCGGGTAATAAAGCCTTGTCCAAACTGATCAAGCCCTTGATGGAAGTGAACAAGGAGTGGGGCGACCTGACCATGAAAGTGGGGATGGGGGCGATGAAAAATCGCGATGAAGTAGGCGCCGCTGCTGTCGACTATCTGATGTACTCCGGTTATATCGTGCTGGGTTACTTCTGGGCGCGTATGGCCAAGGTAGCTCAGGACAAGCTGGCTGCAGGTACCAGTGAAGAGGCCTTCTACAAGGCCAAACTGACCACGGCAAACTTTTACTTCCGCCGCATCCTGCCCCGTACCCGGATGCATGCTGCCACCATGACAGCAGGAGCCGCCAGTCTGATGGATATGGCCGAAGAGGATTTCTCTTTCCTGTAAGCCGGTCGCGATTGCGCTGATGGATACCAGCCACTCTTCGGAGTGGCTTTTTTATGCCTGGATTATGTGCCTGGGTTGTTCGGCTGTGTTGTACGGCTGGATTGTACCGTGTGGATATGAAACCGGCTTGCATGGCACTTGGCCAGTGCTGGATGTTGGGTGTTGGGTAGCCACAAAAAAGCCGCTGGTATCAGCGGCTTTCAGAGCTATTAACAGGGTTTTAATGGAGACTACTCTAACGACAAGGTTCAGGTTGCCTGAGCAACAATCGAGGCCGTGCGACGATTACGATTAACCCGTTTTTCATGAATCTTGCGGATTTTACGCTGGGCCTTTTCAAACGCATCCCTGACAGCAACATACATATCTTCGTGGTCAGAGTTGTCGTGATTGTCATGGGTGATCGCGACAGTTTCTCCAGGCAAGCCAACCTCCAGCGACACATGAGCCAACTTGCCTTTATAGCTGTGGTTATGTGGCATGGCGACAACCGCACGAATCCCGGTGATGTCGTCAAAGGTGGAGATAAGTTTGGTGGCTTTCTCTCGGATAGATGCTTCTATACCGTCTGAATGTTCGATGTCACGAAAACTGATTGCCAGACCTTTCATAAACGCTCCTTGGTTAAAATAAGCATGAGGCTACGCCGGGAAATCCGGCGGACAACATCGCGTTGGCGCTGTTGTCTTTACGCACGTGCCAAAGGGCAGATCCGTATTGGTATACAGACCGGTTTCTGGATCTTGCCGAGTGCGCCTGGATCGGTATATTTACCTCCCTTCAACGTAACGGTAGTCTTTAAAACCTTTATAAAACAATAAGTTGCCATTAACACTGGCGAACTGGAAAACATCTTTTGCCAGTTCTTGTTGCCGCGTCTCTGTCATTTCCTTATGTCTTCAGACTACATTAACTTGTCACAAGGTCAATCATCTGGATGTAACATTTTTATGTTTTTTTTGCGGAACTTTTTGCCTTGGATGCAACAGTGAATGGACGCGACGAATTCGCATTGGGCAGGGTTTGAATGCGTGTTAGTCTGAGCGACAGCATCGTGGGCGGAGTGTCATGCAGGTATACAAGGTAAAGGTCGTTTTTTTTGATCTGGACGACTCACTGATTAACAAAGACGCAAACAGTCTCTGGATCAAATGGCGAGTACGCCGTGAGCGCTGGGCTTTGGTCGAGGCGACGCTGGCGCTGGCTTCCTTGTATCGTGCCTATAAAAAGGGTCGGGTAACACACTGGCGCTTGTCCAACTATTACAAGACCCGTGCTCGCGGGATGGCTTTGTCTGTATATCAGCAGCGGGTGGCGCAATTTTTTGCCGAGCGTGGGCATCTGCATATTTATCCGCAAGCGGCTTCGCTGTTATTTGCCTACCAGCGCCAGGGGGTTGAACTGGTGATGATTACTGGCGCTGATGATTATGTTGCCCGTGCTTACGCCGACGCGCTGGGTATCACTCATGTGATCAGTAATCGCCTCAAGGTGGTGAATGATCGTATCGTCGGCTTGCAGCGCCCCTTGTGTTACGGCAGTGGCAAGGTTGGTCTGGCCCGGGCATTTTTGCGTGAGCGTGGCCTGAAATTCAGTGATGCCGCCTTTTATACCGACAGTCATGCAGATTTACCCTTGCTGGAAAAAGTCGCCCAGCCAGTGGTGTTGAATCCGAACGCCCGTTTACGTGATGCAGCGGCCTTGCGCAGTTGGCCTTGTCTGGACTGGCGACCACTCAAAAACTGAAATCAACCATTGTAAGGCTTGCCGGAGGTGGGCCTTCTGGTATGATCTATGCTCGATTAAATCACGACTAGGGAGCCCGTGGTGTTCTACCCTCTGGATCGTCCTCAGCAACAGGGCCAGCTACTCGCCCGTCGATGGTGATAAACGCCTGATTTCCTGCATCACACAAAAGGATGCATCCGTTATTGCGTTTACTCACACTCAGGTTCCTATTATGACTCCGCAAGAATTTGAAACTCTGGTTGCCCAGGGCTACAACCGTATCCCTGTGTCGCGCCAGGTGTTGGCCGACATTGATACCCCTCTCAGTACCTACCTCAAATTGGCCGACCGGCCTTATTCCTACCTGTTCGAATCGGTACAGGGTGGGGAGAAATGGGGGCGTTATTCAATGATCGGATTACCCGCCCGCCATGTTATCAAGGTAACGGGCCATCGGATTATCCGGCAAGAAAACGGTGACACGGTCAGCGAGCTGGAAGTGCGTGACCCGCTGCAATACATCAGCGAGTTACAGCAAAGCTACAAAGTCCCGGACTTGCCCGGCTTGCCGCGTTTTCAGGGCGGGCTGGTCGGCTACTTTGGTTACGATACCGTGCGCTATATCGAACCCCGGCTGGAAAAAGGCTGCCCCGCTGATGAGCTGAATACCCCGGATATCCTGCTGATGGTGTCCGAAGAAGTGGTGGTGTTCGACAATCTCAGTGGCACCTTGCATCTGATCGTGCTGGCCGATCCGCAACAGCCCAACGCGCTGGCGGTGGCTGAACAGCGTATCGAGCAACTGCGCGAACAGTTGCGTCAGCCCTATCAGGGGGAAATAGGCCAGCCGCTGGCGCAGCCGCGCGAGGTCGAGGAAAAAGATTTTCGTTCAATGTTTGGTGCCGATGAATTCCGTGCGGCAGTCGCTTCGATCAAGGATTACATCTTCGCTGGCGATATCATGCAGTGCGTGATATCCCAGCGGATGCAGATTCCGTTTGCCGGTGATCCGGTCAATATCTACCGTGCCCTGCGGACGCTGAACCCGTCACCCTATATGTATTGCATGCATCTGGGTGACTTTCATGTGGTCGGTTCTTCACCAGAGATTCTGGCCCGGCTGGAAGATGGTGAAGTCACGGTGCGGCCGATTGCCGGTACACGCAAGCGTGGTCACAACGCCGCTGAAGATCTGGCGCTGGAGCAGGAATTACTGGCCGATCCGAAAGAAATCGCCGAGCACCTGATGTTGATCGATCTGGGGCGTAATGACGTTGGCCGGGTTGCCCAGACGGGCAAGGTAGAGCTGACCGACCGGATGGTGGTGGAGCACTACAGTCATGTGATGCATATCGTTTCCAATGTCACCGGGCAAGTGAAAGAAGGCACCACGGCCATGGATGTACTGAGAGCCGTACATCCGGCCGGTACTTTAAGTGGTGCGCCCAAAATCCGGGCAATGGAAATCATTGATGAGATGGAAAGCACCAAGCGTGGTGTGTATGGCGGTGCGGTCGGTTATCTGAGCTGGAATGGCAATATGGATACGGCGATTGCCATTCGTACCGCGGTCATCAAGGACGGCATGCTGAATATTCAGGCGGGAGCCGGGATCGTGGCCGACTCGGTGCCGGAAATGGAATGGCAGGAAACCCTGAACAAGGGTCGCGCCATGTTCCGTGCCGTTGCTCTGGCTGAAGCCGGGCTGGATCAATAACGACCTGCAGACAGGTCGCTACCTACCGAATGAATGACAAGGGCCTGATGCCGGGCGCCGTTGGAGTACAGCATGCTGGTAATGATAGATAACTACGATTCTTTTACGTACAACATTGTGCAATATTTCGCCGAGTTGGGCGCAGAAGTACGGGTGTTTCGTAACGACGAGGTGACGCTGGAGCAAATAGAGGCTCTGGCTCCTGATCACCTGGTTATTTCCCCGGGGCCTTGCACGCCGAATGAAGCCGGAATGTCGATGGCCGCTATCCGGCACTTTGCCGGCAAGGTGCCAATTTTGGGAATTTGTTTGGGCCATCAATCGATTGGGCAGGTATTTGGCGGCACCATCGTACGAGCCGGACAGGTCATGCATGGTAAATTATCGGCCATTCATCATGGCGATGTCGGTGTGTTCAAGGGCCTGACCAATCCCTATCAGGCGACCCGTTATCATTCTTTGGTGATTGATAAAGACACCTTGCCGGATTGCCTTGAAGTGACGGCCTGGACCCAGAATGACGATGGCAGCCAGGAAGAAATCATGGGGATTCGACATCGCGAGCTGGCGATTGAAGGGGTTCAGTTCCATCCTGAATCCATTCTGACTGAGCACGGCCATGACTTGCTCAACAATTTTTTGCACATACGGCTGAACTGACCAGGAGACTGATATGGAAATGCGTGCTGCCCTCGCTCGGGTTGTCGAACGTAATGACCTGACGACGGACGAGATGACCGACGTTATGGGACAGATAATGGCCGGACAGTGTGACGATGCCCAGGTCGGTGCGTTTCTGGTTGCCTTGAGAATGAAAGGCGAAAGCATCGATGAAATCGTCGGAGCCGTCCGGGTTATGCGAGAGCTGGCCCATGGCGTCACCATTCATCCGTTACACGCGGTGGATATTGTGGGGACCGGTGGTGATGGATCGAACCTGTTTAATGTCTCGACGGCTTCATCCTTTGTGGTAGCGGCGGCCGGCGGCAAAGTGGCCAAGCACGGTAATCGCGGAGTGTCATCAAAATCCGGCAGCGCCGATTTACTGGAAGCTGCAGGGGTCAAGCTGACTCTGGATGCCACTCAGGTGGCTCGTTGCATAGAGGAGCTGGGCGTGGGCTTTATGTTTGCGCCTCAGCATCACAGTGCCATGAAACATGCGATTGGTGTACGCAAGTCGCTGGGTATGAGGACAATTTTTAATATTCTCGGGCCAATGACCAATCCGGCCAGTGTCCCGAACCAGTTGATCGGTGTGTACAGCAAAGAGCTGGTACGGCCGCTGGCAGAAGTGATGCAGCGGTTGGGCGCGGGCCATGTCATGGTGGTACATTCAGACGATGGGTTGGATGAGATCAGTCTGGCGGCTCCAACCTTTGCGTGTGAACTGTATATGGGTGAGTTGCGGGAACGTATCATTCGTCCGGAAGAGCTTGAGATTGAACCTCGCAGCCTGAGTGGTCTGACGGTCGATGGCGCCGAGGAAAGCCTGGCACTGATTCAGGATGCACTGGGCAAGCGTAAAACCGAAGCCGGTCAAAAAGCCGCCGATATGCTGGCGCTGAATGCCGGTGCTGCGATTTATGTTGCCGGTCTGGCGTTGAATCTGAAAGATGGTGTCAGCATGGCGCAAGACGCGATTTATTCGGGTCTGGCACTGGAAAAAATGAAAGAGCTGGTCAGCTTTTCAGTCTGTCTGGCCGAAGATGGTGCGGCCTGACGGCGGCGAAACCAAAGGCGAATAACGCAGTGAATAACGAAACACCAACCGTACTCCGAAAAATTCTCGCTACCAAGGTGGTGGAAGTCAGACAACGGCAGCGTGAGCTGCCGGTCGTCGAGCTGAAAGCGCAGGCACAGGACCAGGACCCGGAACAGTTGCGAGGCTTCTGTCAGGCCATGCGTACCCGTATTGATGCGGGTGATCCCGCGGTGATTGCTGAAATCAAAAAGGCATCACCCTCCAAGGGCGTGATACGAGAAGATTTTGTGCCGGGTGCGATTGCCGAATCTTACGAGCAAGGCGGTGCAGCGTGTTTGTCGGTGCTGACAGATCATGAGTATTTCCAGGGCCATGAAGATTTTTTGCAGCAGGCGCGTCAAGCCTGCTCGCTGCCGGTGATCCGCAAGGATTTCCTGGTCGACCCCTATCAGATTTATGAAGCCCGCATGCTGAATGCCGATTGTGTTCTGCTGATCGTCTCGGCGCTGTCGAGAATGCAGCTACAGGATCTGGAAGGCCTGGCTCATGAACTGGGAATGGATGTACTGGTGGAAGTGCATGACCACGATGAGCTGGAATCAGCCTTGACGTTGACCACGCCGTTGCTGGGAATCAATAACCGCAACCTGCATACGTTTGAAGTAACGCTGGAAACCACTTATGGATTATTGGCGTCGATACCCGATAACCGCTTGCTGGTGACGGAAAGCGGGATTCTGCAGCGTGCCGATGTGGATGCCATGCGTCAGCGTAACGTGCACGGTTTTCTGGTTGGCGAAGCCTTTATGCGGGCACAAGATCCGGGTGAGGCATTGAGTCAGCTGTTTTTCTGACCATCACTGGTTATCCTGATACGCATTACAAACAAAAAAGCATTGCCACAGGCAATGCTTTTTTTGGTCGCAGCTTTGGCTGGCGTAGCGCACAGCCTGCTCAATGATTGTATGTACAGCTAGCGGGTGCCGTAGACCACCATGGTTTTGCCTTTGACTGATACCAGGCCACCATCTTCAAGGTCTTTTAATACACGACCAACCATCTCACGGGAACAGCCAACGATGCGGCCAATTTCCTGACGGGTAATCTTGATTTGCATACCATCGGGGTGCGTCATGGCATCTGGCTCCTTGCTGAGTTCCAACAGGGTGCGGGCCACTCGACCGGTTACATCCATAAACACCAGATCACCTGCTTTGCGGGTGGTATGGCCAAGGCGATGTGCCATTTGACGGAACAGGCGGAACAGTAATGACGGGTTCAGTTTGACCAGTTCTTCAAATTTGCTGTAGCTGATTTCGGCCACTTCGCATTCGGTTTTGGATTTTACCCAGGCGGTGCGGGTTTTGTGTTCTTCATCAAACAGGCCCATTTCACCAAAAAAGTCACCCGGATTCAGGTAGGCCATGATCATATCGCGGCCATCTTCGTCTTCAATGATGACGCTGACGGAACCTTTAACCAGATAGTACAAGGTATGACTTTCTTCTCCAGCATAAATCAGAGTGCTGCGCGCCGGATAACGGCGTCGGTGACATTGAGACAAAAAGTCTTCCAGGTAGGGATCCTTTTGGGGCAGTCTTACCAGGCTCATAGTTGGGCTTCCAATCCGGTACTGATGCAATTATTGCTCATGAACAGAATAAGTTAAACAGTATGTCAGTTTGTGACGCAGTGCGTTAGTGCTTTTACCATTACAGAGCGTATGGTTTTCAGTTCCGTGAACCAGATCATTAATATTGGTCATATAGGGTAAATATCGCGTAAGCCGTTGATTTATATGTTAGATCGATTTTTTCAAAAGGCAGAGGATACTACTTTTTGCCGGACTGCTGACGTCTGCAGGAGCAATTAAATTGTATCTTATTGTTAAAATGACAAAATACGGCAGTAGGGTGACACGTCTGACTGAGACAATTTAACCGGGCGTGCTGGTTATGATACGCTCCGCGCCTTCCTCCAATAACTGTGCTGGTTGATAAGATGAAAGCAGAAATCAAGTGGGTAGATGGGGCCATGTTCCTGGGTGAATCTGGCAGTGGTCACACAGTTGTCATGGATGGACCAGAAGATCACGGCGGCAGAAACATGGGCGTCCGGCCAATGGAAATGCTGCTGCTGGGGCTGGGCGGTTGTACCAGTTTTGATGTCATGAGTATCTTGACCAAGCAGCGCCAGCAAGTGACCGATTGTGTGGCCGCCATTGAAGCGCAGCGGGCCGATACGGTGCCGTCGGTTTTTACGCGCATACACGTACACTTCAAGGTATCTGGCAAGAACCTGAAGGCGGGCAGTGTCGAGCGGGCTGTGGCTTTGTCGGCAGAAAAATATTGTTCAGCATCGATTATGCTCGAACAGGCTGGGGTTGAAATTACTCACAGTCATGAAGTGATTGAAGCCTGATATCAGGTATTCAGACCGAAGGTTAACCTACTTAACATCCACACCACCGCATCAGGCGGGGTTGATGAGGATACGCTATTGAACGACAAGTTGCGCCTGCACGGCTTCAACAACCTGACCAAGTCCTTGAGTTTTAATATCTACGATATTTGTTATACCCAGACCGAGAAAGAGCGCCAGGAGTATATTGAATACATTGATGAGCTTTATAACGCCGATCGCCTGACCCAGATTCTGGGCGATGTGGTGGATATTATTGGTGCCAATATTCTGAACGTGGCTCGTCAGGATTATGAACCCCAGGGTGCAAGTGTAACCATTCTGATTGCTGAGCATGAAGTGCCGCCCAGCGATGACCTGATGGAAGAGAAGCCGGGGCCGCTGAGAGATTCTGTGGTGGCACACCTCGATAAAAGCCATGTGACCGTGCATACCTACCCGGAAAGCCATCCGGATGGCGGGATCAGTACTTTCCGGGCGGATATTGATGTATCGACCTGTGGGCTGATTTCACCCCTGAAGGCTTTGAACTATCTGATTCATGCGCTGGACTCCGATATTGTGACGGTGGATTATCGGGTGCGCGGTTTTACCCGCGATGTCGATGGCAACAAGCATTATATTGATCATGATATCAACTCGATCCAGAACTACCTGACCGAAGATACCCGTAACGCCTATCAGACCATCGATGTGAATGTGTATCAGGAAAATACCTTCCATACCAAGATGCTGCTGAAGGATTTTGAACTGGATAACTATCTGTTTGGTGAAGCTGCGCTCAGCCTGAGTGACGCTGAACGGGATGTGATCGAGAACAAGGTGCGCAAGGAAATGCTGGAGATTTTCTACTCCCGTAATATGCCAGATTAAAGCAGTTCTGCAGTACTCCGGGGGTGGCTGTGATCAGCGCGCTGCCCGGTATCAGCCAGCGGCTGTTTCGGCTGCCCCGTTCTGGTGTCAGTCTCTTGATCTTTTGGGGTGATTCAGCTTTCTTTGCGTAGCTGTAATTGCCAGCGCCATTCGTTGTCGCTTTCCATGTGGAAGGCCGGGGAGTCACTGTCATAGTCGCCGGCCTGGCGCTGATTGATGGAAACACCAATCCGCCAGCCTCCTTTCCATGAATAATCCAGATAGCCGCCAGCATTGTGGGTCGATGTATTGTGGACGGTGATATCACTGCTGTCGCCAATCGCCAGATGCGTCGACGGGCCCTGATAACACCAGTAGGCACCGATACGGGCATGGCGCAGGTACCAGTACTCGACACTGGCTTTGACCACTGAATCCGGGGTCTGGTCCAGTCGTCGCCGTTGTTCAATCACCTCGCTACCGCGAATGTCGGAGTCATACAGATTGACTCCCAGCTCGATGATCAGCGGATTGTCTCCCCGTTGTAACGGCTTGCGCATGGTCAGGCTGACGCCACGTAATACCGCCGGGACGGCGCTGTTGACCGGAGTGACCTGAAACTGCCCGGAGGTGGTGGCACTGTAAAGATAATGAATCGGCTGATAGATGCTGCGCTGAAACAATGACAGCACCACACCTTCTTCTTCGGCCCGGACGCCGGTCTGGAACTGGCGTTGGTAGCGGATCACATAAGACGTCATTTGTTCGTCGACCAGGTCGGCATTGCCGATCCATACCAGCTCTTCGTCGTCCAGGTTATGGGGCACGCGGTCGCTGGCACGGGCCGGGCGGATACTTTGACCAAGGCTGATTTGCAGCTGTTGGTGATAGTCGAGGCGGCGGCTTAGAATTGCACTGGGTAACCAGTAACTGGCGGTGGCGATTTCAGATTGCTGGTCCAGATTCTGGCTCCCGGCGTTATCCTGGCTGAGCTCATAAGACTCGAGGCGTAACCCCAGGGTCAGCCGAGTGCCGGGAGTGACCTGCCAGGCATCCTGCACAAATGCAGAAGCCCGATTCTCCTTGAACTTGAGCCGTTGCTGGCCGGTGCCAGAATAAAAAGTGTTTTGTTTGCGTTGCTGATAGCCAAGGCCCAGGGACCAGCGATGTTCGTCGCGAGTTTCTGCCAGTGTCCAGTGGAGTCGATAACGGCTGGCATTCTCGTCGTTATTGGTGGTGTCGCGCTGCTGTTGTTGCTTGAACTGTTCACCCGCCAATGACACTTGGCTGATGAGGCTATCACGGCGATGACTGGCATTCAGGCGCAGGTGCTGGTTTGTCCGGTTATGCTGGTAAGACGTATCACTCAGACCCGGGTGAGTGGCATCGTAACGCAGGGTGAACGGCAGTGGCTCGTGTTGGCGGTCATAGTCGCTGTTCATCAGAATCAGTTCACTGCTCAGGCGAGTGGCGGTGGACCAGGTCATTTGGTGGGACAGCCGGAAGGTGTCATCCTGTTGCTGACGCCGTTGTGACCAATCCTGATTCAGGTCAGCAGTGGTGAACGAGCCCTGGCTGTGGCTGACCTGACGGATGCGGGAGAGCCCGACGCGCAGGTTCGGGGATGGTGAGGCATCTGCCAGTAGCTGATAACCCTGGTAAGGGCCGCTGATACCAGCCAGATAAGTATCGGGGCTGAACTGGTCTTTGAGAATAAGATTGATGGCCCCGGCGGCACCGCCTCCCCAGTCCTGATCTGCCTGGCTGTTTTCACTGATGTCGATACGCTTGATCATGGCTGCGGGAATACGTTCCAGCGCTACTCGTTGAGCATTACTGTCGCCCAGTAATGGCTGGCCATTGATCAACAGGCTTTGATAGCTGCCGCTCATGCCGTAGAGAAGTACGTCATCTTCCAGATTAAGGTTCTTGCCCAAACCGGCTGTCGGGAGTTGACCGAGCAGGTCGAGGGCGGTCAGAGGCAGGAAGCGATTATAATTTTCCGGGTCGTAGGACAGTGTGGCGTCATTGGCCTGGGCTGTCGTTGCTGCTCCGAATAGCAGCACCATAAACAGCTGAATAACCCCAGACCCAGGGAGATACTGATGCTGCTTGATCTTGGCCACTGGTGCGGTGCGGAACATGAAACATCTCCCTGGCATCTGGCTCTGGTCTGACATTAATGGCTGATGCGCAGTATCTTGAAGCCATTGGCGGTAGCGACTTCCTCGACCTGGCTGAAGCAGCGCGCGGCCCACTCTTCGTAAGGCAAATGACGATTGGCCACAATCCATAGTTTGCCTCCTGCCCGTAATTGCTTGCGCGCATTGGCAAACAGCTGTTCGGCAAACTGATAATCGGTTTCCTTGCCGGCGTGGAACGGTGGGTTGCTGATGATGGTATCGAAGTAGCCATTGACCTGGCCCAGGCCGTCACTGGCCACAATATCTGCTTTTACGCCCATACGGGCTGCGTTCAGGGCACTGCTGCGCAAGGCGAAGGCATCGGTGTCTGCCAGCGTAAGATTGATGTCGGTGCTGCGTAATGCCTGACTGATTCCGAGCAGGCCAGAGCCGCACCCCAGATCCAATACGTTGCCATGCAGTGGCTTGAGCTGGGCCAGCAGTAATTCGCTGCCCTTGTCGAGGGAACCCTGGCTGAACACTCCGGGCAAGGAGAGGTAATCCCGGCCGTCATAATGGGTAGCCTTGGCGAGAGCGAGCCAGTTGAAAGACGCTTGTTGGGGCCGTAACAACGCTGACCACAAGCTGCAGCGACGGGCACTATCGTGTTTCATGGTATCGGCCAGATGCTTGATCGCATTGTTGATGCTTTTGCCGCCGCTGTCGTTGGAGCCAACCAGCCAGACTTCTGGCAGATGTCGGTGAGCCGGAATCCGGGTCAGCATCTGTACCAGGGCGATGGCCAGCTGTTTGGCTTTGGGCCAGACGATAATGACGCGTTCGGTATTGTCTGGCAGTTCAACTTCGGGGATGGCGAAGGTGACCTTGTCTTCTCCGAGGGCGGCCAGCATGACCTGATAGCAGCGCCAGTCCCAGGTTTGCACACGGCATCCGGCGCTGCGTACCATGGCTAGCCAGGCCGGGTCGGTCTCACTTTCACTGGTCAGAATCAGTGTGTTGGCAGTCAGTAAATCCGGGTGGCGGGTCAATAACTGATAGGGGGCCTGGTTCATGCCGTCATTCCTTGCACTATGTCTCGTACGTTTAATGCTGCTATTTGGTAATCGTCACCAAGCGGGACCAGCCCTTGTTGGCGTAGCGGACCATCAAATTCACTGGCCTGCCCGGTAACAAACAGCGGGCAGCCGGTTTCTGCGGCAATGGTGTGTAATTGCTGGATACGTTCTGTCGAAGGAATTACTTCTATTTGTAGAACTGCGACGGGCCAGTGTCGGCACTCGTTCAGTAACAGAATAATCTGATCCAGCGCCATCAGGCCGGACAGACGGGTGGCTCCAAGGCCCAGCTGACGGATCAATAACCCCAGCAACAGCAAGTTGATTTCGCTGTCTCTGGTGCAGTTGGCCAGCAGGATTCGAGGTTGTGTGGTGACGGCCGTGGTGTCGCTTTCTGACAGTCGCCAGGCCAGTCGAGCCTGTAGGAAAGAACTGAAAAAACACAATCTGGCGTCGCCCAAAGGCTGGGATTTGCTCTCTTTAAGTTGACGATAAAAGGGTACAAACAGAAATCTCAGGGCCAGTTCAACCGGAAAAAACTGGCTGACTTCATCAAAGGTGGAGGCCAGCAAGCGGTCGTCAAAATGTTGGGTTGCTTGTTGCAGCAGCTCCCGGTAATGCTGCCATTGAGAGGGTTTGGTCGCCGTCAGGGGGCTATCGTTATTGGAGTCGCCATTGGCCAGCATGGCCTGTGCCTGGGAGATGGGGATACCGCGATTCAATAAGGTGGTTACTTGCTTGATCAGTTGTATGTCTTGCTCGGTGTAGAGGCGATGGCCCTTGGCGGTTCGTTTCGGTTCAATCAGCCCGTAACGCCGTTCCCAGGCGCGCAAGGTGATGGCATTCACGCCTGTTTCCGCAGACACTATCCGGATTGGATAATACGCAGCATGGGAGTCAGAACCATTGCCTGTCATGTTAGGAGCTCTTGCGTTATCTGGTAACAATCAGGCTGTCACCTCGGGTGGACGGTTACCGGGCCAGTGGAGAAAATCCGCACACTTGCCAATGGTATACAAAGGTGTACAGATTCTATTCTTACATTGCTACAAAGTAAAAGTCGCCTTCCAAGTCTGTCAATTACTTGACCAGGACAGAGGGGCTGCTTAACTTGCCGGAATGATAACTTGGAGAGTGGGTATGTTTGCTGATGCGTCAGATCCTCAAGGGCCGATCAGCCTTGAGCTGTTGAAAAAAGCGATTGATGTCTCCAACGATGGCATTGTGATTGCCGAGCAGGAAGGTGACGATAATATTCTGGTGTACGTCAACAGGGCGTTTGAGCGTATGACGGGCTATCAGGCGGATGAAATCCTTTATCAGGACTGCCGTTTTCTGCAGTTGGGCGACAAAGACCAGCCCGCTTTGGAGGAAATTCGCCAGGCGATGGCGGCAGGACGTTCTGCCCGCGTGGTGCTAAGGAATTATCGCAAGGATGGTTCGCTGTTCTGGAATGAACTGAGTTTGTCGCCGGTATTCAGTGACGAAGAACAACTGATGTATTACATCGGTGTGCAGAAGGACGTAACCTCGACGATAGACGCTTTGCAGCGAGCCGAAAAAGCGGAAGCTGAGCTGGCCGAATTACGCCAGAAGCCGGCTTGAATCATCACCCGGCGACATAAAAAAAGCAGAGACGCGATAGCGCTCTGCTTTTTGGGGAACATTAAAGCGCTGCCTTTGGACGCCGATTATTTGGCGTTGTTGTAGGCTTCGGCAGATTCCATGATCAGGCGACGTGCTTCATCGGCATTACCCCAGTCACGCACCTTGACCCATTTGCCAGCTTCCAGATCCTTGTAATTTTCAAAGAAATGGGCGATTTGGTTGCGCAGCAGTTCAGGAACGTCATTTACGTCCTGTACGTCATCATAAATTTTGCTGAGTTTTGTGTGAGGCACGGCCAGCAACTTGACGTCTTCGCCACCTTCGTCTTCCATGTTGAGTACAGCAACCGGACGCGCGCGAATAACGGAACCAGGTTGTACCGGATACGGTGTGATGACCAGCACGTCCAGAGGATCGCCGTCACCCGCCAGTGTATTTGAAATGTAACCATAGTTGGCTGGGTAGAACATCGGTGTGGCCATGAAACGATCGACCATCAGACAATCCATGTCCTTGTCGATTTCGTATTTGATCGGGGCGTGGTTGGCTGGAATTTCAATAACGACATAAACATCGTTTGGCAGGTCTTTACCTGCGGAAATGGCGTTGTAGCTCATTTTATTTTCCTGGGATTGTTGAGTTATTTGAGCGGATTATAGCCAAGCAGCTCTTGTTCTGTCAGGTCTACATCAGTATAAAACGGCAGGCATCGACCAAAGATGCAGGCACGATGGTTTGATAGCTTGAACAACGAGAAAAAGAAATACAACTTATGGCGGTATTAGTCTGGACCCTGATGGTTATCTCCTTGTTCTGTATCGCAGACAAGGCGATGGCCAATAATCTTGAAGAAGAGCTGATTCCGGGCTTGGCGGAATCATATCGTCTGGATGATGAGGATCTTCCGGTTGTTCTGACTGCGACCCGATTGCGCCAACCCCGTGCCGAAGTGCCTGCCAGTGTAACGGTGATCGATGCTGAGCAGATTGAGGCCTGGAACGTCACCACCTTGCCGGAATTGATGCGTTTTGTTCCCGGCATGTTTATTGGTCATGGGGATGACGAAAATAATGCCTCCCTTGCCTATCATTCTTCCAGCCCCAGTGTAATGCGGCGCTTGCAGGTGCTGGTGGACGGCCGTTCGGTCTTCCGGGCGGGTATTGCATCGGTGGTTTGGGATGATATTCCCATTGCGCTGGAAGATATCCAGCGTATCGAAGTCACCCGAGGTCCGAGTTCGGCGACCTATGGATCGAACTCATTTCAGGGAGTGATCAATATTATCAGCAAACATCCTGGGGATACGCTGGGTGTGCGCCTGCGTTACCGGAATGGTAATCAGGGTGAAGATGACAGTTTTGCCAGTTATTCCTGGCAGCAGGGGCGCAGTGCCAACCGCCTGACCGTACAGATCAATGCATCCGATGGCTTTGACGGGGCAGGCGCTGAAAACGGCGCAGATGAGTTACGAGACAGCAAGCGCCACGGCTTTATCAATTTTGATCAGCAGCGGAACTTCGATGGCGCTTGGCAGTTGCATACCCAGGCTGCTTACAAGAGTGGTCATACAGATATTCGCAAAAGTGATTACGATCAGGTCGCCCCGGATCAGGACACACGTCAGGGCATGCTGATGGCAAAATTGTCGCGGGATTTTAATGCCAATCACTCCGCCTCATTACGGGCCTACTGGCAGCATGACCGACGCACGCAGGAAACCTTTGTGAGGGTGCCGACTGCCTTGCTGGATCCGGCTCTCTATGATCTTTATCGTGATAATCCGCAACTGGCCTCGCAGGGGGTGAGTGTTCCGGTGGTCAGTGCGGTTGCATCCGGGGCGTCGGCAGAGCAGCTGGAAGCGTTGGCGGCATCAGCGGGTTATGCGCTGGATGTCAGTGAGTCTGACCTGGCCTATTTACAGGAGATAGTGGCTAACACGGGTGGCGACCTCTCCAATCTGTCACAGCAGGTAAACGGTTATACCGACTCCAATATAACCGACGAGCGGTTTGATATTGAATTTCAGGATACCCGCCGCTGGAACCGGTCACTGCGTACCGTCCTGGGTGTCAGTATGCGCCGCGACCAAGTAACTTCCGAGACCTACTTCGGCGGCAAGGTAAATAACGATACCTACCGGTTTTTCGGTAATCTGGAGTGGCGTCAATCCGATCGCCTGATTGTGAATATGGGGGGGACCTACGAGCGTGAAGACGCCAACAAGGACGCCTTTTCTCCTCGAGTGGGCCTGAACCTGTTGTTGGCGCCACAACAAGGAATTCGCCTGATTCATTCCGAGGCGGTGCGCTCACCCGATTTGCTGGAGCAAAATCCCAACTATAATGTAACCATCAGTGGCCTGGATGATAATTATCTGGGCATTTCGGAAGGGACGTTTTTTATACATCAATGGCCGGAGTCCCGGGATCTCGATCATGAACGAATTATCAGTACGGAACTTGGCTACTATGGCCGTTTTTCAGGCCCTGATATTGAAGTCGATCTGAAGTTGTTCCAGGAGCATATGACACATTTGATTGCTGACTCCATCCAGCTGCGGAGCCTGGCTATCGGCTCGGATAGCCAGATTGATATCGACGGTGCTGAACTGCAGGTTAACTGGCGCATCCGGCCAACCGACTGGATCTGGTTGTCGTCGGCCTATATTAATGTTGAACTCAAGGGCGAAGAAGGCGAGCGGCGTCAGCAGCGTGTGGATACCAGACTCAGCGCCCAGGACAGTGTGGTGGCCAGCTGGCATCATAAAGCGCAGAACTGGAGTCTGACGGCTTCTCATTTCTGGTACGACGCCTACAACAGCAAGTACAGCCGTCACGGAAACCGTTATCGGCGTTACGAGATCAGTATGAAGGTATTTGACCGGGTTGGTCGCTTTAACCCCTGGCTGGGTTTCCACTTGCAGCATTTGGTGGATGACGGCAGTCTGGTGTACGTGAATCAGCAGTACTCGACCACTAATCTGTACAATGTACAGGTTGGTCTTAATTTCTGACAAGGAGTGGATGCTTGCATGGATGCATGGTCTTTCAGGCAATGGCTTAGATTATTGGCTCTCCCCTTGTTGATCGGGCTGAGTGGTACTGCCAATGCATTGGAATTACTGTTTATTACTCACAAGATTGTTGGGTTGGTCAGTGAGTTGGCAGAAAAAACGGCGACCGGTTCGGACGCCCGTTCGACAGTGTTGTTGTTAACGGACCCGGCTATCAATACTGCGGTTGCCAGCGCTGATGTGGTCGTGCTGGTTGGCCCTGTGGCGATACAGCAGGTGGCATCGTTGCCGTTGCCAGGCGATATGCCGGTGGTGGCAGCACTGATCACACGTGAAGACAGCATCAATGCCAATTATCTCTCCAGTGCGCTGTATCTGGAACCACCGCTGATGCGTCAGGTAGCACTCGCACACGAGATTATGGGCCGCAAAGTACCGCTTGGATTACTGGCAAGCAGTCCTGAACGGTTACAGACCTTATGCTGTTCTCCTCAAGCTCTCCGCGAGCACGGTGTCAGTGCGTATTTTATCAATGACTATCCCAGCATGAATCGCGCCCTGGTCGACCTGTTACAAGATAATCAGGCGCTGGTGGGTATCTATGACCCGGAATTGTTCAGTGCGGCCAATATCAAGAATATCCTTATTACCGCCTACCGCCAGAACCGGCCACTGATTGGGCCATCCAGTGCTTATATTCGTGCCGGAGCATTGGCGACCACTTATAGTGATATTGATGACATCGTGCGCCGTCTGGTGGAGATTATTCAGCAAGGGTTGCGCTCCGGCCACTGGCCTGAGCCGGGTTATAACCCGTATTTCAATGTACGCTACAACGGGCAAGTCGCTCGCTCGCTGAACCTGGTGCTGCCGGATGAACAAGAGATGGTAAGCCGTCTCCGAGACCGGGAACAACCATGATTTCGGTTCGACGCTGGTCGATCCGTCTCAGAATCCTGCTGGTGGCAACCATTCCTGTGGTGCTGGCAGCAATGCTGATTACCAGCTATCACATGGTGCAACGCTGGAAAGAAGTGCAGCGTGAAACCGATAGCCTGTCGAGTATTGCGCTGGATCATTTGGCCGTTGGTGCCGAGTATCCGATTTTTTCGGGTAACTATCAGTTACTGGACCCTGTGGTCGCCGCGGTACTCAAACAGCCATTTATCGTCGTGGTCGAGATACTGGATGTGAATGGCCAGACGCTCTATTTTCAGCAGTCCGAGCGTTATGGCGACATTCCGGCGGATGATATCCGTATTCTGGTTCGGGATATTGTGCCTGAGATGCCAGCTCTGGATGGCTTCGCTGAACTGGATGCCCGGAGAGCAGTGAATCCTGCGCGGATTGGTCAGGTGCGTATGCAGGTGGCCAATACGATCATGAGCCAGCGCCAGCGGGCCATTATGTACCAGTCGCTGTTTACCGGACTGGGCTTTATCCTGATTTCGATACTGGTGGCGGGGGGGATCTCGACAACGATTATCCCGCCGCTGGAGCGGTTGGTTTCTTTTATTGGTCATTTGGCCCGAGGGGAGGTCAAACAACGTCTGGTGGTCGATAGTGGCGCCGAGATCGGTAATCTGCAAAAGAGTGTCAACCAGTTGGCGGCGTCACTGGAACAGGCTCAACAGGCGCACCGTCGCTATACTGCACAGCTGCGCCAGGAACAACACAAAAGCCAGCAAGCCAGTCAGGCCAAAAATGAATTTCTGGCGATGATGAGCCATGAATTACGCACGCCACTGAATGGTGCTGTGGGAATGTTGCAGCTGATTGACCGGAACAACAGCCCGGATGAATTTGCCGAGTACAAGTCGACGGCCGAGCAGTCACTGACCAATCTGACGCAGCTGTTGGAAGATGTTCTGGTGGTGGTGGATACAGATAAAAACAATTTGCCAGTGGCATTTGCCGAGCATTCCCTGCCTGCAACACTGGATGCCCTGACGCACGAGTTCAGCCTGCAGGCGCTGGAAAAGCGTTTGTCGTTTGTCGTCGAATATGACGACGAGCTGTTACAAAACAAGATTCAGATAGACCCTTCGTTAGTACGGCAAATCGTGCGACATCTTGTTGATAATGCCATCAAGTTTACCGAGCAAGGGTATGTGGTGGCGCTCCTCTCGATACATCATCAAGCGCTGAAACACTGGTTATGTATTCAGGTGCATGACACTGGTATTGGTATTCCGCCTGACCAGCGTCAGCAGGTGATGGAGGCCTTTTCCCAGATTAATTCATCGTTCAGTCGCCAGCACAGTGGTGCTGGCCTGGGGCTGACGATTTCCCAACATATCTGTCAGATACTGGGTGGCAGTATCCAGATTCAGGATAACGATGGAGGCGGCACCAGGGTGATGGTCAATCTGCCCGTCAAGCCGGTGGCTTCTGCTGAGCCTGAGGATGCTGGCCCGATCAGTACTGCACTCAGCGTTCTGATTGTTGAAGATAATGACATCAACTATCGGGTGGCTAAAAAGATGATTATCAAGGCTTTCCCGGAGACGGAAGTCGTGGTGGCAGAAGACGGGGAAAAATGTCTGCAGCGCGTGGAAGAACAGGATTTTGACCTGATTCTGATGGATTGCCAGATGCCGGTTCTGGATGGTTTTGAGACCACTCGTTGTTTACGGGCCAGGGGAGTGACAACACCGATTGTTGCCTGTACGGCAAATGGCTCGGAAGTGGTATTCCGCCGCTGTATTCGTGTTGGAATGAACGACTATCTGAGCAAGCCGGTTTCATTGGCTGCGATGAAAGCTATCCTGATGAAATGGGGACAACAGCAAACCGACGCAGAGGCCAACACAATCGATGGTTGACCTCTGGTATAACGCAGATCCGGGCAGTGTTACTGGTGATACTGCTCGACGATCGTGACTTCAGCGGCAGAACCCATAACCACCGGGACGCGTTGATGAATACCCTCGGGTTGAATCGACATAATGGCGTCACTGGCAGTGCTGCAGCGGCCACCAGCCTGTTCCATCAGCATGCTCATGGGGTTGGCTTCGTACATCAGACGGAGCTTGCCAGGCTTGCCAGGATCGCGGTTATCAAACGGGTACATGAAAATACCACCGCGGGTCAGGATACGGTGAATCTCCGCCACCATGGCCGCCACCCAACGCATGTTGTAACGCTTGCCCAGTGGGCCGGTTTCACCTTTCAGCAGGTCATCAACATATTGCTGCATGGCCGGATCCCAAAAACGCTGGTTCGACATATTGATGGCGAATTCGGCGGTTTCTTCCGGTACCTGGATGTTTTCTTTCATCAGCAGGAACTCTCCCATACGGGTATCCAGTGTGAATGAATACACGCCATGACCAATCGTCAGCATCATGATGGTGGATGGCCCATACAGTACGTAGCCAGCCGCTACTTGCTGATTGCCGGGTTGCAGATAGGCTGCCTCATCTCCGCCGAGCGTGCCTTCTGGCGCTTTCAGGATAGAGAAAATGGTTCCAACGGTGACATTGATGTCGATGTTGGAGGAGCCATCCAGTGGATCAAACAGCACCAGATAGGAGCCGTCGTCGTTGCAGGCAACGGGGTCTGGTTCTTCTTCGCTGGCGATACCTCGAACAGCGGGCACCTCGGCCAGTGAGTCCTTCAGCAGATCGTTGGCAATCACATCCAGTTTTTTCTGGCATTCACCTTGTACGTTTTCTTGCTCGGCGCTGCCAAGGATACCGGCCAGTTCACCGAGGGTGAGCTGGTGGGCGATATCTTTGCAGGTCACCGCTAACTGGTCGATGACATCGATCAGTTCTGCCTGATCGCAGTGCTGCTGTAAAAAAGTCCTCAATCTAAGCATGGGTCGCTAGGCCTCGTTGGTCACATTCTTTCCGTTGCGGCGATACTACCGGAATCAGGTGCCAATTGCAGTGTTGGCGGCTGGTGACGACCTGATTTCGCCTTCTTGTAGCGACAGACAGGTCGATTTATCTGTGCTTGGGTCAGCGAGAGGCAACGGCTACACTAGCGGCCTTTTGTTAGTTTGCAGGGGTAGTTGGCCATGCGTGTTCATATTTTGGGAATTTGTGGCACCTTTATGGGGTCGCTGGCGCAGTTGGCCAAAGCGCTCGGGCATCAGGTGTCGGGCAGCGATCATGGAGTGTATCCGCCGATGAGTGAACAACTGGCGGCAGCGGGTATCGAGCTGATTGAAGGCTTTGATCCTGCGGCGATTCCTGTGGATACCGATCTGGTGATTATTGGTAACGCCATGTCGCGAGGCAATCCATCGGTCGAATATGTGCTGGAACGGGGGCTTCCCTATTGCTCCGGTCCGCAATGGATGAACCAGCACTTGTTGCAAGGGCGCTGGGTCGCCGCAGTTGCGGGCACACATGGCAAAACCTCAACGGCCAGTATGCTGGCCTGGATTCTTGAATGTGCCGGCATGGCTCCGGGATTTCTGATCGGTGGCGTACCCGGGAATTTTCCGGTATCTGCGCGCTTGGGTGACAGTCCGTTTTTTGTGATTGAAGCGGATGAATACGATACCGCCTTTTTTGACAAGCGCTCCAAATTTGTTCACTACCTGCCACGCACTGTGATCATGAACAATCTGGAATTTGACCATGCGGATATCTTTGACAACCTGGCCGCCATCGAACGCCAGTTTCATCATCTGGTACGACTGGTTCCGGCCTCTGGACGGATTATATTACCGCGCTCCGAACCTGCACTGGAGCGGGTGTTGGCGCAAGGCTGCTGGAGTGACGTTGAACGCTTTGGTGAGCCGACTGGCTGGCATGTCCGCAAACAGCGGGAGGATGGCGGTGAGTTCTCGCTGTGGCAGGGTGAGCAGTGTCTGGGTCAGGTTCAATGGACCTTGAACGGTGATCACAATGTGAATAACGCCTGTGCGGCGGTGTTGGCAGCCCGGCATATGGGGGTGCGGCCAGAGCAGGCATTAGAGGCGCTGGCGTCGTTCCGCTTGCCGCGGCGACGGATGGAATGCCTGGCTGATACCGGTCAGGTGAGTGTGTATGACGATTTTGCTCACCATCCGACAGCCATCAAGACCACACTGGCTGGAGCCAGAGCCGCCATGCCTGCTGCTGGTCGTTTGATTGCGGTGCTTGAACCGCGCTCCAATACCATGAAAATGGGGTTGCACAAGGATACCCTGCTGCCTGCGGTGGCTGACGCTGATCTCTCTTTCTGGCTGGAAGCGGAAGGACAGGGATGGAGTTTGGCCGAGCGTTTGCCTGAGTCACAAGGGCAGTGCTTCCATGGTACCGAGGCGTTGTTGGCGCATTTGCAGCAGCACGTGCAGTCAGGTGACCGCGTGGTATTTATGTCCAACGGGGGCTTTTCCGGCTTGCCTGCCCGCTTTGCCCGTTGGCTAACACAACAAGCCGAGAGTACTCCCTCGTGACAGAACGTCGTATCTGTATCGCGGTGACCGGTGCTTCCGGTTCGCCCTACACCTTGCGGTTGATCGAAGTGCTGCTGGCCGCTGATCAGCCGGTAGATCTGATCTTTTCGAAGGCGGCCTTGCTGGTGATGGCAACCGAGACCGAATTACAATTACCGGGCCGGCCTCAAGGACAGGCCCGGGTGTTACAGCAATATTTTCAGGTGGACGAGCAACGTTTGCGCGTCTTTGGCCGTGATGACTGGATGTCCCCCTGGGCCTCTGGCTCTGGCCAGCCGGGCACGCTGGTGATTTGTCCGTGCAGTACCGGTACATTGTCTGCGATTGCGGTGGGTGCCAGTGATAACCTGATTGAGCGGGCGGCTGATGTGGCATTAAAAGAGGGCCGCCAACTGATTCTGGTGCCACGGGAAAGCCCGTACTCAGAGATTCATCTTAATAATATGCTGACCCTGAAACGTATGGGGGCGACGATTTTGCCGGCCAGTCCGGGGTTTTACCATCAGCCACAATCAGTGCAGGATCTGATTGATTTTGTGGTCGCCCGTATTCTTAATCAACTTAATATACCCCAGTCGCTGATGCCACTGTGGGGAGCAACTTACCAGCCAGGAGAAGTACCCGGTGACTGAAGCCAATAACGAATCAAATCAACAGGCGGTCGAGCCGCCGGACATGACCCGCTGGGCATTAATCGGCTTTGTTGCCGGTGTCATCCTGGCTGTACTGGCGATGGAGTATTACGGTTTTGTCAAACATCCCTCAACGACTGACAGGGCCCGTATCGATGAGTTTGTGCTGATGTCTCTGGAGCCGGGTTATGACGTCAAGGTATCGCACAAGGCATCCGGAAAAGAAGCCTTCTGTGTGGATGGCTATTTATTGCTGCGACCCACCAATGGTCACGAAGTGGCCGGTATCCTGGTTGATAGTAAAAACCGGCCGGTTGCGTGTCGGGAGACGCTGGGACACGGGCAGCCAGAGGCTGATAAAGCTGGGGAATAAGCGGGAATAGTGTGATAGGCCGATTGTTATCGGCCTTTTGACTGGTCGCAACCATCAAACAGAAGCAGTCAACAGAACCATCAAGCTACAACTAACAACTAATCAAGACAATCAACAAGATACACAACCCACAAGACTGGCTGGTGGCAGCCTTGCGGGTTGTTGATCGCTGTCGGCCTATTTGCCAGACAGGTATTTGATCAGCTCATCCGAACCACCGATGTGCTCACCACCAATGTACACCTGTGGCACGGTTTCGTTGCCAGTAATCGCCCGCAACGACACAATGCTGGCATCGGTGCCCATAACGATTTCTTCGTAATCCATACCGGCCGCTTCCAGTGCACCCTTGGCACGGGCACAGAAAGAACAGCCCGGTTTGGTGAAGAGTGCTACCGATTTGGGTTTTGCCGCATCGGCATTGATATAGTCAAGCATGGTATCCGCATCGGACACTTCAAACGGGTCGCCTGGCTTTTGTGGTTCAATAAACATTTTTTCGATGATGCCGTTTTTCACCAGCATGCTGTAACGCCAGCTGCGTTTGCCAAAGCCGATATCATTCTTGTCGACCAGCATCCCCATACCTGAGGTGAACTCACCGTTACCGTCGGCAATCATGCGAATGTTGCCTGCTTCCTGATTGGCAGCCCAGGCATTCATAACAAAGGTATCGTTGACACTGATACAGATGATTTCATCAACACCGTTGGCCTGAAACACGCTGGCCAGTTCATTATAGCGAGGCAAGTGTGTGCTGGAGCAGGTTGGCGTGAAAGCACCGGGTAGTGAAAAAACAACAACGGTACGATCTTTGAAAATATCATCACTGGAGATTTGTACCCAGTCATCGCCGACACGGGCGGGCCAGCTGACGGATGGTACTGGCTGGCCTTCTTTGTTGATCAATGTAGTCATGGTTGCTCCTTGAGCTGGATGTTCACAAGCGGATAATGTCTGTCTGGATCATGTTTAGCACTGTCTGGTCAGTATGGTATGTTCTTTTTGGTTATAAAAGTTCATTGGTTTGTTTTTTCATGATCCAGATGCGCTATCTGCTTTCATCGCTTTTCGCGTACCACTTTGACGTATGATAGCGGCTTGGCCGTCATGTTATGGTGAACCGTATGTTGATAGAAACCAGTTCGGATCTGATTGTCTCGAGTCATGTTACTCAGCTGGCGAATGGTACCTGTGTGGATGCCGCGACCCTGCTAAATGGTTGTGTTCTGACCATCAGTTGTGATGGGTTGGCTTTGTATCGCCATCTGGATGCCCTGCAAGATCCTTTGGGGAATGGCCTGATCCGTAGCGTGGCCCTGACAGCAGAGGCGTGTCTGCCTGATTGCTCGCCCCTGATTCTGGAATACCGGGCGGGTTATGTCGGTCTGGAGGGCGGGTTTGTGCTGCTGATCGGGTTGAATGATGTGCGCCTGTTTGCTTGCAAACAGGATGCTTTGAGTAATACAAATGAATTGCAGCGACTGTCGTTGCAATACCAGTAATAACGCAATGGGCGGGGAGTCACAGGTTTGTCGGTAAATCCTTTTTACAGCTATGTGATTGGTGCAGACCGCTCGATTGGTCAGTGTCTGACCAGGGCGCTGGCAGCAGAAAACTATGTTTACAAGGGCCTGGCGATTGAACGGCAGGAGCGCCTGTCGGTGCAGTCGACTGGCCAGCCGTTTTTTGTGCTGGTGCCGTCGCTGTATCATCCCGGTGATCTGAGTGAGGTGCTGGCCTGGGTCGATCTGGCAGACAAGCATGATGCGCCGGTGGTGCTGGTATCGTCACTGGCATTGTTTGCCGCCGACGATTCGCATCGGTTTTCAGAGTCAGACGAGCAGTACAGTTCGTCTGAGTTGGGTATGCTCCTGCAAGAAGTGGAGCAACGAATCCGCCAATGTCGCCGACACCTGATCTTACGGGTGGGCCAGACGTTTTCGGTACAGGCCGGGGACTTTGCTCATGCCTTGCTGACCCGTATCCGCGACAGTGGTCAGATTGAAGTTGATGATCAGCGTACCTTCAGCCCGACACCGGATGACGATATTGCCAGTGTATTACTGGCGATGCTGAAGCAAGCGGACTGTAGCGATGAGTTGTGGGGGACGTACCATTTTTGTGGTGTCGAGCCGGTGACATCCTACGCCTTTGCCGAAGCCCTGCTGGCTGAAGCCGGGCAGTTTGAAGACTTGTCTTGTGCTCGCTTGATAGAACACAGCGATGGAATATCGCCCGCTATCTGGACTCCAAACGGCGATGTTGCACGACTGTTCCACACCTTCGGGATCAAGCGCAAGCCATGGCGAACCGGGTTGGGGCGTCTGGTACGGCGTTATTATCGGGCAGCATGATATATCGCAGGAATGCGGTGGCCGTCAGACATAAAAAAACAGGCCAGTGGGCCTGTTTTTTTATGTCTCCTGACTCAATCACATCAGACTTATGACAGATTCAGGGCACTGGATTCCTGATACAGCGTCATCAGCTTGTCGGTGATAACCGTGCGGATACTTTCGCGATCGAGAGATGACAGGGATTGTAATTCATTCAGCCGCAGGCGGTGCAGATGGAGACAAGGCAGCTGATCGTTAAACTCGCGCAGATCGCCTTTCATCAGTACTGGCAAGAACGGATCTTCGCTATTGGAGCGCCGCAGAATCTGTCGAATGCCTTCCTGGAAAGGAATAGGGACTGAGCGTACGTTTTTATCCCGGTGAGAAATAATCAGATACAAACCACTTTTGCCAATCAGGTTGCCGGGAATCACGTGCAAGCCGGTGGATTGTACCGCGGTTGGATTCAGGTGGTTAAACGTATCGTGGAATGCATAAGGGTCCGGCAGGATCACCAGCTGGCGATGTGCTTCTTCAGGGAAGAAGACATTGTAGTTGGTATAAAGCTGACGCACGGAAGAAGAGAACACACAGAAGTGGTTCTCGAACTGTTTGACAAAATTGACGGCCCGCTTGTGCTGGTGGATTTTTTGAAGATCCCACACCAGGTCCGCGTTACGTTGTTGTTTCACAGAATTCATCCTGTATACCTTACGAGTAATATGCAGTTTAACGTATGGGCCCAACGTTACTAGATTTTTCGGTAACGGGGCAGACTAATATGCCGCATTTTGTATTTTGTGGACAAAAATTGTCAGTGATCAAGCCAGAGTGAGCATTTGTCGACGGCCTTTATTTCTGACAACGTCTTGTCAACTCCCAACGAGCATCAGTATGGCAGCTTGAATAGCGGGAAACTGTGCGTTGGTCGGAGGGTGTGCTGTTAACTCTGTCCCAAACGGGGAGGACAAAACAGTTGGGTCGAAGTGACCAAAAGTGTCAGTTCACTCATCAGCAACCAGGCATTGCCCCCCTGGCCTTTGGCAGCAGCATCCACTTTGGCGGCGATGATCAGTGCTTGCTGTAGCTCTTGCCGGGTCAGTCGGGAGAGTGCTGTCTTGTAGCTGCCCTGTTGCCGTGGCCAGACCCGTGCTTGCTTGAACGCTTCTGCCAGGGCTTGGCCGGTCTTGCCAGAGAGGGTGAGCAACTGGCGAATTTTATGGGTCAAGGCTCCGAGAATGGAGAGCACTTCAACCCCCTCGGCGCGCAAATGCGACAGAATCCGGCTGGCATCCTGGACACTGCCATCAAGGCAGGCATCAGCAAAGCCAAACGCCGTGAAGCGGGCATTGTCTCCCAGTGCGTCCAGCAACAAGTCTTCTGTGATACGGCTCGCACCACTCATGCGCAGCTTTTCTATCTCTTGTACCGCAGCCAGCAGGTTGCCTTCGGTCTGGTGGGCCAGCAATGCGATCGCGGTCGGGTCGGCCTGCAAGCCGGCTTGCTGCAGGCGATGGCGTAGCCAGCCAGCGTACTGGTTGCGTTCAATCGGCCAGATTTGCACCAGCGCGCCGTGCTTGTCGACGGCTTTGTGCCAGGCGGTATTTTGTGACTTGCTGTCGAGACGTGGGCAGATAATCAGCAGCAGGTTGTCGGGATTGGGTCGTTGTAACAGGGCTTTGAGGGTATCGCCCTTATCGCTGGGTTTGCCATTGGGAATCCGGATTTCCAATATTCGGCGACTGGCAAACAATGACATGGCATCGGCTTCATCCCGGAGCTGGCTCCAGTCGAACCCGGCTTCTGCATGAAAAAGCTGACGCTCCTCAAAACCTTGCTGCCGGGCGGCGGCCCGAATCTGGTCGCAGGCTTCCATCACCAGCAAGGGTTCGTCACCAGATACCAGATACACCGGTAGCAAGGGCTTGCCCAGATGTGCGAGTAGCTGGTTGCTATGTAGCTTCAAGAGTCGCTCCGAATGTGCTGAAGACGGATCAGCAATAACTCCACCATACGCTCGGTGAGGCGTTCACGAGTGGCGTCTTCTTCCAGATCGGTGGCAATCACCCGGGTGACGTCATTGTCAAACCAGGATTGGGTTGACAGCGTGATGGGGTCGGCAGCATCGGTCGAGGTGACCAGCCGTCCCTGAAGTTCGGCTTCCAGTTGGTATTCCGCCACCTGGCCTTCACTGTTAATCGTCAGGGTGCGGCGACTGATCGTGAAGGATTGGATGTCCAGCACGGCCTGGGCGCTGTCACCATGACTGACCAATAGCCAGCCCTGATTTTCCAATGCCTGTTGCAGGCGCTGGTTAAACAGGTTGCTGGCCTGGCTCTGCAACATCAGGACGGTGGTGTCTGCGGGAGGCTGGTAAGCCCCGCGCAGTTGCCAGCCGCAACCACTGACCAGCAAGGTCAGTAGCAACGGCAGGAGGCTGTATGGCCGACGAAAATAGCTCAAGATAGTGTGCCTGTTCAGTTCGCGACGATATTGACCAGCTTGCCGGGTACAACAATCACCTTACGTACCGTTTTGCCTTCCAGCTGCTTCTGGACTGCTTCGTCAGCCATGGCCTGAGCCTGCAATTCATCCTTGCCGATTGTGGCACTGACATCCAGTTTGGCGCGTAACTTACCGTTTACCTGCACAACGACCTGAATGGTATCGGCAACCAGTGCGGATTCATCAACCACTGGCCAGCTGGCATCAATCACCAGTCCTTCGTTGCCGAAGGCAACCCAGAGTGCCTGGGTAATATGCGGCGCCATCGGGCTGAGCATACGAATCACTGCGTCCATGGCTTCGGCAGCCACAGCACGGCTGGACTCAACCGCAAGGTCGAGTTTGGTCAGGGTCTTCATCAACTCCATGATGGCCGCAATGCCAGTATTGAAGTTGTAACGGCGACCAATGTCATCGGACACCTTGGCAATGGTTTCGTGCAGCTTGCGACGGGCGTCCTTGTCGGACTTGTTCAAGGTAACGGCTGCCACTTCGACCGGGTCGAGCTGTTGCAGCTCGTAGGCCAGACGCCATACCCGCTGAAGGAATTTCTGGGAACCCTGGACGCCGGAGTCTGACCATTCCAGTGTTTGCTCCGGGGGCGCTGCAAACATGGTGTAGAGGCGGACGGTATCGGCACCGTATTGGTTGATGGCTTCTTGTGGGTCGACGCCGTTGTTTTTGGACTTGGACATCTTGCTCATGCCGGAATGTTGTAATTCCAGCCCGTCGGAGGTGCGTTTGGCGGCGATCATGCGGCCCTTTTCATCACGCTCAACGGTGACTTCCAGCGGATTGACCCATTCCTTGCCGCCATTGGGGTTGGTGTAGTAATAGGCGTCCGCCAGAACCATGCCCTGGCAGAGCAGGCTTTTGAAAGGCTCATCACTATCAACCAGGCCGGCATCACGCAGCAGCTTGTGGAAGAAGCGGGCGTACAACAAATGCAAAATGGCGTGTTCGATACCACCGACGTATTGGTCTACCGGTAACCAGTAGTTGGCTTCGGTCGGGTCAAGCATCTGGTCGGCCTTGGGCGAGCAGTAGCGGGCGTAGTACCAGGACGACTCCATAAAGGTGTCGAAGGTATCGGTTTCACGGAAAGCAGGAGCACCGTTGAACTCGATGTTTTCGAATGCCGGATTATTCTTGATAGGAGAGTTCACACCATCCATCACCACATCGGTAGGCAGGATCACGGGCAACATGGAAGCCGGTGCCGGCACTGATTCGCCGTTTTCGGTACGGATGATCGGAATGGGCGAACCCCAATAACGCTGGCGGCTGACACCCCAGTCACGCAGGCGATAATTGGTGGTGACTGTGCCTTTGCCAAGCTCGGCCAGTTTGGCGGCGATGGCATCGAACGCCTGTTCGAAGTTGAGGCCATCAAATTCACCGGAATTGATCAGGGTGCCTTTTTCGGTATAGGCGGCCTGACTGAGGTCGATTGCATCGCCCTCGTTGGCGGCAATCACCTGTTTGATATCAATGCCGTATTGGGTGGCAAATTCAAAGTCGCGCTGATCATGGGCAGGAACGGCCATAACCGCGCCGGTGCCAAATTCCATCAGGACAAAGTTGGCGACCCAGATGTCGACCGTTTGGCCGGTCAGGGGATGGATGGCACTGAAACCGGTTTTCAGACCCTGTTTGTCCTTGGTGGCGACGTCGGCTTCGGCGGTACCGGCTTTATTGCAGGCTTCAATAAAGGCTGCCAGTTCCGGATTGTGGGCCGCGGCTTCACGTGCCAACGGATGGCCTGCAGCTACGGCAAGATAACTGACACCCATCAGGGTGTCCGGACGGGTGGTATACACTTCCAGCTCATCGTCCCGGCCTTGCAGACCAAACGTCAGCTGTACGCCACGGGATTTGCCAATCCAGTTGCGTTGCATGGCTTTGACCTGATCCGGCCAGCCATCCAGCTGGTCGAGATCGGCCAACAGTTCTTCTGCGTAGGCGGTGATGCGGATAAACCACTGTGGAATTTCCTTGCGCTCAACCGGGGTGTCACAACGCCAGCAGCAACCGCTGATCACCTGTTCGTTTGCCAGTACGGTCTGGTCGTGAGGGCACCAGTTGACCGCGGATACTTTTTTGTACGCCAGGTCTTTTTCAATTAACTGGGTGAAAAACCATTGTTCCCAGTGGTAGTAATCCGGGTCACAAGTGGCAATTTCACGTTCCCAGTCGTAACCAAAACCCAGCGATTTCAGCTGGGTTTTCATGTAGGCGATATTTTCTTTGGTCCACTTGCCTGGCGCGACCTGGTGTTTGATGGCGGCATTTTCTGCAGGCAGACCAAAGGCGTCCCAACCCATTGGTTGCATCACATTCTTGCCTAGCATGCGCTGGTAGCGGGAGATGACGTCACCGATGGTGTAGTTACGGACATGGCCCATGTGCAGTCGGCCGCTGGGATAGGGGAACATTGACAGGCAGTAGAATTTTTCTTTGCTGGCATCGGCCACTGCGCGGAATACCTGATTTTCTTGCCACTGTTGCTGGACAGCGGGTTCAATGTCGTGGGGAGCGTAAGTCTCTTGCATCATGTTGGTTTTGACGTCGGGTACGTGATTGGGAAAGTAGGAAAGGGAGTTTAACCGAATGCGCCCGGCGCGAACACCGACTGAACCGCGGAGTCTGTTGATTGGGCCAGAGGACAATGCGTGACAATGTCGCGTTCGACGTATTCTGAACGACCGTGCTCCAATAGACCTGTTGACTCAGGTCAGTAGCTGTCCGACAAACTGGCAAAACAGCCCATTCAGGGGTTGGAGCAACGCAGCCGGATCGGTATTTTATCGGATCATCACTGGGACTGTTATGGCAATGAAAAATATCATCCAACCTGTACTGTGTTTGCTCCTGTCGTTGGGGCTGTTGTCCGTCTCTGTGCAGGCGGAGACTGTTGACGAATTGTTGGCCGATATGGCTCGTATCCAACAAGACCCGGTAGCACTGAAAGCTGCTATTCAGCAGGGAGAATATCGCGGTACCTTGTGCTTTTCCTGTCACGGCAAGGATGGCAATAGTACCCGGACATATATTCCCAATCTGGCCAGCCAGAATCCGTCCTACCTGTTTACCCAGTTTGAGCACTTCGCCAGCGGCGAGCGCAAGGACTATGTGATGAGCAAGCTGGCCGGGCAGATCAGCGATTCGGATCGGGTCGCGATCGCGCTGTACTTTGCCAATCGCCCGGTTATGGAAAGAGAGGCACCGGTTGCGTCTTCTCCTGAGGGCAAGGCGCTGTTTGAGGCGGTGTGCTATGTCTGTCATGGAAAATCGGGTCATGGTTCCCGCGACTATCCCCGGATTGCAGGCCAGCCTTATGAGTTTCTGGAAACAACCCTGCTGAACTTCAAGAACAAGAATGTGGATCGGAAAACATCGCCAATGATTGGTGTGGTCCAGAATCTGACCGAGCAGCAATTAAAAGACCTGGCAGCGTATGTGACCCATATGCCCTGATTATTAACAGCAGTCCGACTTCGCATAACCGGATACCGGGTTATGCGAAGATTTTCTCGCCCGCTGGCTGCTCTGCTAGACTGGTCTGCCCGACAGACCAGTGACCTCGCCATGACACATTCTCCCATTGATTCTTCTACCTTATGTTCCTCTGCCCGTCGTTGGCAATTCTGGGTTGATCGTGGTGGCACCTTTACCGATCTGGTGGCGTTACGCCCGGACGGTCAACTGGTGACGCACAAATTGCTGTCTGAAAATCCGGATCATTATGACGATGCCGCGATTGAAGGCATTCGTCAGTTATTGGCGCTTTATCCAGACCAGGGGCGTCTTATTGGTCAAGTAAAAATGGGTACTACGGTCGCCACCAATGCACTGCTGGAGCGCAAGGGGGCGGCGGTGGCGCTGTTCATCAGTCGTGGCCTGCGCGACCAGTTGCAGATTGGCTATCAAACCCGCCCGGATCTGTTTGCCGTTGCCATCGAACAACCCGAGCTGTTGTATCAGGCGGTGTACGAAGTGCCAGAGCGGATCTTGGCCAGTGGTCAGGTTGACTGGCCGCTGGACCTGGACGCTGCCCGTGTGCAACTGCAGGAAGCCAGGGACAACGGTATTCGTGCGGTCGCCGTGGTGCTGATGCACGCTTACAAATACCCGCAGCATGAACTGGCACTGGCGGAACTGGCGCTGGCGCTGGGCTTTGAACAAATCTCCCTATCCCATCAGGTCAGCCCACTGATCAAACTGGTCGCCCGAGGCGAAACCACTCTGGCAGATGCCTATCTGACGCCGGTATTACAGCGTTATCTGATACATGTTGAACAGCAGCTGCAGGCGATTTGCCCGGATGCGACATTGTCATTGATGCAGTCGAATGGTGGCCTGGCAGCGGCGGCCTTGTTATCCGGCAAGGATGCCGTTTTGTCTGGTCCGGCCGGTGGTGTGGTGGGCATGGTACGTACCGCCAGTGCCGATGGATTTGAGCGCCTGCTCGGTTTTGATATGGGTGGCACCTCAACGGATGTCAGCCATTTTGCCGGTGAGCTGGAGCGCGAGACCAGCACCCGTATTGCCGGTGTCGGTTTGCGGGTGCCGATGATGAATATTCATACTGTGGCGGCTGGTGGTGGTTCCATCGTCAAGTTTGCTGACGGTCGGTTACAGGTCGGACCGGAGTCTGCCGGTGCCAATCCAGGGCCGGCTTGTTATCGTAATGGTGGGCCGTTAACCGTCACCGATTGCAATGTTTTGTTGGGGCGTATCCAGCCACAGTATTTTCCCAGTTTGTTTGGGCCGAATCAGGGTTTACCCCTGGATGTGGACAGCGTCCGGCAACAGTTTCAACAGTTGGCACTTGAAGTGAGTCAGCAGACCGGGCAAGTGCAGACCGCAGAATCACTGGCGCAGGGTTTTCTGGCCATCGCCGTTGATAATATGGCCAGTGCCGCCAAAAAAATCTCGGTACAGCGCGGCTATGATGTACGGGACTACGCCTTGGTTGCCTTTGGTGGTGCCGGCGCCCAACACGCCTGTCAGGTGGCAGAGGCAATGGGCGTGACACAGGTCTACCTGCACCCGATGGCTGGGGTATTGTCCGCTTATGGTATTGGTGTTGCGGATCAGCGTTGGCTGGGAGAACAGCCGGTCGAAGTGGTACTGACCGAGATGGACACCGTTCGTGAACGGGTTTGTCAGCAATTGAGCGATCAAGCCCGACAAGCGTTGCCGGATTCTGCCGGGGTGACGGATCAGTGGCGTGCTTATCTGCGTTACCAGGGTGCCGATACGCCCTTGTTGGTAACGCTGGCTACGCCAGACAAGATGACCGCCGAATTTACTGCCCGACACCGGCAACTGTTCGGGTTTGCGGCTGCGGATCAGGCCTTGATCTGTGACGCCATTCAGCTGGAACGTATTCAGCCCGGTGAGCCATTACCCCGGTTGCTGCCGACAGCCAGGGCCACTCCCGAGCCATTGGCCACCATCGACATGGTCTTTGCTGATGGTCGGCAGTCGGTCACTGTCTATCCCCGCGCCCGTTTGCCCGATGGCTTTTGTGCTGCCGGGCCACTGCTCTTGACCGACAGTAACAGCACGTTGATCGTTGAGCCGGGCTGGGTGTGCAAGGTGATTGCCAGCGGTGCACTGGTACTGGAAAAGATGCCAGATACCGTGCAGAAACAGGCGCTCCTATCCGTGCCGCTATCGGATATGGCACTGACTGACCCGGAACCATCCAGGGCTGAGCCGGTACAACTGGAAGTCTTTAATAACCTGTTTATGGCCGCCGCAGAGCAGATGGGGCTGGTGCTGGAAAAAACCGCCAGCAGCGTCAATATCAAGGAACGGCTGGATTTCTCCTGCGCCATCTTTGACCGTCATGCTGAACTGATCGCCAATGCGCCTCATATTCCGGTGCACCTTGGCTCCATGAGTGACAGCGTGCTGGCCGTCGTCCGTCGCCACCCGGAAATGGAAGCGGGGGATGCCTTCGTGCTGAATTCGCCCTATGAAGGAGGCACACATCTACCAGATATCACCGTCGTCAAACCGGTTTTTATTGACGGTAACCGTTCCGGAATGGCGGATTTTTTTGTGGCGGCCCGTGGTCATCATGCTGATATCGGTGGCATAACCCCAGGATCGATGCCCGCCAATAGCCAGCATATTGAGGAAGAAGGTGTACTGATCGATAACCTGTTGCTGATGCGACACGGAGTATTGCAGACGGATTCAATGCTGGATGTGCTGACGAACGGCCGTTACCCGGCGCGTAACCCAGCGCAGAATATGGCCGACCTGAAGGCCCAGCTGGCGGCTTGTGAAACCGGTGCCCGAGAGCTGGCGCGTCTTTGTCAGCGTTATGGTCGGGAACGGGTACATCAATACATGGGCCATGTGCTTGACAACGCCGAAGATACTCTGAGAGCGTGTTTGGCCCAGCTGCCATCGGGGCAGTTCGAGCAGCAGATGGATGATGGCACCCGCTTTGCTGTAACGATCAAGGTTGATCAGCAGGCGCGCAGTGCCCTGATTGACTTTACCGGCACCGGTTATCGGCCGGACCAGGCCATGCATCCGGGCAACTTTAACGCGCCCACATCCGTGGTCCGAGCTGCCGTGTTGTATGTATTCCGGGTGCTGGTGGCTCGGCCGATTCCGCTGAATGCTGGCCTGTTCCGGGCGTTAACCATTCGAGTACCGGAGGCATCGATTATTGCCCCTTGCTATCCGGCGGCAGTGGTCTCCGGCAATGTCGAAACCGCCCAGTATCTGGTTGATACCTTGATGGGCTCACTGCAGCTGATGGCGGCCTGTCAGGGCACCAATAACAATCTGACCTTTGGTAACAAACGTTACCAATATTACGAAACCTTGTGTGGTGGCGCCGGTGGCAGTGCTTCGGGAGACGGTGCCAGCGCTGTGCACAGTCATATGACCAACTCACGGCTGACCGACCCGGAAGTGCTGGAGCAACGTTACCCGGTGGTGCTGGATCACTTTCATTTACGCCGTGGCTCGGGTGGCGCTGGCCAATACCCGGGCGGCATGGGCGTTGAGCGGCATATCCGTTTTCTCGAACCGATGACCGCCAATATTATCAGTGGCCGCCGCCAGGTAGCCCCTTTCGGGATTCAGGGGGGGGATGCCGGTCGTTGCGGAGTCAATCTGGTGATGCGCGGTCGTACCGCCGCCGGAGAACCGCTATCGGTATTGCCTGTCGCCGGTTGTGCCCGACTGGAGTTGCAAGAGAACGATACCTTGGCGATTCATACACCGGGTGGTGGTGGTTACGGTACCGCCACTGTGCCAGTGGCTGGACGCTAAAACCCAAGTGCGGCTGTCGGGATTAGTCAGGATTGTGGTAATCTGGCCGCTGTTTATTCACCTTATTCACCTGATGAGAGATTTGTCACCATGGATATTATGGAAGTCATCAAAGACCAGATCGCAAGCAACGATATTCTGCTGTACATGAAGGGTTCACCCAATCAGCCCATGTGTGGCTTCTCGGCCCGCACAGTGCAGGCCGTGATGGAGTGTGGCCAGAAGTTCGCGTATGTCGATATTCTGTCCAACCCGGAAATTCGCACCAATTTGCCCAAGTATGCCAATTGGCCAACCTTTCCCCAGTTGTGGGTTAAGGGTGAGTTGGTCGGTGGTTGCGATATCATCACCGAGATGTTTGAAAAGGGCGAATTAAAAGCTCTGCTTGACGAAGCAGCGGCAGAGTCCTGATCGTTACGAGTGCGAAGCCGCCCGGCTTCGCACCGGTTGTGCTTGCCGCCATTCGCCATGACGTGCTTGCGTTGTTGCTCGTCTGCATGGCTGCTGCTGTCGCTGGAGAGCGTTGGCCCACGTTATCAAACGTGGCGCGATGGTTTGCATTGCAGTTGACGGCGGTTGCTGTACGTCGACAAAACTCGCCATAATGCTGCAAATGGTCACAGCAGTCCGTTATGTCAGCTTCTGAACACTATTCCGATAACACATCACTTGCACCGTTAGTGGATATTCTTGCGTCTCCGCTGTTACTGGCCCGGCGACGTCCTCCCTTGTCCTTGTCTCCATCTATCAAACGTCTCGATTATGCGCTGGATATGGCGGCACCAGGATTGGTGTGGATTCATGCCCCGGCGGGTTTTGGCAAGACGCAATATCTGCTGGAGTGGTATCAGCGCTGGCAGGGGCAAGGGCTGAATGTCCTCTGGTTCAATTGTGAAGTGACGGATGATGCCGCCTTGTTGCTGCAGGCACTATTGGCCGGAGATGGGTCGGCAGAAGCCATGGCGCTGGTGCGGCGTTGCTGGCCTCTGGAGGAACCTCCGACCTTCGCTGTCGAGCAGTTGGAATCCATTCTGCTCAACTGGTTGGCGCTGATCGACCGGCCGCTGTGCCTGTGTATCGATAACCTGCAGAACCTTGATGACACTGGCTGGCAACTGGTTCAGCTTCTGATCCGGCGGGCTCCTGAGTCTTGTTTCCTTGCATTGGCGACCCGTCGCGCTCCCCGAGGTGCCTGCGCCGTGTTCCAGCACCCATCCATGTTGGCCGTTGGTATGCATCAGCTCAGCTTTACCAGGCAACAGCAACAGCGCTGGCTGGAACAGCATGGGCTGCAGCTGGCTCCGGAGGAACGGGCACTGCTGGATCGCCGCCTGGCCGGTTGGCCGGCAGCGATGAGTATCTGGCTGGCCTGTGTCCGTGCCTATGCCACGCTGGATGTAATGGCCCCAGGCCTGGGGGTTTTTGAGTTGCAGGACTATTGGCTCAGTGACGTGGTCGCCGAGCAGTCGGCAGAGTGCCGTTTGCTGTTACAGCAGCTGTCGGTGCTGGAACAGGGCTGTGAGGATTTGTTGCGGCGATTGAATCATCAGGATGCCAGTGCCGGGATTAAAGAGCTGGTACGGAATGGTTTTTTGCAGCCTCTGGAGCAAAGTGGCTGGGTATCGATTGCGGCACCGTTCCAGCGGCTGGTGGCTGCCACGGTCACGGAAGTGCAGCGTGAACAATGGCATCGACAGGCCTTTTATTGGTACGGCGAGCATCAGCAGCCGGTACGGGCGCTGGAACACGCGCAGAAAACGGCGATGGTGGCAGAGTTGGCGCCGTGGATGGAATCCCAAGCCGAGGCATTGATGGCCAGTCTGGATATTGCCGGTCTGATTGATTGGTGTGAGCTGGCAGGGGAGCAGGTGCTGAATCGGTCGCCACGGCTGATGCAGTTGGCCTGTTGGGCCTGGCTGGTCAGTCACCGCCAGCGCCGGGCCGACGCGATGCTGCGCCAGCTGATCCACCGGCAGTTGCTGAATGAGGCCGACCTGGCGGCGTTGCAAGGGTATCAGGCGCGACTGAAAGGACAGCACAAAAGTGCGATGAATTTGTGTAAAAAAGCGCTGGCCGGGTTGCCGGGCGATCGTTACAGCAGCCGTTTTCTGATGTGCAGTACGTTGACGTATTTGAGTCTGGGTGAGACCGACCTCGACAATGCCCGTGCCTGGAACCGGCAGGCGATGCAACTGGCGCGACAGCATGGCGTCTGGGCACTGGAAGCCCTGGCCATGTTTGATCAGGCGCGTATCGAGCTGCACCGGGGACATCTGGAGTTCAGCCTCGATATCGTCGATGCCAGCATTCAGCTGCTACGGGACAAGCCCGGACGTATCCCGGTTGTGCCGATGGGGCGACTGATGGTCTACCGGGCTTTTTTATTGTGGGTGACTCGTCGCGAAACCGAGACCCTGCCCGAGTTGTTGCAGCAGGGCAGTCGTTATTGTCGCGAAGGTGCGGATGTCATTGTGTGTTATGGCTATGGTTTGCAGGCGATGATGGCCGCCGCTGACGGTGAGTATCACCGGGCTCTGGGTATGCTGGATGAGGTTGAACGGTTGATGCATGGCTGGGGGGTTGAGTCTGATACTTATCTTTGGCTGATTCTGGTAAAGGCGAATGTCTGGATCTCCCAGGGCAAGCACCATCGGGCCCAGGGCTGTCTGGTTGAACTGCTGGATGGGCAGCCGGTAGCGCAGCTGTCACGACCGGATGTGTTTCCGTTATTACCGGATTTTGCTGCCGCGACCCAGGCCAGGTTGTATCTGGTCTGTGGCCGTTTTAATGAGTGTCTGGCGGAAGTGGATGAATGGCTGCGTTGTAACTCCAGCCCAATGATCATGATGTTGATTCAGCTGATTCGTGCCGCGGCGTTACGTGGCCGTAATCAGATTGCTGAAAGTCAGCATATTTTTAATCAGGTCGGGCACCAGTTGCGGCAAGAAGGTATCAGTATGAGCTTCAAGGCCTGGCTGCCAGAGTTGTATGCTCCGGCCAGAGAAACAGAAGCGTCGATTACCGAGCCGGTACGGGTCCAGCTCAGTGATCGGGAGCACGATGTGTTACGCAAGATTGCGGAGGGATTATCGAATCAGGACATTGCTTCGCAGCTGTTTATTTCCTTGCATACCGTCAAGACCCACGCCCGCAAGATCAATATCAAACTGGGGGTGAAAAACCGCACTCAGGCGTTGAATAAGGCGAAGGAACTGCTGCTGCTATAACAGGCAGATGGAGATTCACCCACCGGGCATGATTGCTCTGGTGGGTGATGATTTGTTGAGCGGTGCGGAATAGTTCAGAGCGGAATCTAGTGTTCGGTCACTTTGGGCACTTCACATTCCCTGGAGGCGTGTGGCATGTCCACTTCCCAGGGCGGGTTCGGACGAATGTGATCAATCACGAAGTCAACAAAGCTGCGTACCTTGGCAGACAGATGGCGGTTACTCGGGTACAAGGTATGGATCGGGTTGGCTTCAAACGGATAGTTACAGCAAATGGGTACCAGGTCGCCAGACTGAATGGCCGGTGCTGCAATCAGCACAGGTAGCGGCGTAATACCGCTACCGGACAAGGTCAGGGCATACAGTGAGGCAAAATCGTTGGCCTGTAACTTGGGTTTGACCTGTACCGTCAGCTCTTTGCCTTCCGGGCTGGTCATATTCCATTGCAGCCAGCGTGATGCTGAAATCAGTCGGTGATTGGCGAGGTCATCCGGATGTTTCGGTGTACCGAAGCGTTGCAGATAGTCCGGGCTGGCGCATAACAGCATGCGCACATCGCCGAGATAACGGCCAATCAGGGAAGAGTCTTCCAGCTGCCCGATGCGGAAAGCCACGTCGATGCCTTCCTGTACCAGATCCAGCAGTTGATCAGACAGCACCAGGTCGATGGTGAGCTGGGGATGTTGATCCATAAACTCGGCCACCAGACTGGATAATACCGTTGAGCCAAACAGCACCGGTGCCGTAATACGCAGGGTACCGGTTGGTGTGGTCTGCATCTGGGTAACTGCGATATTGGCCTCTTCGATTTCACTGAGGATACGGGAGCAATGGCCATAATAGGCATTGCCGGTATCCGTCAGACGCAAGCTGCGGGTGGTACGCTGGATCAGTCGCACACCAAGACGCTCTTCGAGTTGGGTTATTTTGCGGCTGACAGTGGACTTGGGCAGTCCGAGATTTTTAGCGGCACCGGTGAAGCTGCCAGCGTCCACAACATGGACAAAAATCGCCATTTCATTGAGGTCAAATTCTTCGCGCTTGCCAATCTGCATTAGGCTCTCCTGGTATTGGCGGTTGGTCTTCGAACACATAACGTTTGAAGTAGCATTTCGGGCCTTACCGTGCCACAAAGCCTGGAACAATGGTAGATTAAAAATATCGATTGTTCTTTATTTTGGTGTATATATCCATGCGTTATTGGTTATGTTAAGACATTGTTCTTATCTATAGGCGTATTTTGACGCCCAGAGAAACAATGGTTGGCAAGTCAGTCACGTCTTCCCGCTCGCTGTAATCAGCATTTTTGTAGCGATAGTCAGTGACATTATTACGGCCATACAGGTTGAGAATTTCACCGTACAGGGTCATTTCCCAGTGGCTGTAAAAGAAGTTGCGATCGGCCCGGACATCCAGGGCGTGATAAGCCGGTAAACGTTCGGAGTTCAGTGCGCCATAAATCGGATTGTATAGCTCCGGGTCATTGGCGTCTTGTTCTGCCCCAATAATCGGTGTCACCAGTTGACCGGATTGGTAGCGCCATTTGAAGCCCAGGGACAATACATCGCTGTAATCATAGCTGGCGACCAGATTGACGATTAAGGGCTGATCATAGCTGTAGCGGAAATCTTCATTGGTCAGCTCATTGGTGCGGCGGGTACGGGACCAGGCAACGGAAGCCCAGCCGTACCACTGTTCACTCAGGTCCTTGTTGATAAACAGTTCCATGCCCCAGGCCTCGCCACTGGCATCGTTGGTGTAACGGGGCAGGTCGAGATATTCTTCATCCGACAGATCAGGGTAAACCGTTTGCTGGTCGGCCCGGGCAATGACCAGCCGCTGCATGGTTTTGTAGTAGCCTTCGAGGCGGATCAGCAGATCATCCCGTAGCTCATGTTCAATGCCGGTTTCGTAGTGGGTTGCCGTTTCCAGCTTGAGATCGGGATTACCAAAGTTTTTGGCGTATTGGCCGAAGTTGTCGGGGAAGTTGTGGTAGCGGCCATAGGCGGCTGTCAGATTCCAGCCGGGAGCAACCTGCCATTCAGTGCTCAGTTTGGGTTCAATAAACAGCTCGTCAGTATAGTCTTCCTGAGCCACCAGCACGCCGGGGGTTATGGTCCAGCTGTCTGTGGCTTGCCAGCTGTCGGCAACGTTGAGGTTGACGCTGGTGATAACGATATTTTCATGGAGGGTGACCGTTTCTTCGCCATCAACAAGGCGGCAGTCCGGGTTGTACTCGTCGCAGGGTGGGCCGGAATAGCTGCCTTTGATAGAGGCATGGGATTCGGACAGCTCAGCTCCCCAGTGTAAATAGTGATTTATGCCCAGCGGTTGGGAAAACTGGCTGCGCAGTATGTAGTCATTGGTTTTGACGTCAACAAAATTTCCCTGGCCGATAGTGAGTTGGAATTTCTCCTCCAATTGGGAAAGGCCGCTCTGGTGTTGCAGGCCATTGCCATAAAACTTGTCCCAGACAATCGCCTGGCTGTTGAAGTAGCGTTCAGAGCTGATGCCACCCTCCAGACCCGGGTCTTGCGCCAGCTCGTCAGAATCTTCGTCGAATTTGAGACCAGCCTTGTCCCGTGAGCCAATGACCTGAACCACCAGGCTTTCTGTAAGACTGGGCTGATATTCATACTTGCCCTGATAGTCGTAATATTCGGGCAAGGTCGTAAACTGGAAATCTTCATCGTCCAGCAAGGCGTCGATATAGTACTGGAACAGGCTCTGCCGGCCCGATAAATAAAAGCCCTGTTCACTGTTGATAGGCTGTTCGATAAAAAGCCCGGCCTTGAGCAGGCTGACATCGATGACCGCCTGGGGAGTGGCAAAATCCGGAGAACGTGAGCTGGCATCAATCACCGCGGCGGTTGAACCATTGTATTCTGGCCCGAAGGCGGCGGCTTCGAGAATAAAACCATCAATGACGTTGTCGTTGAGAATGCTCGACGAGTCGCTATGAAAGATATAACCAACCGGGAAAAAATCGATGTAATAAGCGTTGTCATCCGGTGACGAGCCACGCACTGCGGGGGCGGATTCCCGGCCACCGCTGAAGACAACACCGGGCAGGCTTTCGATGGCTTGCAGTGGATCATTACCCGCACCCGGGACGCGCAACAATTTGCGCGGACTGACCGATGTTATCGGTTCGGTGACCCCCAGTACCTCGACCACCTCAATATCAGGATCATCAGCCAGAGAGGGCTCTGAGAATTCGTCTTGTGTTGCCGCGACCACAAGAGGAGAGGCAAACATTGTCGCGACGAATGGCAGAAGTCGGGATGAAGAAAGCGCTTTCATGACGGCGTCCTGTGTCCATGGAAGGTGCATTGATAGGGAGGTCAATGACATTGATGGTGGAGCTAATAATAGCGTTAATCAATATCAACTTACTGCCAGTGAGTGAAGTATCTGTGACATGAGTGGTTCTCTTTTGACCACTTCCGTCATTCCATTTCTGTCTGCATGATCTTGAGTGACTTGAAAGCTTGCAGGGCACGCTGACGGGCAAAGGCGTGGTCGACGATCGCTGCCGGGTAGCCACACTGCTGGCGTTCGAGGGTATTGGGCTGATGGCGGCGGGCGGCGGGCAGTGCGGCCAGCTCCGGTAAATAACGCACCAAGAACTGGCCGCTGGCATCAAACCGTTGCGATTGGGTGGTGGGGTTAAAAATACGAAAATAAGGCACCCCGTCAGCACCGGTGGAAGCACTCCACTGCCAGCCACCGTTGTTGGAGGCAAAATCCGCATCCACCAGATGACGATTAAAAAAAGCCTCGCCGCGACGCCAGTCGATCAGCAGGTGTTTGGTCAGAAACATGGCGCTGACCATACGCAAGCGGTTATGCATCCAGCCGCTGGCGAGTAATTGTTTTTGGGCAGCATCCACCAATGGATAGCCAGTACGGCCATCGCACCAGGCCTGGAAGTCGGCCTCCGCATCGCGCCATGGCAGCTGTTCTGTGTCTGCCTTGAACGCCTTGTGTTGACACAGCCGGGGGAAGGCGACCAGCAAGTGGCGGTAAAACTCACGCCAGGTCAGTTCGTTGATCCAGCTGTCCAGACCGGCCTGTCCTCCTGCCAGCAAGCCATTGTTCATCTGACTGGCAGCAAACAGGCATTGACGGGGCGACAGCAAACCGAGTGCAAGGGCAACGGATAATTGGCTGGTGGCATCCAGTGCTGGCAGGTCTCGTTGCTGGTGGTAAAGCCGGCCTTGCTGCTGCAGGAAGTCCTCCAGTGCATCATGTGCACTGGCTTCGTCGTCAAACCAGAGAGCGTCCGGGGAGCAATCAGTGTCAACCAGCCCATGGCGCAGTGAGAGACTTGGGCGGGTATGTGTTGGCAAGGCGTCTGGGCAAGGCAGCGGGGTAAGCTGCGCGCCTTCGGCCCGGGCTAGCCAGGCTTTGCGGAACGGGCTGTAGACCTTGAAAGGTGAGCCGCTTTGGGTGGCCAGGTCGCCGGGAGGAATCAGGCACTGGTCATGAAAACGATGAACCGAAATCTGGTGTTGCCTGGCCCAGCGCTCCCAGTGGCGATCACGGTTGCTTTCGTTAACTTCGTATTCGTTGTTGAAACTGACGTGGCGAATATCCAGCTCAGTTACCAGCTGTTGCAGTTGCTGCAGGCTATGACTGAAGGTATCCGCCTGTAATACCAGCAGTTCGACACCCAGCCTGGCCAGTGATTGTTTGAGGTTATGTACCGCGTTCTGTATCAGGCGGATTTTACGTTGCCCGAGGCCGTGTTGTTGCCATTGCCGTGGTGTGACGAAGTACAGCGCCAGTACGGATGCTGATTCATCGGCGTTACTGGCCGCTCGCATGGCATGGTGCAGCGCCGGGTTGTCATGTACGCGCAGATCGGTTCGAAACCAGACCAGATGGCGGATTGGGTGGTCGTTACGCATTGGTTGCCCTGCCGGTGTTCAGTACATAGTGCTGTATCTGTCGTGGTAATGGCGTTCGTAAACGCTGCATATTGGGTCGGCCACCCTCATGCTTGGGTGGTGTGCCGGTAATAATGTTGCTGCGTTCGGTGCGAGAGAGGTAGCGCTGCCAGCGTGTCTGTTGGTCGGTCGTGGTCGCGATAAAATGAATCCAGATCTGTCTGGCTTCCAGAACGGAGGCGGCCAGGCACAGATCATTGGGGGTGAGGTTCGGACCAAGGTATTCGACCCGGAGGCCGACAGCCCCAATGGCGCAGGCTCGTACCAATACGTCCAGTTCACCGCTGGGGTGATTGGTCGCCATTAACAGAGTGGGGCTGCTGGCCCGGCGCTGTTGCTGATAAAACAGGCAGTTCAGCTTGCGCTGTAGCAGATGTTCCATGGTATGTAGCAGCATAGGATCGTCCAGCTTGCTACCGGCACGTAACTGCTGCCGCAGGGGTGCCAGGCAATGCTGGTAATACAGTGCAATCGGATAGGTCGAGAATGCCTTGCACCAGAGCGCATCGAGACGTTTGAGGTCAAGTGCCATCAGGCTGTCGATCACGTCTTGTTGCTGTTGCTGCCAGTGATCCGGGTTGCCAGCTGAGCCATGTCCTTCGATATGTTCATGATGGCCAAGCAGCAACAAGCTGATCTGGCGTATCGGGTAGCCCTGCTCCAGCCAATAGAGGATACGCCGGACATGACGGACGTGTTCTTCACTGAAAAAGCGATGGCCTTGTTCGCTACGAAAGGGATGAATCAGGCCATAACGTCGCTCCCAGGCCCGCAAGGTTGCCGGGTTAACCCCTGTGCAACGGGCAAACTCCCGGATCGGGTAGCTGCCCTGAGGAATCGACGAGCTCACAGGGTGTTCCTCAATCCCATTTCATACGGATGTGGATTGAGGTAGACCTGCTGGCGAGCGTAAGCGTTGACTGTTTTGTCGTGATTAAGGTGATGCTTCAGCAACATCAAGGGCACCACCAGAGGGACAATGCCCTGGCGATATTGTTGAATAACTTCCGTCAGCTCCGCCTTGTCTGCTGGTGTGATCAGACGTTTCAGGTAGCCCTGCAAATGCATCAGGGTATTGGTGTGCATTTTACGGCTGGCGGGGGTGGCCAGAGCCGTCATTAACTGGGTGAAATACTCGTTGGCAATATCGTCCAATGATGCATGGTGCAGGTCGGCCAGCAGCTTTCCCATGGACTTGTAATGCACCAGGCTGTGGGCCATCACCAGATATTTGTAGCGACTGTGAAAATCGATCAGTTTGGTGGCCGTCATACCGGCTGCACGGCAGGTTTGCCATTCCTGATAGGCAAATACCCGCACCATAAAATTTTCTCGCAAGGCATCATCGTTCAGTCTTCCAGCTTCTTCCATAGGCAGTAGCGGGTGACGTCGCCGGAATTCCCGTGCAAATACGCCGGTGGTGGTACCTTCGGGGTGGCCGTTGGCGAGATAGCGCTTGACGCCAAACAGGCCACAACTTGGACTTTTTTGCATCAGAATAAAGCCACTCAGATCGTTCATCTCCAGAGCTTGCTGCTGCGCATACTGTTTAAGTGGTTCAGTGACATCCTGTTCTGCGTCGGCACTGGCCAAGGCACGTACGGTTGTATCATGGCTGTTGTCACTGACCAGGCGAATAGGCTTTCTCGGGGTACCCAGACCAATTGCGACCTCCGGGCAGACCGGCACAAACTCTGCGTATTGGCTTAATACATCGGTGCAGAAACGTGACTGTTTGTGGCCGCCGTTAAACCGTACTGGCTGACCAAGAAGACAAGCGCTGATGCCAATTTTGAGAGTGGCGGTTTGCTGGGTATTAGTCATTTGTATAACCTTTGTTAAGGTTTTTTGTATAGATTTGATTTTGAGGTGATTGCCGCACTGTTGTCAATAGAAGTTATGCAATTATGGTTATTTGCATAGGTTTTTGTATAAGTATTGGTGTGCAAGAGACAAAATGACATAACGCACAGCCTGACTGTCAGGCGGATTCTGGCGGGGCGGAAGCAAAGGCAAAAGGCAGGGAGTCGATAAGGAGTTCAGGGACAAACTCAGGGGCAGGTATCGAAATACCATGGCCCTGAATGGAAGGTGTTCTACATCAAGCCGGGCTCTTTATTCTCCCATTAGTTTTCGCACTACTACATTGCTGATGGCGGTGGCGACTTCTGGCTCGAGGCCGACTGGGGGATGAAGGGTCAGCTTGACCAGGTGTTGTCGTTGCAAGGCTTCTATTTGCTCTGGCACATCCTGACGCAAGTGGCGGCCAGCAGCAAAAAACAACGGCAATATATCAATGTGAGTGACGCCGTCATTGGACAGGGTAGCAATCATATTCTCGAGGGAAGGTTCAGCCAGCTCCATATAGGCCAGCTGTATCTGATTGGGTTTGGCCATGCCTGCGCAAATATTCCCTGTCAGCTGTTCAAAAGGCTTGAGCCAGTTTGGATCGCTACTTCCGTGCGCCAATAAAATAGTGGCGTGGTTATTAGATCGGGTTTGCATAATGCAACCTCCTGATTGATAGCGAAATTCAATACAGACCATGTCCATAGAGCAAGGCCTTGTCGACGGCTCTGTCGCTTGGCCAAGCATCTTCTATATCCGCAGAATGTAACCAGTTTCTGCAGATTGCCAGAATTAGTTGCCGGTGAATGTGAAAATACTGTTTCAGTTTCTTTTCAGGAATGGCATATCACTGGTAGTGAACGATTAACTCCTTGTGAACAAGCACCGCCGTACATTGTACCGACTGGTCCGGGCTAAGGTGGCGGTGCTGGTTTATCTTATGCCATATCGGTCATGGGGAACGGCGATGTCATTTGTGAGGCGGTCGTCAAATACGCATGGCTGTCTGTGAGCAATTCCCCAGAGAGGGCGAATCTTTCAGCAATGCGGTGTGGTTGCTGTCATTCTGGATGGAGTCCGCCCATGTCAGCATCATCTCTGTTTATGCCAGCAACAATAATCATGCTGGGATTGGTGTTGTTTGGCTGTTTTTTGCATCCGCTTTTGATTTTGGCCTTGGATATACTATTGTATAAGTATTGTATATATAAATGTACTTGCTGATCACAAGGCAATTTCTCCGGAGTGAAGTATGAGCAAACGTATACTGATAACGGGTGGTAGCGGATTTATAGGCTCTCGCCTGGTGAACGGATGGCTCGCGGAAGGCTATGAGATTGCCGTATTGACCCGACGCCCTGACTGGGTGGTTAAACGATGGGCTGGTCGCGTGATGGCGGTGAATGATTTGTATCAGTTGGTTGGGCCCTTTGACTGGCTTGTCAATCTGGCGGGAGAGGGGATTGCCGACCAGCGCTGGAGCCACTCGCGCAAGCAGGCGTTGCGCGAGAGTCGCATCGGTGTGACCAATCGTCTGGCCGAGTGGGCAATACAAACCGGTCGGCGCTTTGATGTTGTGGCCAGTGGCTCAGCGATCGGGGTCTATGGTGCCCTGAGCGGAACTGCCGCCCAGCAGACCGTGGCTGAAACCAGCCCGGCAGGCGAAGATTTTGCCGCTCAGCTGTGTGCCGATTGGGAACAGGCTGCGCACCCTTTGTTTGCCTTGTCGCGGCGGTCGCTGATCTTGCGGACCGGTGTGGTGCTGGGAGAGCAGGGGGGCATGCTAAAGCGTTTGTGGACGCCATTTTCTCTGGGGCTGGGAGGACGTATTGGCTCCGGCGAACAGTATTTGTCCTGGATTCATATTGAGGATTATCTGGCAGCGCTGAACCATCTGCTGGCCTCGGAGGCAGAGGGGATTGTTAATATGACGGCGCCAGAGGCGGTGACAAACCGTGATTTTACCCGTGTGCTGGCGACTTGCCTGAAGCGTCCGGCACTGTTGCCCATGCCCGCAGCCGTGGCGCGTATCGTGTTTGGTGAGATGGCGGACCTGCTGCTCAAGGGGCAGCGAGTATTGCCTCTTCAGCTGCAGGAGCAGGCGTTTTCGTATCGGTACACTACACTATCTGAAGCATTGGCCAGTATTGGCCGTAATTGGACCCACTATCGTCAAGTCTAGAGGTTGACCGTGTTTGTGCCATGCCCGGATGCCCGGAATGACGTCAGTGAGTGTGATCCATTGGTATCCGCTTCGTTGTTTTGGCCAGGTTGGCACCGACACGTTTATTGGCCGCTGGTCAGCATTGACGCAGGATATATCATGAGTACAAGCCGCCAAACCATGGAACCTTACCTGTATGAATTTGGTCAGGAATACCGTATCAGCTACATCAATTTCTTGCGTGCCGGTGAGTTGACCGATGCGCGGCTGTTATTGGCGCTGGAGCGCGGTTGTGAGCGCCACTCCTTTGTTTTCTCGTTGCCCTTGTTTAATGACATAGAGAAGAGCCTGGTGGCCTGTCGCAGCCTGTATATTGCCGCCATCAAACATTCTCCCTTGTCCCCGTCTCAAGTAGAAGTGGGAGATGCTGAAGGTAAATTCGTTTATTTCACGGCCCATGCCGTTAGAGACATCACGCCCACCGCCTGACCTGAATTGCCTTGCCTGTTTTATCTCCAGAACAGTCTGATGGAACGATCATGGCTTTTTTCAGCCGTGCCATCAGGTTAGTCTAGCCTCCTTTCGAACCATGTACCGAGGCTGGATGTGACCGAGACCCTGTTTGAGCTTGCTGCATATAGTGTATTAACCCTGATGGGCCTGTTGGCGTTATTAGCGTTGCTGCTGGGCGCCTGGGTGATCTACGCCTGGGTGGTGGATGTGCGACAGACGCAGCACACAGTCCGGCGTAATTTCCCCGTGATTGGACGTTTCCGCTACTTGTTTGAACACCTGGGTGAGTTCTTTCGGCAATACTTTTTTGCCATGGATCGCGAGGAGATGCCGTTTAACCGGGCGGATCGTACCTGGGTATATCGCGCCGCCAAACAGGAAAGTACCACCATCGCCTTTGGTTCTACCCGTCGTCTGGATGTGCCGGGCACCGTTATCTTTGTCAACAGCCCGTTTCCGGCATTGAAGCAGGATTTTGCCAGCTCAGGCCCCTTGACCATTGGTGAGCATTGCCGCAGCCCCTATACCACCAGCTCACTGGTGAATATCTCGGGCATGAGTTTTGGTGCGCTGTCGAGTGTGGCAGTTACCGCCTTGTCCCGTGGCGCTGCCATGGCAGGTAGCTGGATGAATACCGGTGAAGGCGGTTTGTCTCCGTATCATCTGGAAGGCGGCTGTGATCTGGTGTTCCAGATCGGCACGGCCAAGTACGGTGTGCGGGATGAACGTGGCATGCTGGACGATACCAAGTTGAAGGCCATCGCCGAGCACTCACAGGTACGCATGTTTGAAATCAAGCTCAGTCAGGGGGCCAAGCCAGGCAAGGGGGGTATCTTGCCGGCTACCAAGGTGAATGAAGAGATTGCCCGTATTCGTCATATTCCCCTGCACGAAGCCTCAATAAGCCCCAATGGCCACCCGGAAATCCGCTCGGTTGATGACTTGCTCGATATGATAGGTCATGTGCGGGCGGTGACTGGCAAGCCGGTGGGCTTCAAGGTCGTACTGGGAGATATTGGCTGGATCCGGGACTTGTGTCGTGCCATCCAGTTGCGCGGCAAACAATCTGCGCCGGATTTTATCACTCTGGATGGTGCCGAAGGTGGCACGGGAGCGGCGCCCCAGTCGCTGATGGATTATATGGGGCTGCCTTTGAATCAGTCCTTGCCCATGCTGGTGGACACGCTGGATGAATTTCACTTGCGACCACGTATCCGGGTGATTGCTTCGGGCAAACTGATTACCCCGGACCGGGTCGCCTGGGCGTTATGTGTGGGCGCTGATTTTGTGGTATCAGCCCGAGGCTTTATGTTTGCTCTGGGCTGTATCCAGGCGTTGCAATGCAATAAAAACACTTGTCCCACTGGCATCACTACTCACAACAAGCATTTGCAGAGTGGTTTGGTACCTTCGGACAAGGCCGTCCGGGTACAGCACTTTGTCGAGAGTCTGGTACAGGAAGTCGGGGTTATCGCCCATTCCTGCGGTGTTGATGAACCGCGTGGCCTGAGTCGTCGACACGCCCGTATTGTGCAACCGGATGGTGAGGCTCGCTGTATGACGGATATTTATCAGCCCGTCTCTTTTCATCCGGGTAATGACCTGATGCCGGAAGACTGAGCCCCCGATCTGTCTGCTCGCTGTTACTGGCCGGTTCGATAACCAGCTCCCTATGGTCTGGTGATCGAAGGGCGAGTTGAGTGAAGTGCTCTTTACCGGTGCTCTTTGCCGGTGTTGGGATAGGGAAAATGCCATTGGCAAGGAAAGTGACATTTTGTTGATTTATATCACCTTGAGATTGTAATGATCGTCAAAAATCACAGTCATATGGCGCAATATGTTGAACCTCGTCGTAGTGGTACCGCGACGAAGTGACGGCTGCCTTGTGATATAGCCAGCCAGGGTCGGGCGGCTCTCTGGTGCGGGTGACGTACCGTATTACCGCATGAAATACCGTGACACTTCCGTGAAAGCAGTTTAATCCTGAGCGGGGTCAAGGTGATGTGTTTCAGGCCCGTCATGATGATGTCCCCAGAGATATTGTCCTGGTGACAACTATATCTGTTGGTAATACATACCCGCCCCTTGGTGGGCAGGGTTCAGGAGGTTGGAAATGGGTTCAGACAGTACGTCCTATCGTTCGATTGTTGCGATTGTGGGGGATCTGGTGCGGTTGCGCGTTGCAACCCCTGAATCAGGTAAATCAACCCGGGTGCGGCTGGATGACCTGGCCGTACTGGTCAGTGGGGATGGCACCACCCGCCGTCTGGCGCAAGTGATCGACATCCGCGATGAGCAAGTCTCGATGCAGGTGTTTGATGGCACCAAAGGGCTGGCGACCGATGCCAGTGTGCAATTCCTGGGTCATCCGATGCAGGTGACTTACTCCGCCAATATTCTCGGGCGTATCTTTGATGGTCGCGGCAAGCCGATGGATCATGGCCCGGCGCTCGATTTTGACAGCCAGGTCGAGATCGGCGGACCAACCGTCAACCCGATGCGACGGGTGCTGGCATCCCGCATGATCCGTACGGGTGTTCCCATGATCGACCTGTTTAATTGCCTGGTCGAGAGTCAAAAAATTCCTGTTTTTTCCGTTTCTGGAGAACCATACAACGCCTTTCTTGGCCGTATTGGTACGCAGGCCGACGCCGACATTATCGTGTTTGGTGGTATGGGGTTGGGGTTTGACGACTTTTATTCATTCCGCCAGACCTTTGAAGATCAGGGTTCTTTTGCCCGTACCGTTATGTTTGTTAACCAGGCCTCGGATTCGATCGTCGAACGCTTGTTGGTGCCGGATATGGCGCTGGCTGTAGCGGAACGTTTTGCGGTGGAAGAAGGCAAACGGGTATTGGTGCTGCTGACCGATATGACCGCCTACGCCGATGCCCTGAAAGAAATCGGTATCGCCAATGAGCGGGTCCCCTCGAACCGTGGCTATATGGGGGATCTGTACTCACAGCTGGCCCGTCGCTACGAAAAAGCCTGTGATTATGCCAAGGGTGGATCGGTCACGATTCTTGCGGTTACAACCATGCCTGGCAACGACGTCAGCCACCCGGTACCGGACAACACAGGTTATATCACCGAAGGACAATTCTATTTGCACGATGGCCAGCTGGATCCGTTTGGTTCCTTGTCGCGCCTGAAACAGCTGGTGATCGGCAAACAAACCAGGGAAGACCACAGCCAGGTGATGAATACCATGATCCGGCTTTACTCCGGCGCCGTTGAAGCCGAACAGAAACAGGCCATGGCCTTTGATCTCAGTGATTACGATCAGCAGCTACTGCAATACGGGCAACTGTTTCGTCAGCATTTTATGTCTCTGGATGTGTCGATGCCGCTGGAACAGGCGCTGGACAAGGGGTGGCAGCTGATGGCGCAATGTTTCCGTGCCGAGCAATTGCTGATGAAGCCCGAACTGATCGACAAGTATTACCCGACCGAGATGGCGGGCAGCCTGGAGACGGTCTGATATGGCACGTTTGCTGTTGTCGAAGGCCACCTTGTCGGCCCAGCGGCAAAAGCTGGCGGCTTACCAGCGCTTTTTACCGGCACTGGATATGAAACGCCAGCAGCTGCAAGGAGCCATCAAGCAGGTGGAAGTGCAGCAGCAGGAGCTGGTACAGCAACGGCAGCAACTGGCACAACGTATTGGTGAACAGATGCCGATGCTGGCGGTTACCTCAATCGATTTAAAGGGATTATGCACCGTGCGGAGTTTACAGCTGCGGCGACGTAACATCGTCGGTGTCTGGATCAACGAGCTGGAGGCGATTGACTTTGATCTGGCCACCATTCCCCTGATGGCAAAACCGCACTGGGTTGCACCTCTGCAACAATGGTTACAGGAGGGCATGACTCTGGACGTCAAACACCAGTTGTTGCAGCAGCAACACCGCGTGATGGCGGCGGCTCTGCGCAAGGTGACCCAGCGGGTAAATCTGTTCGACAAGGTACTGATACCCGAGACCCGATCCAATATCCGCCGTATTGGTATCTATCTGGACGACAAGGACAGGGAGTCGGTAGTGACATCGAAAATAGCTAAAAACAAACGTCAGGCTGCGGGTGGATCATGACAATCGTCGCGTTAAAAAAAGTGGCCATCGCCGGGCGTGAAAAAGACAAGGAAGCGGTCATTGCCCGTTTGCAGGCATTTGGTCAGCTGCATCTGATTGATGGCCATGAGAGCGGCGAGGAAGTGCCGGAAGGGGTTCGTCATTTGAATCAGGCGATCCGTTTTCTGGAGCAAGGGGAAAGTCGCCGGCGGCCGTTAAAAAAATTTACCGGTTTTCATTTGCAACCGGTCGTTAATGAAGCCATTGACGTACAGCACCAGCTGCGGCAACTGGAAGACCAGCGTGACGAAGTCCAGGCCCGGATACAGCGGATGCTGCCCTGGGGCGAGTTTCATTTCCCCGACGACGCGTGGGTTAACCATGTACGGCTGTGGTTTTATTGCTTGCCTGTGAACAAGCGCAGCTGGCTGGATCGGCTCTACAAGGCCGGAGCGGCAATCCGGCTTCCTGACCAGAGCCAGAATCCGGATGATATTCATTGGGGTATCCCCTGGCAGCTGGTCGGCCGTGACAGCCGCCATCTTTATGTTGTCCTGTTATCTGCAACGGAACCACCATCGGCCTGCATGCCTGTGCCCCGGGAACATTTGGGTTCACGTACCCTGGAGCAGCTGACCGAAGCGTTGGAAACCATTGAGCAATCGCTCGATTCTCTGCAATCGCGACGGGAAGAATTAACCCGTTATCTGTTGTTGCTCAAACGTCATCAGGCAAGGACGCACAATCACACACTCTGGCGTCAGGTGGTGGATCGATTGTCCTCGGATGGCCAGGTGTTTACGCTGCTGGCCTGGGTGCCGGTATCTTCCTTGCCGGCGTTATCAACCCTGGCTCGGGAAACCGGTTTTGCCTTTGTTGCCAGTGACCCTGCCGCTGATGAATCCCCCCCTACCTTGTTGAAGCCGCTGGCGGGTTTTGCTGCTGGCGGGTTGCTGACCCGTTTTTATCAGTTACCGGCCTACCGTTCCTGGGATCCTTCCGTGCACCTGTATCTGTCGTTTATGGTCTTTTTTGCCATGATTCTGTCGGATGCCGGTTATGCCCTGGCATTGGGCGGGTTATTGGCGTTGCGCTGGAAAGCGATGGGTAAGAGTGAAACCGGTCGCGGTCTCCGCCAGCTGTTTTTGTCTCTGGTCGGGGCCGCGCTGGTATGGGGTGTTATGGCGGGCGAGTACTTCGGGGTGGAGTTGGCGGACGATAACTGGCTGACCAGTCTGGTGGTCATGGATATCGAGGATTACAACACCATGATGAAGGTATCGATCCTGACCGGGGTTGTGCATCTGCTGCTGGCGAATGCCAGCCTGGCCTGGCATCGCCGCCATGAACACTGGTTTGTGGTTAGCCGGGCGGGCTGGGCCGGGGTCGTACTACTGGGCTGCTGGGCCGGTTTTATTGGTATTTCGGCCACAGTAGTGGTGTTGGCGGTTGTCGCGGTGCTGGCCATTATGGTGGGTTCTGGCTGGGCCAGGCCGGTATCAGCCTCTGCCAGTCCGCTGCAACGAGGCGTACAGCGGCTATTGCGCGGGTTGATGGTGTTGCCGGGCCTGAGTCAGCTGTTTGGCGATGTGCTCAGTTATATGCGCCTGTTTGCGTTGGGGCTGGCGTCGGTATCACTGGCGCTGACATTTAATCAGCTGGCAGTACAGGTGATGGCTACCGAAGGTGGGCTGGCCTTGCTTGGTGGGGTGCTGATCTTGCTGTTGGGGCACGTAGTGAATATTGCTTTGGGAGTGATGAGTGGTGTTGTACACGGCCTGAGGCTGAATTTTATTGAATTTTACAACTGGGGCGAGCCGGGTGAAGGTTACGCTTTCCAGCCGTTTCAATTAAAGGAGTTGGAAGATGAATGAGCTGGTCATAAGCCTGGGCTGGATTGGAATGTTTTCTCCCATTGCACTGGGCTGTATGGGCAGTGTGATTGGCTGTGGTCTGGCTGGTCAGGCTGCCATTGGTGCCATGCTGGATACAGACAGTGGCCATGGGCGTTTTATCGGTTTGTCGGTGTTGCCGTCGTCGTTTGTGATTTATGGCATTGTCTTGCTGTTTACCTTGCAACGAGAGGTCGGTATTGAAAACGCTGCCGGGTTGTTTGGTATCGGACTATTATCCGGGCTGTCTTTGATGGTCGCCGGGATCTGGCAAGGACGAGCGTGTGCCGCTGCGATCAGTGCTTCAAAAGAGAAGCCGGAGATTTTTGGTATGTCGATTGCTCCGGCGGCCGTGGTTGAAGGTTTCGGTGTGTTTGTCTTTATTTTTGCGCTGGTGCTGTCGGGCGGTATTCCTGCTCTGGCGGCTCAGTAACAGGCTGATGGATGTTTATCTGTTGTTTGATAAACGGGTAAACGCAGGAGGAATTGGATGAAACAATCAGGCAGTGACGTCGTTTCCGCCGGGATTGACGAACTGGTTAGCCGTTTGCGTCAGGATGGCGTTGAGGCGGGGGAAACAGAAGCCGAGGCAATTCTGGCCGATGCCCGCCAACAGGCCGCGGCCTTGTTGGCTGATGCTCGCCAACAAGCCGACAAGCTGATTGCCGAGGCGAAAGAAGACGCCCGTCGTGAGCAGCAGGCCGCCAGTGAAGCCATGCAAATCGCCTTTCGGGATCTGGTTCTGGATATGAAATCCATGCTGGAGCAGCGTTTTTCAGCGGATGTTTCGCGCTTGGTGCGCCAGCAACTGGATCAGCCGCAACTGCTGGCCAAGCTGATACGGGCCGCCGCAGGACGGCTACTGGAGCAGGCCGAATTACCCGCCGAGAGTGAGCTGGATTTGCTGTTACCACCGCAGATACTGGCGCTGGATGATATTCGGCGATCACCGGAGTCCGCCATGCAAGGGCCGCTGGCCGATCTGGCTTTTGCGTTACAGATCGACATGCTGCGCGATGGTGTGACCCTGGCCGCCGGTTCGGCTGATCACCATGGTATTACGCTGGTACTGCGTGACGAGAAAATTGAAGTGGATCTCAGTGACCGGGCCATTGCCGGGTTGTTATTGGGTTATTTACAACCCAGATTTCGCGCCATTCTTGATGGCATTATTCGTTAGTTGTTGGTTGTTTGCACTAGGGGTCTGAATGGACTGGCGTGATCGCTACACCCTGTTGATGTCGAGTTTACCGGCCCATGAGCGCTGGGGAAGCCGTCATCAGACACCGCTTTCCCGCTTGAAACTGGAGCGCCGATTGCGACTGTTAAGTCAGCCGGATGCTGACCTGCTGGCACGTATTGAATCCTTGCTGCAATGGCGTGAACTTCCCATTACCAGCGATAACCAGCAACTGGTATTGCGGCAACGAAAACTGCTTGAGACGTTGCGGCATGACGATACCCGCCCTAGGGCCGAAGCAACGGCTCTGCTGGCGTTGATTCAGCAGCGGCTGGATGTCCGGACGCTGGTTGCCGCACTGTGGCGACGGGAGTATCAGCAGGACAACGATCCACCGCCATCCGGCCTTTGGAGTGTGAGTCGTTATCGTCAGACCATAGAGCAGTACTGGCATGAGCCAACGTTCCGACTGGAGGTCGCCCAGCCCTGGTTGCCACAAGCGCTGACCTGTATCCGCTCTCATCAACCCTGGGAGCTGGAACAGATGTTATTGCAGCATAACTGGATCCTGACCGGGCGCTACCTGTTGCCTGGAGACAACAGCCTGGTGGCTGTCGTGGCGTATGTCCTCAAATGGGACATGCTGGATCGTCGTATCGGTTATGACGCTACCCAGGCCCAGGCCCGTTTCAGTGACTGGGTGGCGGTGGACATTGCTGCGGTAACAGCCGTTGAGCCAGGCCCTCTTGACCCCAAAGCCAGTAGCAACTTTACCCAATCATCGACCATGGCCAGTGGAGCACCGTTATGACGATGGAGACAGCCGCAGAAAAGGCGGACTCAGGTCAGCAAGCAACAGCACGTATTGTCGCAGTACAGGATGATCTGGTGACAATAGAAAGCATCGAAACCGTCGCCGGGTCTGGAGACTACCGGCCATTGTCCAAAAATGAAGTGGTGTTTGTTTTGCCCGGCCGCCTGACCGCAGATGGCAGACAGGAATGGCTGAAAGCCGAAGTCCTGAGGATTCATGGCCGCCGGGCCGACGCGCAAGTTTACGAAAGCACCCGGGGTGTTGGTATTGGTGATCCGGTACTACAAACCGGAGAACTGTTGTCGGCTGAACTGGGTCCAGGTCTGCTGGGTATGGTCTACGACGGCTTGCAAAACCCGCTGGAGCAACTGGCGGCCAACTACGGCACTTTTTTGCCGCGGGGTGTGGATATTCGCGGTCTGGATCAGGCTCGACGCTGGTCCTTCAAGCCGCTGATCAAGGAAGGCGAGAAAGTCCGGGCGAGTGATATTGCCGGCGTGGTGGCAGAAGGACGGTTTGAGCACAAGATCATGGTGCCGTTTGACTGGCCAGGAGAATGGCAGCTGGATTGGATTCTGGAGGGCAGCTTCAGTGTTGCCGATCCGGTTGCCCGCCTGACGCCACTGTCGGCTGAAGGAGTGGCTGACCCGCATCGCAGTCGTAACCTGACCCTGAGTCAGCGCTGGCCGATTCGACTGCCGATTTCTCGTCGATTGATGGCGCTGGGAGAGGCGGAACGTCTCTATCCGAGCCAGCCGTTGTCGACCACCATTCGTCTGGTGGATACCTTTTTCCCCTTGGCCAAAGGTGGTACTGGTTGTATTCCGGGGCCATTTGGCGCAGGGAAGACCGTGCTGCAAGGGCTGATTTCCCGCTACTCCGATGTGGATATTGTGATCGTGGTGGCTTGTGGTGAGCGGGCCGGTGAGGTGGTTGAAACCATTCAGGAATTTCCCGGTATGACGGACCCCAAAACCGGCGGCAGCCTGATGGATAGAACCATTATTCTCTGCAATACCTCATCGATGCCGGTGGCTGCCCGGGAAGCCTCTATTTATATGGGTATCACTCTGGCGGAGTATTACCAGAGTATGGGTTATGACGTCTTGCTGATCGCCGATTCGACGTCGCGCTGGGCCCAGGCAATGCGGGAAACTTCCGGTCGGCTGGAAGAGATTCCAGGTGAGGAAGCCTTTCCGGCTTATCTGGACTCTTCGATTCGCAATATTTATGAGCGCGCTGGGGTGATTCGTCGTACCGATGGCGTTGAAGGTACCTTTACCATGGTAGGGACCGTCTCACCGGCTGGTGGTAACTTTGAAGAGCCAGTGACCCAATCCACGCTGGGGACGGTCAAAACCTTTCTGGGGCTGTCTGCGGATCGGGCTTATCGGCGCTTTTATCCCGCGGTTGACCCGTTGATTTCCTGGTCGCGTTACCTTAAACAGTTACAGCCCTGGTTTGATACCCATTTATCCCCGGGTTGGACGCGGCGGGTCGAAGTGTTGTCGGAACTGCTGGTACGAGGTGATGAAGTCAGCCGCATGATGCAGGTGACTGGTGAAGAGGGGGTAACGCTGGACGACTTTATCGTGCAACAGAAAGCGCTGCTGCTGGATATGGTGTATTTGCAGCAGGATGCCTTCGATGATGTGGATGTGTCGGTGCCGATGGATCGTCAGCAACGGTTGTTTGAATTGATGGAAGCCGTAGCGACTCATCAGCCGCAGATGGATGCGGATTCCGACTCACAAAGGAAAGCTGCGGTACGCACTTTCTACACACGCCTGACCGGCCTGTTCAAGAACCTCAACTACGCCGTGGACGGCTCTGGCGAATACAATCGTTTGCTGGAGACGATAACTGACCTGTTGGGGGCACCTGTTTAATCCTTACTCCGGGCTACTGGATGGTTTCGAATCACGAAGCCGACTTGCAGGCCTGACGGGTCAAGTCAAAAGTCGGGGTGCATTCGGTAGCCCCCGGCACCCTCTGTTTGAAATACGCCCCAGAGCGGAGAATAACCGGTCTGTTTTGCTGGGCTAATGCGCATAAAGATGTATAGCGCTCTGGTTGTTATTATGTTTTTGCTATTGGCGGCTTGTTATTTTAATGGCCTGCCATGATCTGTTCAGAATTAAACAGAATGAGATTGCGGAAAGATTATCAGGAAAAGTTATTGATATGGATTGGCCATTTCTTGCCATTGTTTATTGGTACTGTGTTTTTATCAGACCGTGCTGTTATTGATTATTCGTGCTGATAATTCACTAATCTCTCTTGTAGGAGAAGACTGCCCATATCAAGGATATTGAGACTGATCAAATAATAAACGTCTGTCAAAAAATAAGTCTGTGACGATAGTCTGAGCTGACAAAGGCCAGGCCTGCTGTATGAAATGATGGTGTGAAGACTGCTCTGCCCTGAGCCATAGGGCCAACAGCTCGCTGTGTTTCTGGGCGGTGTTGACGGATGCTCACGGGTTCAAAAGATTACCTTCAGATTTGGCTGGTTAATAAATCTGGCCCTATCTTGCAGCATGGGTGTTTCTCTATGAGGCGGGTTTTGGCGGATTAATTGATATGCTGCACATTAATGGTGCGCGAGGGCGCTAAAAGTCTGGAATTGGTGCCTTTGTAGCAAGGGTTAATTGCGGTTGCCTGATATGGCGTATGATGCGCCAGAATGGCCTCTGTGGCGGCTTGCAGTCATGCATGGGTAATGGTTTACTTTGAGCACTTTGTAGTCTTTTCAGAGTGACCCAGTGCTTGCCAGCCTGGCGTCAATTCCTCATTAACCTGATGGCAAATTTCAGGAGCTGTATGTCTATCGAGTGGAAGGATTACGCACCGGGCGAGTTCTACGATGAACTTTTCAGCGCACCCGGATGCGCGCGTGAACCTGCTGAAGCACTTATTTCCTATCTGGAATCATTCTCGGATGAAGATGTGAATTCGCGCAAAATTGCGGCCGAATCGACCATTAAGGAAATGGGTGTTTCATTTACGGTATACACAGAAGGTGGGAATATCGACCGGGCCTGGCCCTTTGATATTCTTCCCCGGGTAATTTCAAAGAATCAATGGGATAAGACGGCCGCCGGTCTGAAACAGCGTTTGCGGGCATTAAACCTCTTTATTGATGATTTGTACCACGATCAGAAGATTCTCAAAGATGGTGTGGTACCGGAATTTATACTTAAACAGTCGGTCAATTATCGCAAGGAATGCGAAGGCATCAGCCCTCGTTTTGGTGTGTGGGCCCATATTTGTGGCACCGATCTGGTGCGTGACGGGGATGGCCAGTTTTATGTGCTGGAAGATAACCTGCGCGTACCATCGGGCGTATCCTATATGCTGGAAAACCGCTCCATCATGAAGCGGGTTATTCCGGAAGTATTTGAAAAAGTCAGCATTGCTCCTGTGGGCGATTACCCTGAGCACTTGTTTGAGACCCTGGCCGCCCTGTCACCACGTGAAGTCGAAAAACCGGTCGTCGTGGTTCTGACGCCAGGGATTTACAACTCCGCGTATTTTGAACACGCCTTTCTGGCACAGCGCATGGGTGCCGAGCTGGTTGAAGGCAGTGACCTGATGGTGACTGAAGACGACTGCGTCTACATGAAAACCATCGCCGGTCTGGAACGGGTCGACGTGATCTATCGCCGTATCGATGATTTGTTCCTCGATCCGGAAGTGTTCCACCCCGATTCAACGCTGGGTGTTCCTGGTCTGATGCGTGCCTGGCGTGCCGGTAATGTCGCCCTGGCGAATGCACCGGGCGCAGGTGTGGCGGATGACAAGGTGGTGTATGCCTTTGTTCCGGCTATCATCAAGTATTATCTGGGTGAAGAGCCATTGATTCCCAATGTGGAAACCTTTTTGTGTTATGACGATGTCCAGCGTCAGCACGTGTTGGAGAACCTCGACAAACTGGTGGTTAAACCCGCCAATGAGTCCGGTGGTTATGGCATGTTGATTGGGCCACATTCCACCAAGAAAGAGCGCGAAACCTTTGCCGATCTGATCAAGGCCAACCCGCGTAACTACATTGCCCAGCCAACGCTGGCCTTGTCGACCTCGCCAACACTGGTGGGCAAAAACAAGGTTGAACCCCGTCACCTGGATCTGCGGCCGTTTGTACTGCAGTCCCGCGACAGCTATGTCACTACCGGTGGCTTGACCCGGGTTGCCATGAAAAAAGGTTCTCTGGTGGTTAATTCTTCTCAGGGTGGCGGCAGCAAGGACACCTGGATTGTCGATACAGGAACAGGAATCGAATAATGCTATCGAAAGTTGCAGAACGTATTTACTGGTCCGCTCGCTATCTGGAGCGGGTTGAAAGCACAGCGCGACTGCTGAGCATTTATGACAAGCTGTTGTTTGACATGCCTCGGCGGGTCAATCTGGGCTGGTACAATCTTATTGTGATCAACAGCCTGGAAGACGACTACAATAGTCGGTATTCCGTTCGTGATGAGCGTAATGTGGTGAAGTTCCTGCTGGGTGATGACACCAACCCTTGTTCGATAGTGAATTCTTTGCGAGCGATTCGTGAGAATATCCGTACGACACGGGATGTGATTCCAGCGGAAGCCTGGGAACTGGTCAACGAGCTGAGCATGTTTGTGCAAGAGAATCTGTCTCTTGGCATTAACCGCAGTATGCGTCACGAGTTCCTGGAGAGCATCATCAAGTCCTGCCAGCAAATTGTTGGCTTGCTGTACGTCAATATGACCCGGGACGAAGGCTGGGACATGTTGTTGATGGGGCAAAACCTGGAACGGGCAGACATGACTTCCCGTAACCTGGATGCTGCTATTGCTGCGATCCATCAGGTGGCTGATGATGAATACGCCGTTAACAGTCGTCAGATTATCTGGGGTAATGTGCTGCGCTCATTAAATGCCGACCAGCCGTTCCGCCGTACCATGCGCTCAGCCATCAAGGGAACGCCGGTGGTCACGTTTCTGTTGGGCGATGAGCAGTTTCCCCGGTCCATTGCATTTTGTTTGAAAAAAATCGTGGCAAGCTCGGATTGTTTGCCTAAAGGTGAGGGTGTGATTGCTCGCACCCGACTGATTTGTGACGAAGTGGCGGCGGACCTGGAAGCTGAAGAATTTAATGTCGCTTTCCGTGAAGATCTGAATGAACTGCAATTGTCACTGGCAGATGTTCATGACCTGATACAAAAAACCTGGTTCCTGTCGGATCAATAGCGAAGTCCCAACCGGCATCAGGGATGAAAATGAAATGCTGGTCTGGCGATGCCGGCCAGCATTTATAATGATATTCAGAGATTTCCTATTTCGGGAGCAGTTATGACTATCCGTGTTGCGATTCAGCACAACACATACTACGACTTCGACCGGCCTGTTTCACTGTCACCCCATGTGGTTCGACTGCGTCCAGCGCCTCATTGTCGTACACCTATTGAAGCGTATAGCCTCAAGGTTCAGCCAGAAGAGCATTTTATCAACTGGCAACAGGATGCTTATGGCAACTACCTGGCTCGATTGGTATTTCCCGAGAAGACCCGCAAGTTCTCGGTAGAGGTTGAAGTCATTGCCGATATGACGGTTGTGAATCCGTTTGACTTTTTCCTGGAAGAAGATGCGGAAGAGTTTCCATTCGAATACGACAAGCAAACCAAAAAAGAACTGCAGCCTTATCTGGAGCTGGAGCCACAAGGACCGGCTTTCGAAAAGTTTCTGGCTGGTATCTCGACAGAAAAACGCCGCACCATCGACTTTCTGGTCGACGTCAATTCCCAGCTGGAACAGCTGATTGACTACACCATTCGTATGGAGCCAGGCGTCCAGACACCGGAAGAGACGCTGGAAAAACACCTCGGCTCCTGTCGTGACAGTGCCTGGCTGATGGTGCAAGCCGTGCGTCATCTGGGTATGGCGGCGCGGTTTGCTTCCGGTTATCTGGTGCAGTTGACTTCAGACGAAAAGTCACTCGACGGCCCTTCCGGCCCGGAAGAAGACTTTACCGACCTGCACGCCTGGTGCGAAGTTTATCTGCCAGGAGCAGGCTGGGTTGGTCTGGATCCTACTTCCGGGCTGTTTGCCGGTGAGGGCCATATTCCTCTGGCCTGTACACCACACCCGGTATCGGCAGCCCCGATCAATGGTTTCACCGACAAGTGCGAAGTGGAGTTTGACTTCAAGAACGACGTGACCCGCTTCCATGAAGACCCTCGTGTCACCAAGCCGTACACCGATGCCGAATGGGCCGATGTGCTGTCACTGGGCGACAAGGTCGACGCCTTGCTGGAAGAAAACGATGTCCGGCTGACCATGGGGGGTGAGCCAACTTTCGTATCGATTGATGATATGGAATCGGCCCAGTGGAACACCGAAGCCCTGGGTGCCCACAAGCTGAGTCTGGCCAAAACCCTGCTGTTGAAATTGCGTGACCGTTTTGCTCCGCAAGGCATGCTGCATTACGGCCAGGGCAAGTGGTATCCCGGCGAAGAAGTTCCCCGTTGGGCACTGGGTGTGTTCTGGCGGACCGATAACGAACCGATGTGGACACGCCCCGAGCTGTTGGCCCGGGTCGATAAAGACTACGGCCACACCGAAAAAGACGCAGGCCGGTTTGCTACCCTGTTGTCGGAAAAACTGGGTCTGTCTGACGAATATGTGCAAGCGGCGTATGAAGACGGCTTGCATTACCTGCTTGAAGAACAGAACCTGCCGGTCAACCTGGATTCTGAAATTGCAGAAGCCAAGGATGAGCTGGCCCGTCGCCGTCTGGCTCGTGTGCTGGATCAGGGGCTGAATACCCCTACCGGTTTTGTTGTGCCGGTCGAGTGGGACTTTTATGGCCAGAGCTGGCGCTCCAGCGTGTGGGAATTACGCCGTGGCCGCATTACGCTGATACCGGGTGATTCACCCATGGGTCTGCGTTTGCCATTGCAAGGGCTGCCATGGTCAGAAGAAGTACCGCTGCCACAGGAAGCCGACCCGTTCCGCACCACAGAAGCGCTGCAAAGTCGCGAAGACATTATCAGCAACTTTACGGCAACAGTTGCGGAGCCGATTGCGGAACAGGTTGTCTCGGACGAACAGTCACAGCAACAACGCACTGACGATGACGACCAGTCCGAAACCTACTGGCGTAATCTGGTACGGACGGCAATGTGTATCGAGGCCCGTGGTGGCAAGATTCATATTTTCCTGCCACCACTGCCGTATCTGGAAAGCTACGTTGCCTTGCTCACCATGATCGAGGAAACCGCTGCTGAGCTGGAGATGCCGATCATTATCGAAGGCTATGAGCCTCCACGTGACTGGCGGATGCAGAAATTGCTGGTTACACCGGACCCTGGTGTTATCGAGGTGAATATTCACCCGGCCGACAACTGGCGCGATATGATGCATACCATGAACGAACTGTATCAGGCGGCTCGTGAGTCGCGCCTGGGAACAGAGAAATTCATGTTGGATGGCCGTCACTCCGGTACCGGCGGTGGTAACCACATCACTTTGGGTGGTAAAACACCGGCAGACAGCCCGATGCTCCGTCGTCCCGATCTGCTCCGCAGCTTCGTGACCTATTGGCAGCATCACCCGAGCTTGTCCTACCTGTTTTCGGGTGCTTTTATCGGCCCGACCAGTCAGGCACCTCGTGTGGACGAAGGCCGTGATGAAGGCTTGTATGAGCTGGAAATCGCTTTCCAGCAAATGCCGGAAGGTGAGTCCGCCTTGCCATGGCTGGTCGATCGTATCATGCGTAACCTGCTGATCGATGTGACCGGTAATACCCACCGGGCTGAATTCTGTATCGATAAACTGTTTGCACCGGGTAGCCCGTCAGGCCGTTTGGGGATTCTGGAATTCCGTGGCTTTGAAATGCCACCGCACAGCCGCATGGGTCTGGTGCAGGCGTTGCTGATCCGGGCCTTGCTGATCCGTTTCTGGAAAGATCCATACAAGCATGATCTGGTGCGCTGGAATACCCAGTTACACGACAAGTTCATGTTGCCGCACTACGTCTGGGAAGACGTCAAGGAAGTCGCCCAGGACCTGCAGGAACATGGTCTCGATTTCCGCGCCGAATGGCTGTTGCCGTTTGAAGAGTTCCGCTTCCCGCACTACGGTCGGGTTGAACTCGGTGATATCAAGATCGAATTACGCTGGGCCATCGAGCCATGGCATGTATTGGGTGAAGAAGTCTCCAGCTTCGGTACATCCCGTTATGTGGATTCTTCCGTGGAACGTTTGCAGGTCAAGGTCTATGGCATGACCAACAAGCGCTATGTACTGGCGTGTAATGGTCGTCGTGTACCACTGACCAGCACCGGTCGCCATGGCGAAATGGTTGCCGGGGTGCGTTACAAGGCATGGGCGCCACCGTCGGCGTTGCATCCAACCATTGGCGTGCAATCACCATTGGTGTTTGATCTGATTGATACCTGGAACGGTCGCTCCGTGGGTGGCTGTAGCTACCACGTATCGCATCCGGGTGGCCGCAGTTACGACACCTTCCCGGTGAACTCCTTTGAAGCGGAATCACGTCGGGTCAATCGTTTCTCGACACTGGATCATAGCCACGGTGAGTATTCACCCCGTCCGGATGTGGATGCTATTCGGGAGTTTTTCCCTCATAGCGAGCCACGTCCAATGGCTCCGCCACCGGAAGAGTCTCCGAACGACTATCCTTGTACGCTGGACTTGCGGCGGAAATAAATCAGGCTGGCTCCCCTCGCTGCTGAGGGGAGCAAACAAAGCTGAGACAATTTCCCCAATCTGACATAATGGTCGCTAATAAGCGGCCATTTTTTTGGTCTGAATTTTTAACGAGCATTTATTGAAATCCGCAGCGAGAACAAGCATGTCGCAGACTATGTCACAGGCCTCCGGGCCAGACAGCGATGATCTGATCTATCGTCATAATCCGGCGCTTCAGGATGAAGCTGTCGATGCCAATGGAGAGCTGCGCCCGCACTGGTCCTATCTTCTCGACAGCCTGAAAGAGCTGGGGCCAGCGTTATTTGATGAACGACAGTCAAAAGCGTTGCGTATTCTACGGGACGATGGGGCGACCTATAACATCTACAGCGACTCCAGCACGCCATCTCACACCTGGAATATGGATCTGGTTCCGTATGTGATTGGCAGTGAAGAGTGGGGCCGGATCGAGGCAGGCTTGCTGGAGCGGGCGGAGTTGTTCAATCTGCTGCTGCGCGACCTGTACGGTAATCGGGAGCTGATTCGTTCTGGTGTGATTCCGCCGGATGCCTTGTTTTGCCACCGTGGTTTTTTACGAGCCTGTAACGGTATCAAATTACCCGGTGAGCACGATCTGATTTTGCACTCGGTTGATCTGGTGCGTGGTGCCGATGGCCAGATGATGGCCATGGGTGATCGCGCCCAAAGCCCGAGTGGGGCCGGGTACTCGTTGGAAAACCGCAACGTGATGTCACGGGTTTTTCCTAGCCTGTTTCGCGATAGCCATGTACATCGGCTGGCGGCCTTTTTTCAGCGTTTACGTACCAAGCTGAATTCCTTGTCACCCAACAGCGCACCGCGTGTGGCTGTGATGACGCCAGGTGCCCATAACGAAACCTATTTTGAACATGCCTACCTGGCCAACTACCTGGGTTTTCATCTGGTTCAGAGTGATGACCTGGTCGTCCGTAATGGCTTTTTATGGATGAAATCTCTGGATGGCCTGAGCCGGGTCGATGTCTTGCTGCGCCGGGTAGACGACTGGTTTTGTGATCCGGTCGAATTACGGGGTGATTCCCGTCTCGGGGTGGCCAACCTGCTGGAAGTAGTGCGTGCCGGTAATGTGGTGGTGGCTAATCCACTGGGCTCCGGTATTCTCGAAAATCCGGTTTTTTTGCGTTATCTGCCTGGTATTGCCAAACATTTTCTTGGCCGTGAACTGCGTTTGCCATCGGTCGAAACCCACTGGTGTGGCCGTGAGGACGATCGGGCGTATGTGCTGGATCACTTGCATGAGCTGGTGGTCAAGCCGGTGTATCGTAATCTTGATAACCGCAGTTTGTACGGCCCGGAGCTGAGCGCAGAAGAAGCCCGCTCGCTGAAAGCCCGGATTGAGGCGGACCCGACCCAGTATGTGGCTCAGCCGGTCATGGAAGCCGCCCACGTCCCGTCGTTTGTTGACGGTGTGCTGAAACCACGTCCGGTAATTTTGCGCAGCTTTGCCGTCGCAACGGATACCTCGTATACCGTGATGCCCGGTGGCCTGACCCGTATCGGTCAGGACGAACGTTCATTCATGATTTCCAACCAGACCGGTGCCAAGAGCAAGGACACCTGGGTGATCGCTTCTGAGCCGGAGCGTATGGTGCATGATGAGCAGGTCGATGAGCCGGTCAGTCGCGAAGCCGACCTGATCAGCTTGCCCAGTCGGGTGGTGGAAAACCTGTTCTGGATGGGGCGTTATGCCGAGCGTGCCGAAGCCGCGCTGCGAATCCTGCGTACCGCCTTTATGATGTTGAACGGCGAAGAGCGAATCAGTGATATAACCCAGCATCAGTTGCTGCATGCGGTATCGATGATTACTGCCACACCGTCACGCTCCACTGATGAACAAACCGCAGAAGAAGCCTTGCGCGGCATTATCGAAAACGGCTCAGTATTACGCAGTATTTCCGGCAACCTTAATGCCATGCTTTATTGCGCAGAAGAGACCAAAGAGCTGTTGTCATCGGATACCTATCGTGTCATCAACGACATTCGTGATGCCCTGAATATGCTGGGGGTCAGTTTCTCGGGCAGCCTGGCATCGGCACCGGAAGAAGCCCTCGATCCCTTGGTAACCGCCTTGATGGCCTTGTCTGGCCTGACCCAGGAAAGCATGATCCGAGGCTTTGGCTGGCGCTTTATGGATATGGGACGGCGTCTCGAACGGGGTTATCAGATCGCCATTGCCATCGACAGTCTGATTGTTCCGGTGTTGTCGGAGTCGGATCAGAGCAAGCTCTGTGAGGCACTGCTGTTATCGCTGGAAGCCCTGATCAGCTATCGTCGCCGTTATCGTGCCCGTGTCGGTATTCAGACCAGTCTCGATCTGGTGATGATGGACCCGACCAATCCACGTTCGTTGATGTATCAGGTTGAGCAATTACGACAACATATCGGGGCGTTGCCAAAAACACCGACCCAGATGCACGAGTTGTCTGCGGATGAACGTCGTATCCTTGAATGTGAAACCTTGCTCAAGCTGTCATCACTGGCAGAGCTCAGCAAGGCTGACGGCTTCCAACGCAGCCATCTGGGTGAGCAAATGACCAAAATAGCCGACCAGTTAAGCGGCCTGAGTGAAATGATTACAGACAAATACTTTGATCACCGGGAAGCGTCACAGCAACTGGTTAACAGTACCTGGGAAAGCATCTAGTGTTATATCGCATTCGTCATACCACAGAATATGTGTACCACAGTCGGGTTTCCCACTGTTACAACATGGCCCACGTGACGCCACGGGACACCCTGCGTCAGCAGTGTCTGTCGACCCGTGTTGACGTCTTGCCCGGTGCGGCTTTTACCTCGAACCGGTGTGATTATTTTGGCAATAATGCCTATCACTTTGAAATACAGAAACCGCACAAAAAACTGGTGATCACCTCGACCAGCGAAGTGCGTACCAGTCTGCAAAAAGCCGCTCCAGAGCTGGAGCTGGGTATCAGCTGTCGTGATGCGCGGGAGGCGATGAGTTCATCCCGGGCACCGGAAGTCTTGTTGGCGCGGGAGTTTTTGCTGGACTCGCCGATGCTCAAGGCATCACAGACCCTGAAAGAATATGCCGATAGTCTGTTTGACGACAATACGCCGTTACTGACTGCCGTTATGAACCTGACCAGCAAGATCTATCAGGAGTTTGAATACTCTCCGGCGTCCACCACCATCGCCACTCCCTTGCAGGAAGTTCTTGAAAGCCGTCGTGGCGTTTGCCAGGATTTTGCGCATCTGCAAATTGCCATCTTACGATCGTTAGGTTTTGCAGCCCGTTACGTTTCTGGCTATCTGGAAACCCTGCCGCCACCGGGGCAGGAAAAAATGGTGGGTGCCGATGCTACCCACGCCTGGCTGGCGGTATACGCTCCCGGAGAAGGCTGGTTTGAATACGATCCAACCAATAACTGCATGGCCCATGAACAGCATATTGTCACAGCCTGGGGCCGCGACTTTTATGATGTGACGCCGCTGTGTGGCGTTATTTATGGTGGCGGCAGTAATCCGGTATTACGTGTTGCGGTTGATGTAACGCGCCTGACCTGAACGCCACTTTTGGTTGAATGTTTTCTCGTCGCAGGACAGAGCATGATTCGCACCCTGATGATCAACAGCAGCGGCCAGTCGTTCAGTGGCGGTGAAGAGCTGATACACGATTGGTGTGGCGACAATAACAGCCGACTCTGGCTGGACCTGACGTCGGAGGGGGCTGAAAAATATCATCAGGAACGGCAGTTGTTACTGGGCCTGGGGTGTCATGCCCTGGCTATCGAAGACGCCCAGCGCGATCGCCACCCGCCCAAATACGAAGCCTTTGAAGATCACGTCTTTATTCTGTATCGCGGTATTGCCCATTTCGACAGTGAGCTGCACTACCAGCCCCAGTCCGTGGCATTTTTTATCAGTGAGCGCTTGCTGATCAGTTACCATCCGTTGCCGACCGAAAGTATTAATCTGCTGATGACAGGTCATGGCGGCATTCATTTACAACGCTGCCCGGCCCAACTGGCGTTACGCATCATGCATACCTCCGCCGGTATGTACCTGGAGCATGTGCTGGCTTTTGAAGACCAGCTCAGTGATCTGGAAGATGCCTTGTACGAGCAGGGCACTGACGCCTTGATGCGTCAGTTAATGGGGTATCGTTCCCGGTTGGTGAAATTGCGGCGGGTGTTTAATTATCACCAAAGCATCACCGATGAATTAAAAACCAGTGATCTGGCGTTGTTTACACAACCAGATCTGGAGCTGGACCACACACTGAACGACTTGCATGACCGCTTTGAGCGGCTGGCCAGCCTGGTAGCGATGTTTTATGACATCTGTGGTGATCTGATTGATGGTTATCTTGCTGTTGCATCACACCAGCTTAACAACACCATGCGGGTGCTCACCGTGATTACCGCGATATTTATTCCGCTTGGGTTTCTGGCCGGTTTGTACGGCATGAACTTCGATTATATCCCCGAGCTGAAAGTCGCAAACGGCTATTTTATTTTGCTGGGAGTGATGGCGACTCTGGCCGTGGGGCTGTTGGTCTGGTTTCGCAAGTTACGCTGGTTATAACGCAGAGGTCAGGAGGCAATACCTGGATACCTGTCCGGTACCCATGGGACTGCGCTGAACAGGCCACGACTCTGCCCCAGCCTTGGGCCGGGACATGAAGCGTGGCGCTGAACGATTGCCAGATTTACATCACTCGCATGCCTGGCTGTGAACCTTCATTGGGTTCCAACAGGTAGATCTCGGAGCCACCTGGCCCGGCGGCCAACACCATACCTTCAGACAGGCCAAACTTCATTTTCCGGGGTGCCAGGTTGGCAACCATAATGGTGAGTTTGCCTTCAAGGTCTTCTGGCTGGTAGGCCGCCTTAATACCAGAGAAAACGTTGCGGGTCTCGCCGTTACCAATATCCAGCGTCAGTTGCAGCAGTTTGTCGGCACCTTCAACGTGGTCAGCCTTGACGATGCGGGCAACGCGCAGGTCGACCTTGGCGAAGTCGGGGAATTCGATGGTGTCGGCAATCACTTCGTTGCCATCTTCCCTGAGTTCAGGCCCTTTGGATTTTTTCTTCTTCTCTTGTTTACTTGTTTTGGCCGGGGCCGTGCTGGTTTCCGGCGTTGGTTGTTCACCGTTTTCGATCGCCAGTTCGGCCTTGGTTTCTTCCAGAATCGCAGTGACCTTGTCCATCTCGGCCCGGGCCAGCATGGGTTTGAACTTGTTGATCTCGTGGCCCAGCAGGATATTGCTGCGGGCTTCCCAGTCGAGGGAGTCGAGGTTCATGAACTGGCAGGTTTTTTCTGCCAGCTCAGGTAATACCGGAGTCAGGTAGGTCATCAGCTGGCGGAACAGGTTGAGGGCAACGGAGCAGACGTCGATAACTTCTTGCTGACGGCCTTCTTCCTTGTTCATGGCCCAGGGGGCTTTTTCCTGAATGTATTCGTTGGCACGATCGGCCAGAGCCATGATGTCTTTCATGGCTTTGCCGAAATCGCGTGCTTCGTAGTGGGCGGCAATCGGGGTTCCGGCGTCGATAAATTCCTGCACCATGGCTGGCTCAGCACAGCTGTCGCTGAGCTTGCCTCCGGCTTTGAAGACAAAGTTGGCGGTACGGCTGGCGATGTTGACCAGTTTGTTGACCAGGTCGGTGTTGGCGCGCTGGACGAAGTCTTCGAGATTGAGATCGAAGTCATCAACGCTGGAGCCCAGTTTGGCAGCAAAGTAGTAACGCAGGTAAGTCGGGTTCAGATGGTTGAGATAGGTGCGGGCCTTGATAAAGGTGCCTCGCGACTTCGACATTTTGGCACCGTTGACGGTGACAAAACCATGGGCGTTGACTGCCGTTGGAGTGCGGTAGTCTGCTGCACTGAGCATGGCTGGCCAGAACAGGGCATGGAAGTTGACGATATCCTTGCCGATAAAGTGGTACACCTCAGCGTCGGAACCAACTTTCCAGTAGTCGTCGAAGTTCAGGCCACGGGCCTGACCGGCGTCGGAGTTGCAAAGGTTTCTGAACGAGGCCATGTAGCCAATCGGTGCATCCAGCCAGACGTAGAAGTACTTGCCTGGAGCATCAGGAATTTCAAAGCCGAAGTAAGGAGCGTCACGGGAGATATCCCACTCTTGCAAACCGGAGTCCAGCCATTCAGCCAGCTTGTTGGCAATTTCCGGTTGCAGGGTGCCGGAGCGTGTCCAGTCCTTCAGAAAGGCATCAAAATCTTGCAGCTTGAAGAAATAATGCTCGGACTCTTTTTCAATCGGTGTGGCGCCCGAGATGGTGGAGTACGGGTTTTTGAGCTCTGCGGGTGTATAGGTTGCGCCGCACGCTTCGCAGTTGTCACCGTATTGGTCTGGCGTTGAACACTTGGGACAGTCACCCTTGATGTAGCGGTCGGCAAGGAAGATTTCTTTTTCCGGGTCGAATGCCTGCTTGATCGAGCGTACGGCAATGTGACCCTTGTCGCGCAGACGGGTGTATATCTGACAGGACAACTCACGGTTTTCTTCACTGTGGGTGCTGTGAAAGTTGTCAAAACCGATCTGGAAAGCGGCAAAGTCGGCTTCGTGTTCCGCCTTGACGGCAGCAATCTGGTCTTCCGGTGAGCGGCCTTCCTTTTCGGCGCGTAGCATGATCGCGGTGCCATGGGCGTCGTCAGCACAAACATAGGTGCACTGGTGACCACGGGACTTCTGGAAGCGAACCCAGATGTCGGTCTGGATGTATTCCAGCAGATGGCCGAGGTGAATGGAGCCGTTGGCGTAGGGCAGGGCGCTGGTGACCAGAATTTTGCGAGTGCTGTTTGTCATGGAAAGGGCTACCGGTGGAAAAACGGGTGGAAATCAAAGGGCGACATTGTAGCGGGTACAGAGAGGAGGTTCACCCTCGATGGTGAGGGTAATCCGTTGGCGGTGCGATTTATGGTGATGCCAGGAGTATCAGCAGGGTGGCACTGGCGCCACAATAAATCAGCCCCGCTTGCGCGGTCTGGGCCAGCAGGCTGTTTAATGCCCGACCGCGGAGGCTGTCGATACGGCGAATCAGATTCAGCACCGGTTTCAGACACAGTCCTGCTGGAAGCAGCATCAGCCAGGGGCAGGGCCAGGCGGCGACCAGGTGTACAAGCAAGGCCGCTATCATAACGCCAACAAACAGCCGCCGGGTGCGTGTTTCTCCCAGTCGGGCTGGCAGGGTGAGTTTGCCACTGGCCAGGTCGGTGGGAATATCACGCAGGTTGTTGACCAGTAATATGGCGACACTGAACAGTCCGGCGCTGGTGCCATACAACCAGGCGGTGACGGTCAACTCACCGGTTTGCAGCCAGTAGCTGCCCATTACCGCAATCCAGCCAAAAAATACCAGAACCGTAACCTCCCCCAGGCCCATGGAGGCCAGTGGCGCTGGCCCGGCACTGTAGGCAAAGACGGCGAGTAAGCAGGCGATGCCGATAAACAGTAAATTCCAGCTGGTCAGGGCAGCCAGTGTCAGACCGAACAAGGTGGCCAGCAGGGTAAAAATGGCCAGTGCAACCGCCATGGCCGCCGGAGTAATAAAGCCGGATTGCACCATTCGGGCCGGGCCGAGGCGGGCTTCGGTATCGACACCGCTGAGGCCATCAAACAGATCGTTGGCGAGATTGACGGCAATTTGCAGGGCAACGGCACAGAGTATGGCCAGGCCAAACAGCAGACCGTTGAGCTGGGTCTCGGTCGATGCCAGTGCAGTGCCCAATAGAATCGGGCCAATGGAAGCAGGGATGGTTTTCGGGCGAATGGCTAGCCACCAGTACGACACGCGGGATTCCTCAGAATATGGGGCTGTTATCGGAGTATGGTTGCGCGGAGTTATCAGGCCGCAGAAATGCAGAGCTTATAACAAAACCTTGAGTCAGGTGGCTTCTGGATTAATTGAATGAAGGCTAGAGTGGCACTTATATCAATCTGATCGTGAATAACAAAGAGAATCAATATGCAGCAGCTGGTCGCCCCTGTCATCCTTCCCATCGTCCTTGCCTTGATTATGTTTACCATGGGGTTGGGGTTGACCCGTCAGCATTTTGTCGCGGTGTGGCGTCAGCCAACAGTGTGCCTGATAGGCTTGTTCTTGCAGATAGTCTTGTTACCTGTCATTGCCCTGATCATTATTGTGTTGTTCAAATTACCCTTGATGGCCGGTGCCGGCCTGTTTCTGGTGGCGCTTTGCCCTGGTGGTGCCACGTCCAACATGCTGACTTTCCTGGCGCGCGGTAATGTGGCGCTGAGTATTTCTTTGACGGCGATGACGAGCCTGCTGGTGCCGTTTACCTTGCCGGTGTTATTTGCTGTGTATATGCAATTCGCCGGTGCGGAGATCAACCAGTTTGGTTTGCCTGTTGGTCTAATGATTGTTCAGTTGATGGTTGTGACACTGGTACCGGTTGTTCTGGGGATGACCTTGCGCCATTTCTGGACGCGGCTGGCGATGCAGGCCGAGCGACAGGTCAAGTTGGTGGCGACCTTCCTGATGTTACTGGTGATTGGGTTGTTACTGGTGGACAACTGGGGCGTTGTTGAAAAAATGGTGTCATTGACGGGCGTCGCGGTCATGACGTTAAGTGTGTCTGCGTTACTGCTGGCCTGGGTGATTACCCGGCAGTTATCTCTGAATGCATCAGACAGTCGTGCGATTACGATGGAAGTCGGCGTGCAGAATGCAGGAACGGCGATGATGGTGGCGTTAACGATATTGCATCAACCCGAGTTGGCCATTGTACCGCTGATGTATGGTTTGCTGATGAATATTCCGGTGTTTGGATTTATTGGCTGGGTGATCCGGGACGATGGTTCCGAACTGCAGCAAAAGGTCAGTTGATAGCTGGTAGCTGTTGCTGCACCCGACCGGTGGCAGAGTGCCACCGGGAGACGTTTGTTATGACGTGACGGGTTCTTTACGCGGGCTGTCCAGAGTGACTCTGACGGCCTTGACCATATTGTCCTTGAGCTGCAGGATCTCAAAACGATAGCGGCCAATACGCAGGCAGACCGGAGATTCCGGGATGTTTTCCAGAATTTCGACGATCAGACCGTTAATGGTTTTTGGACCATTGATCGGCAAGTCCCAGTGCATGGTCTTGTTCACATCACGAATAAAGGCCGTGCCATTGACAATAAAACTCCCGTCTTCCTGGGGATGTACATCGGGGGAGCTGGTCGACAGCACATCGGTGGTGAATTCACCGACGATTTCTTCAAGAATGTCTTCCAGTGTGCAAATGCCTTGTACATCACCGTATTCATCAACGACCAAAGCAATACGGCGCTGGTGGCTCTGAAAGTTGAACAATTGGGTGTGAAGTGGGGTGCTTTCCGGAATAAAGTACGGCTCGCGCGCTGCTGTTTCGATGTCTTCGCGGGTGAATTCGCCCTGACTCATTACCCGTGCTAGGGAGCGGGCATGAAGAATACCAATGATGTTATTGATATCGCCCCGGTAGATGGGTACTCGGGTATGCTGGGTGGTACGCAGTTGCTCGATAAGGATATCCATATCGTCATCGAGATCGATACCAAAAATTTCGTTGCGAGGCACCATGATGTCATTCACGGTCATCTTTTCGAGATCGAGAATGCTTAACAGCATGTGCTGGTGACGCTTGGGAATCATTGACCCGGCTTCCCGCACCACGGTGCGCAGCTCCTCGGTACTCAAATGATCGGAATGGGTATTGTGGACGTCGATACGAATCAGCTTCAGCAGACTGTTGGCAATGGCATTGACAAACCAGACAAAGGGGTGCAGAAGCCACTGCAGTCCCAGCAGGATGGGAGACGCAGGAAAGGCAATTTTTTCCGGCGCAATCGCCGCAAGGGTTTTGGGTGTCAGTTCGGCAAAAATCAGTACCACCAGAGTAAACAGGATGGTATTGACGAATACCGCAAGATCGGGGTTATCGGGCCATAGTCGTTGGCTGATAATAGTCGCCAGTGCCGCTGCGGCAAAGTTGACCAGGTTGTTGCCTGTGAGGATGGTGCCAATCAGACGATCGGGCTTTTCGAGTAATCTGGCGGCCAATTTGGCGCCCTTGTGATTGTTTTTCACCATATGCCGCAACCGGTAGCGGTTAAGCGACATCATGCCGGTTTCTGAACTGGAGAAGAATCCTGAAAAAATGATCAGTACCGCGAGTATGCCAAACAGCACACTTAAGGGAACTTCGTTCAAGACTGCGTCCTTTGACTATTATGATTCCGTCATCATAGGGTGCCCAAGTGGGCTGTCAACTGCAGAACGATACCGGCTTGATACAGCGGCTGTGTTTGGCTGCTGTCTACGGTGTATCTGGCGCTTTGACAGACGGGGTACTCCGGTCAGTCACGCCCTGAGTAGGACCGGTTTGAGGTCAGTTGGGATAACCCTTTGACAATCCTGAATACCGTCCAGATAAAAGTCCCCATAATAATCAGCCAGCCAATAATAATAAAAGAGGTCACAATCCCTATCACCATCATGCCCAGCCCCCACCAGAATACCTTGATGATATTGGCAAAGTGGTCTTCAAACAGAGAGCCTTGAAAATCACTGATTTTGGCCATGGCCCAGACGCCACCAATCACCCAGAACACGCCGGTAAAATAGCCGGCACCTAACAGGCAATAAGCAATCAGTGCCTGGGTTTTGGCATCATCGTCCAGTGGTGACAAGGGGGGGCGAGGGGGCTTGGAAGACGAAGTATCTGGATAGCCTGACATGGAAATCTCCTGAATGGTCTGTCTGGGATATTGGCAGCGGTTATTGGTTCATATCATGCCATGGCAATCCAGTCGGGTGTTGCGGCCAGACGCTGCAACCAGGCCTGAATGGCGGGATAGCGGTCAAGCTCAAAGCCGCCTTCATGTGCCACATGAGTATAGGCATAGAGGCTGATATCGGCATTAGTGATTTGGTCGCCACAGAGCCAGGGGGTGACGGCCAGTTGCTGTTCCATGATATCCAGGGCCCGGTAACCTCCCGATTGTTTGGCGCTATATTCGTCCTGTCGTTCGGCGGGCATTCCCTGATATTTGGCAATAAAGCGGGCAACGGCAATATAGGGCTCATGGCTGTATTGCTCAAAACATTGCCACTGCTGCATCTTGGCCAGGGTAAAGGTATCCGTTGGTAACAGGCTGGAACCGGCTGCCAGGTAGTTGATGATCGCGTTGGATTCACTCAGGGTGCGACCATCATCCAGCTCCAGGACCGGAATCTTGCCATTGGGGTTTTTGCGTAAAAAGGCCTGGGAGTGGGTATCACCGGCCAGGATATCCATCCGGACCCATTGATGCGGGATATTCAGCAGCGCACATACCAGCTGGATTTTGTAGCAGTTACCGGACTGGCTATCGCCGTAGATTTTCATCAGTACTCCTGATTGTCTGTGTTGTTTGGATCTGTTCGGAGGGCTGGCTGTTGTCAGCTGGCTCGCTGTCGCAAAATATCAAACTCACGGGGGCTGACAGGCATAACGGACAAACGGTTGCCGGTTTTTATCAGCCCCAACTCGGTGATCTCCGGCATGGCCTTGATGTCTTGCAACGGCAACACCCGTGGAAAAACCTGCGCCAGCTGGATGTCGACCTGATACCAGCGCGGCTTTTCCTGCGTGGCTTTCGGGTCGTAGTATCTGGATTCGGGATCAAACTGGCTGGGATCGACATAGCCAGCCCGCACCACTTCCGCCAGCCCGGCGATGCCAATTTCCTTGCAGCTGGAATGGTAAATAAAGACTTGATCACCCGGCTGTATCTCATCACGTAGAAAGTTGCGGGCTTGATAATTACGTACCCCGTCCCAGGGCTCTGTCTGTTTCGGTCGCGATGCCAGATCCTGGATGCTGAACGCTGTCGGTTCTGTTTTAAATAGCCAATAGTTCATAACGTGTCTGATGGGCAATGGTCGTCAGTCCTGATCATGACGGTGTTGTATGTCCAAGTACAGAACCAACCGTTGCTGGTTTGTGGGTCGTGATGACGGGAGTGTCAGCGGGTTACTGGCTGTTTTGGGCCGTGGTGTGTTTGGGGACGTGTTGTGAACAGGGGAAGGCCAATCGGGAGGGGTAATAATCAGGCACTGCTGGCTGCTGTCGTCAGTGCCTGTGGGTCTGAGCCGGCAATGGGCTAGTCGATGTATTTCAGGTCTTGCAGACGTTGACGAATTTTCAGGGTCAGCTTGTGGATATCTCCGGCCAGTTCTTTCTCCGCATCAGAATGATTGTCGGCCTGTACCAGGCTGATGATGGATGATGCCTTGTAGTGAAACATTTTATGGGTTGCTTTCAGGTCATTAAACGCTGCGTATTGGCCGAGGTACTTTTCGCCATCGGAATAAATCCATTTGCCCAGTTCGCACTCGTCGTCACAAGCAGCATGGGTTGGATCCAGTGTTTCGTGACTGTGACCGGAGATATAGGTTTCCAGCCGGGTCAGCCAGTTTTCGTGCGCAGCAATGGATACATCAATATCCAGCGATACACTGGCTCTCTTGGCTGCTTCCCTGGCATGGATAGCATCTTGATGATCGTGGCCAAATCCAAAAAAGTTCATCAATCTCATCGTCGTCTTCCCTTCGTGTCAGTTCTATCAAATCGTAGGATCGTGCAAATATTAAAATTCTAGGAGCATCGATCAGACCAATCAAACAGCCAGATCAATCATTGATTTGAAAAAGCCTGTTAATCGGTATTCATTCGGGGTAACGGCGATAATCAGCAGCGCAGCGGTGCTATTTTGACGGTCATTTATTGTTTGGGTTGCCATGATTATTGGACTGGTGCCGTATTGGAAGCCGCTGTTTTTGATTAATAATATGTTTGATCTTTTTGAAATAACAACTAGTACTATAGGGGACATTCATTTAATCCGGTGCTCACTCTGGGCTACCGGATGGTTTCGAATCACGAAGCCGACTTGCAGGCCTGACGGGTCAAGT